>NZ_CP091924.1 GCF_022063185.1 Nostoc sp. UHCC 0870 | reverse complement strand
CTCTTATACATGGATAAGTCGTCTTGTATACCCATCTATCCCTAGATAACAGCCTTTGTATACAGATACAGATGCCTACTATCCCTGTACGTAACCTCACGTACATAGATATACCCTCTTGTCTATGGATAGACCCTCTTGTACACCTATGTATCCCTATATTTACCCTCACGTACATGGATACACTCTCTTGTATACCGATAAATCTTAATAATTATTTAATAATCGGGCTGCAAGCCTCAGCATACCTACACCGACCCTCTTGTACATCTATAAAGTTTCGCGTCTCCGTATGTATGCACTGACCCTCTTGTACATCTATAGATTCGCGCCGTCTCCCCGGGTGCGATCGCGTGCCACCACCACAGTTAAAATCCCCGTATCCAAATTTTCGCGCTGTCCCCTAAGTGCGATCGCCGTCACTCCCAATCAAAATTCCCGTATCCAAATTTGGCGCGGTCTTAGGACAGCGACCACCTCAGTTAAGATTCGCGCTGTCCTGTGGTGCGATCGCCGCCACCATAGTTAAAATTTCGCGCTTAATATTTGCTTAAGATTCGCGCCGTCTCCCCCGGTGCGATCGCGTCTCCGAATTTAACACCGTAAATTTTTATCCTTTGGTTTTAACTATTAAATTTAACTGAACGATCGGCGTTTAAATTTTAACTATTTTTCTCTCAAGGAATAAATATCAGGCATCCTTACAACCAGAGTATTTTTATTCCTTCGTAAATTAATAAGTGTTTTTTTATTCCTTCGTAAAATAATCAATTGCAGAGTTTTTGCGGGTTTCTTCTACGTAAGTTGAGCTAATTCTATGTATCTGTCTCAAGTAGGTATAGGGTGTCTCAGGGTAAATTTGCCTTTTAAAATTGACCCTGAGACACTTAAAACCCTTACGCTGTAAGCATTCCAGCAGGTGTCTCAGGGTGACTCAGGTGTCTCAGGGTCTATCCTTCCATTTATAGAAAAAAACAACCATTACAAAACTTTACAATTACAAATTTATAAAATTCCACTTTTAACTAACCAATTGTTAACTTTTGTAAAGCCTTTTTTTTTTCCATAAACTCAACCTTGACCCTGAGACACCTGAGTCACCCTGAGACACTTCCTAGAACCCTTGCCCCATAAGCCTTTTACCTGTCTCAGGGTCTTTAAAATTCCCCATTTTGACCCTGAGACACCATATACCTACTTGAGACAGATACATAAATCGCCCCCTCATATACGTAGACCCCACCAACACCAACACAACCAACAAACCACTGTGGATGCTGGTTAGTTGGGGTGTGGGGTGTGGGGTAGGCGGCGTTTGTAGGCTTGGTTTATAAAAAAATGAGCCATAGCCTATTCAAACTGCTAAGGCTTGCTGTATGCCCTCCTAACTACCGCGATCGCTCCCCCCTCCCTGCAACACATAAAAAATCCCCAGGGCGATCGCTCCTACTGGGGTGGGTCTGTTGGGTGGGTATGTGGGGGTGGGTTGGGTTGGGTTGGGTTGGGTTCAATACATCAAAAAAATTTGATATAATAGAGGCATATTACTTACCTAATTTTTAATCCCCAAATTTTATAAGAATAACCGCACCTTATAGCGGAGCTACCCAGACTGTCCCACCTTCTATCCATCGCAAAGTATCTGTATCCCCACTAGCATTTATCGGCAGTGGGGATATTGTTTTTAGTAGGTCTGTGAGACTTTGCAACTAATTGGGCTTGCTAGCGGCTCTCTGGCTAGGCTACCGCAGTAATGTAATGTCCCATCATCTCTGCAACTATCCAAGTAGATTACTAAATCTAAAGCCCCCTCATCCAATAGCCTCTTGCGAACTTTGTACCAAATGTTTAGCCCAGTCATCGTAATGGCTTCATCTATTTTTAATGAGCTTGCATTACTATCTACGAGCCTTTTTAGCTCAACATAGAGAGCCTGTTCATCACTTATAGGCTCTGGTTTTTGTATTTTTTTAACTATTGTACTGGATTGCATATTTAGCCTCGATAAACCCACGACAACCGAAGCCCAATTTCTTAGGCTGTCGTGGGTGAGGCTTGTTTCACCCAAGGATTATCTTTGCAACTCTAGGTTGCCTTGGCTTCGTAGATGCCCTGGCACTGATCTAGGTAACTTACGTACTCTTCACCGTGCTTCCTAAAGAAAGCCTTAATACCTGAAACAAGGGCAGCATCCTTCATTTGGGCATCAAACATTATGCCCCCAATTTTTAATTCATCGTCCCAATTGTCGCGGATTTTTCTGGTATTAATCTCAACCTCGCTTGCCAGTCTGGTATTTCTGTCGTTAGCCTCAAGCGTCTTTTTAACGGCTTTAATCTCTGTTTGGTTTCCCTGTAATCCCGTAGGTTCTGCTTCTTTGGGTTCTGGTTCAGGTGTCTCAGTTTTGGGGATTTGACCACCATTTTCCCAGAACTGTTCAAAAAGTTCGAGTCCACCTTCATTGCAGAGGTTTTTATTGCAACTCCAGATACCTGCTTCACTCTTTGTAAAAATCTGTGGAATAGATTCTAAGTTCCTCCAGTGTGCGGCAACATTTACTCTAGTACCTTTACCTGCTGTGGCTTTGCTGCGCTCAACCCTGTTTTCTGGGAGAATAGCTTTGGCATGGCTCGTAAACCTGTTTACGTTTACGGGGCTGAAACCGTTCGCTTTGCAGTATTCTACATAGAGGTCATACAGATGCCCTGTCGTTGTTGTGGCGCAACTATCTGAGGGTACTAGGCATTGATCGATAAATGCACGAGTTGAATCACTGAACGTTGCTTGCTCTTTTTTGAGCGCGGCGATCGCATCATTAGTTTTTGAGGCATTAAGTAGGATATAATCTCTGCGCTCTCTTGGCATTGCTAATGCCCAGCTAATCACATCTGCTTTGCACTCTTGAAGCTTTTGTTCTAAGTTTGGGTCGGTTGCACAGGTTCGGCGTTTTGTGGGGATTGGTATAACCCGTCTATCCCATCCATCCCCAGAGTTTTCAATTTGCAAGTGGTCAACGCTGGCTAACCAAAATCTACAATTCCATCGTTTGCTATAACTATTGCTGCTAAATAATGGACGACCAGAGAGACTTCCATTATCAACCAACTCATAAAAACTTCTCAGACCTGATTGAAATCCTCCCAAATCGGGGAAGTTTACCAGTCGGCAACCTGTTAAGTTTTGGTGGCGTTTTTCGGGCGTGCTTAACTCCTGGAAGCTTTGAAGGGATGCAACATATTTCTCACCAAAGGCTGAACCAACAAATCTGATAAGTGTTCCTTTTCCACCACCCGAAGCACCAATTAAATGAGGCGCAAACCCAAAAGGTGCAGTTGGGTCTAAAGTCATGCTTAAACAGGCGCGAATAGTTTCGAGAAATTGACTACCAAATGAGCTTTCAATAAAATCCTTAAAAGCCTGTGGACATTCTCTATTCTCTTTGTAGTCAGCATTAACCTTAAAGGTTAAGAAGTTATCGCGGCTGTGTTGCTGTAGCTTTCCTGTTCTTACGTCAACTGTTCCGTTGTTAAAGGGTAGTAGGTGAAAGTTGTAGGGTATGGATTCTAAGCTTAAAGCACTTCGGCAGAACTTAAACGAGTTTTTCTTATTGTTTTCAGTGGCGTACACAAACTCTTGGAGTACATCTTCCTTTGTAATTTTTAGCCTGTAAAGTTCCCGCAGCTTTCGAGTAATCCACTTTTCGATAATTCCATCTTCTACATGATTCCAAACGCCATGATCATCGTACTTGTAGTACCCGTCGTTTATGACGCAAAAATTCCCGTCACCATTCTCAAACAAAGTTTTTAGTACGGTGTCTTCTACGCTTGTAGAAACCTGATTTTCATCAGTTTCTATTGGGGTTTGGATACCTAGCAAAGTGTTTACCCGTTTCTGGCAGGCATCATCACCACCCTTATATTTACAGGCAGGCATACACTTTGATGTATCTTTGATAGATTCAATGATACGCTTCACTCTATCAGGGGCTAGACCAAGTTTTGCACCACCTATTAAAGCAATCTCTTGGGGGTTTCCGTAGAACTGTACATTTTTATCACCGCACCAATTAACCCATCCGTAGAGGTCATTTAGTGCAGTTGTGAGTGCTTTGGATTTGTCCATTCCCTCAACATCCCCTTCCAATCTTTGGCGATTTTTTTGGGATATTGCTTCAATTAGAAAAATGCCTTCCATCCCTTCAGATAATGCTCTCTTCTTAATTTCATCAAACTCAACAGAGGCATCTATATTATCATTCGCAGGTAAATCAGCCAAAGCAACTGTAGTAATTGTTTCAGCATCATCATCATCAGTTGCGATCGCTGCTGTGGATCTTACAATAGTTGATGATGCCATCCAATCATTTAAAGATTCTGGGATTTTTGGAATTTCTAACTCTTCCTCAGACTTAGCTTTGAAAATACCAATTGCTTCTAAATTGTCAAACTCTGGGATAGTATCAGCGCGGCTTATGCTGGTGTAATTGGCGGATGTACCTTTAGACGGGGCTAAGACTGCAAACCTTCCCTCGCCTATTGCCTCACCAATCTGTTTACCACCAAAGCCAAAGTTTGTAAAGCTTTGTGGCTCTTTTACCTTTACTAGTACCCGATAGCCACCTGATTGAGTTCGATCAACCCAGCCTGATTTTAGTTCCGGCGTGGCATTCAACCAAGACTCAGTTAGGCGATCGCATTCCTCTTGGCTATCGAAATTTTTACGATCAACATCGATTGCTATATTGTGCTTAGTCCCAAGACAACCAATTCCTGTATCGGGGTGTACAAACCACTTTTCGCGCTCTGCCTCTGTAATGGGCTTTGTCCTATAGATGGAATGTAAGATTGCATGGGGTATGCCATCAGCATCTAGATAGCTGGGATTTTTACCATTGAATTTGGGAATAATTTCCCCTTTGTCGTCTCTCCTGATATTTTTGTTTTTGTCGAGACTGGGGTACTTTGTAGCATCTTGTAGGGGGGCTACAGGTAGGGGGATGAAACCTAAATTTAAAAGAGCATCGAAAACTAATTTACATTCGTTTTTGGCGTTCATGTGGGATTTCCTTGTACTTACTTGGATTCCCACCTACTTACAGATTTTTGCCTTTTAGATTTAGTATTGCTAGAATTAGGGTATATTAATACTAGATATGAACTTATAAATACTAAATCATTTGATTTGGCTCATCTCATCACTAACGCGACCAACGTAGTGGGTAGGTGGGCTTTTTACTTTGCTTCTTTCACTATAGATCAAAAAATCAGTATGTTTCGCCTTGTCACAGAAAAATTTAAGACTGTCTGATTTTTACTACTGAGATATCTCGTCTGTCTCAGCAAGGACTACAACATTATACGGGGATTTAACTGTCAATATTTGATACCTCATATATAGATGTAGGGTGCATTGGTGCGATCGCTTCTCATCCTGTATGCCCATTACCATTACCTCCACGCTGCAATAGGTACTCCCAGATGCGCCTAATCTCAGCCTGAAAGGTTTCGCGATCGCTCTCGGCATTAGCTATTACAGTTTGGAAGTAATCAGTCAGTAGCCCTACGTCATCAGTCAGCCCATCTACTTTTAAAGTCAGTTGATCGAGTCTTGCGGTCACAGCAGCGATCGCTTGGGTGTTTGCCTGTTGCTGTTTTGCAGTCTCTCCTAATGCCGTTGTGGTCAGAAGTAGCAACTGTTCAATTCGATCAAGTCGGTTATTTTGCGGTATGTCTGTCATGCTTGGTTTTCTGTGTTGCTTTTGGATTTAACTTTATAGCCCAACTGCTCTAGCCTCTCCTTAACCAGCTTATTTACAGCAGCATTAGAGCTAATCATTTGATCATCTGCATAATTATCTAAAATTTCTGCAATTTCCTCCAAAAATCTAACGGAACGTGCGAGAGTTGGTTTCTTTTGTCGCGCCATGTAAGCAGTCATTTGATTTTCCTTTTATGATACGGCTTCCTACCAGTGTAGCGGTAAAACATACTATTTTGGTGCAATCTGGTATCATTTAAAGTTATCTAACTACCTCAACACCATAAGAAACTTTGATACCAATTTAAACTTAATTGATACCAAATTAGTTTTTTTGAGCTACCATAAGACTATCTAATACAAATCACCCCACGGAGGGGACTTTATGAAGCTACCCGATACGATCGCCAAAGCCCTAGAAGATTACACTCATTGGTACGAACCTTTTGTAACTCGCAACCCCAAACACAAACTAGCCTATTGGATGTCCCAAAATTGGCAACACGCAGTTGATCACAATATCTTCCCCAATGGTGCTTTGATGCCCAAGGGAGTGCAAAGAGAGATTCGTGAAGCTTTTCTATCATCCTTTGAACCTCAAGCCTTAGAAGCCAAAGTAACCGAGTTTTTAACCACAACGCCCCAAAGAACCCTAACGGCGATCGCATCCATCAGAAAAAGTGATTTAAGCGACCGCAAAAAACTTGATTCCATCTGGCAATTGTGCGATCGCTCCTCACTTGAGCCTGTACTACTGGAAGAGACCGAATGGTTACGGGGCTGCATTGAACAGTACCACGCCGAACTCAATCCTAAAGATAAACAGCCTCTCTATGTGCCTCCAGTAGACCCCAAAATGTTTACAGGTACTAGCTTTGGCTTCTTTGCTCCCCACCCTTTCTAATCCTTATATATGGGGCTTAAATGCCCCAATTCACCCCATGTCCCCCGACCTCCAAGCCAAATTCATAGAAGCTTCCAATCTGATGAGTGAAGCATTCAAGCAATCCCCAGATTCCCCACCCATCCCGCCAATCCTTAAAAAATTCCCACTTGATATCACAAAAGCTAATTCTAAAAAGCTCGATGCAGCATTAGATCAAGCGATTCTCGATTTAAAAACCTTTCACTATTTTGGAGACAAACCATGAGACTTTCAATCAATTCCACCCATGATCAATTCCTGCAAACGATCGCCGCTCAAATGTCTGCATCCCCAGCCGAAGCCCTCAACTATCTTTTATGGGAACTACGCCGCCAGAACTATTCATTTGGCTCTCCGTTACAATCCCCACTACCCCAAGCCCAGCCATCTCCCCAGACACAGATAGGATTCAAAAGCCCAGGGGCGATCGCTCAATTTGAAGAGATTGCCGAACTACCCGCAGAGATTGACCCAATTATCGCTCGTATGTCTCAACTGATTGAAAACTTTTAAAAGTAACTGCGATCACCTACCAAAGTTCCCGCAGTTACTACAGTTCACCACTCGTAAAAATGGAGATTCTAATGAAATTATATCCTTTTACAATAGCGATCGCCCTTGCCTCTTTAATGCTGTGCGCCGCAATTCCAGCAGCATTTGGCTCTACAAATCCACCACAGGAAGATAGTCAGCCTGTCCGTGGTAACGGTCGCCGCAACTAGTTTTAAAAACTTGCCTACTACCACAGGAAGCTAGTAGGCACAAACATTTACTGAGGTGCTTATGAATCATCAAGATGAATCAAAAGATAGTTTGAGTGCTGAACATATTCAAGGTGTTGCTGATTCCCTTGATATTGATGCCTACCTACTAGATAAATATCAAAACTTACAAGATAGAATCACCCGCCTAAAAATCAAGTTTGAAGCACATAAAATCAACAG
The DNA here is from genome assembly GCF_022063185.1 of Nostoc sp. UHCC 0870. Taxonomy (NCBI): domain Bacteria; kingdom Bacillati; phylum Cyanobacteriota; class Cyanophyceae; order Nostocales; family Nostocaceae; genus Nostoc; species Nostoc sp. UHCC 0870. The sequence goes on along the minus strand of NZ_CP091924.1, from coordinate 9,878 downwards.
AGGAGTAGAAAGCAATGGATAGTGCAGCAAGGGTTAAAAAAGCAGTTGAGGAGAGAATGAAAGGTGCTAAATCTGGCAGCTCCACCACAACCAAAACATCTATATCTAATGGTCAAAAAGCAGTCACCACACCTAGTATTACAAACTTTGCGGAAGACCCAAAAGCAAAAACCACTATACATGGATTAGTAGGCTATAATTCCGCCGATAGTTCCGTTACGGTAAGCATTCCAGGATTTGAAAGAAGTGATTTAAATGCGATCGCTTCCCAGGTTCACAGTCCCGACTTAGCAGCAGTCACCGATGTTAAGAACCCTGGCATAAAAAACCAAGCTACCCTCTCAGAATTTGATAAAGCTAAATCAGAATTTGAAGGTGGAATCAGGTACAACGAACTGATTATCTGGGCAAACAAATACGCTGGTAGCCAATTCAAAGCCTTAGCAGAAAAAGCTAAAGCCTTTGGTTCTGGTTTAGCTGCACAATCCGAGATTGAAAAGGTTTATCAGCAATTTCTCGAACTACAAAAACAGCAAAAAATCACACTTGAGAAAGGCGTTGATTACGTTGCTCAGTCCCATAAAACTGCTACCAAACAAGCCGCTTTACCTTACACATTAGCTGAGAATGAGGCAACACTATCTAAGCAGAAATCTAAGGCTGAAAAAGCCTACCACGAAGCACTACAAGCGCAGTCACAAACACTAGATTTTATCAAAAGTCTAAACGGTTCTAAGGTTGCGTAGTTTTAAAACGGTAGGGCGATCGCTCTACCTTACTTACACATTTAAAAGGAGTTTCAAATCATGGCTAAATTATCAAAGTTTTCACAAATCGCCGTTGCTTCTGGTCTAGGTTTAGTAGGTGGACTGCTATTAGGCTCGTCCGGTCGTAATCTCGCACTGTCCATAGGTTTAAGTTCCGGTGGTGCGCTATTTGGAGGTGGTTTAGTAGCTTTTGTATACGATACTAAACTGGGGCGAGTTCGCCTTGATTTAAACAGCAAACTTTACGAATTGCAAAATGAAAATATAAAACTCAAAGCACTTTTGCAGACTTCTGAAAAACTCGTATCTGACCTACAAACAGCCAGAGAAACTGCATTGCAAACTATATTTGCTCTTAAATCAGAACTGGCTACCCTCAAATTAGATTTACAAGGCGCAAACGGAACTGTAAAAAACCTCACCTCTGAGCGCGATCGCCTTTTAATTAAAATTGGTGAGTTAGAAGGTGAGGTAAAAATTTTAACTGATTTATGTGGTGAGAAGGAAGCAGAGTTACAAGAGTTTCAGACGACTTTCTCAACCCGTTTAGACAACGAGCTTACACAGGAGTTTGCAGCCAAAAAATCACAGTTAATTAAAGACGAAGTAGGTAAAGAGTTTGACCTTACTTCTCAAGCTTTCAGCCTATTGGAAGAGATGCAATCGATGATGAAGGAAGTCTACGATTTGCACCAGATGCAACGGCATACTTTGCTGTCTACACACTCTCAATACCAATCTCACCACCAAGGGGCGATCGCTAAAAAAGATGAAGCGATTGAGGCACTAATCGACCTTAAGGACAGCTTAGAGCTACGAGTGCGGATATTGGAACAGACTATTGCCGATGGACTGACAACCCCAGAGTACAAAGATTTTGGGGTAGACCTAAACGGCAAAGCTACAAACTTAATCACTGAGTGGGTGTGGAATCATTTAGAGATTCCCCTTAAGGGATTAGGCTTTAGTGAGGGTGAAGAGTTGGTAACAGTAGGCTTTGAGTATCCCAAAAGCCTACAAGGTGAAGCGATCGCACAAAGGATAGTTGAGTCTAAATTGGAGATTTGTAGGGTAGTCGGGATATTTGAAATTAGCTCATGTTTCCACGACCCCACCACCGATCGCATTATTTTGAAGTATCGCCGCGAACGCCCCAAGCCTTTAAATGATGAAACTATTTACAAACTTGGCTTAGTTCCCGCGTCTTTATTTGGTGATGAAATTTTCAAGGCAACTGATCATAAATCAAAGGGCAAACCTACACTCAGAATTATGAGTGCAACCGGGGGCGGTAAAGGTATTGCTACTAAAAATATAGTTGCCTACTTTTTGGGTATGCCCGATTGGGAGATATGGCTATCAGACCCACTTGATGGAAGTGAAGAAGATTACTGGAATTGTCCCAAAGTGGCGAAGTCTCCCAGCGAAGCTGGTCAAGCCTATGCTCAGTTCATCAAGTTACATAAAGACCGCCAAGCCAAAAGACCAGCAATCACAGACCGCTTTACCTTGGGCATTTTTGACGAGTTCGATAAACAACATGATGACGACGATAAGAAGTCAGCAACTGAAATCATGACAGCCATCAGGCACACTAAACAGCGTCAAATTCTCATAGGTCAATCTGGCGAAGTTGGCGCGAACCACTGGACATGGGACGCTATGAAAAACTGCTCAATGCTTTTTATCGAGGATGCGATCGGCACTGCCCTCAAACACGATAAAGATTTGGGGTGGTCACTCTCTAAAAAACGTGAGTTACTCAAACAGTACGAGAAATTCTCTGAGTGGGCTAGATCCAAAAACGAGACATTGAATCTTCCCGGTGAGAATGCTCACAGAATTGCACTGCTAGTAGTGGGCGATCGCTGTACATTTTTAGAGATTCCCTCAGCACACAAAGGTATATTGCGGGATGGTGCAGGGGTCATTAGATCGAGTTTTGATGCTACTCCAGCCTTACCTAATATTTCAATACCCCAATATGTACCCCAGGTTAAGCCAGTTTCACACCCAGAAATTGAATGTCCTCACTGTAGTTCTATAAACTTCCGTCGCCATAGTTCAGTTAAAAAGCCAGGCTGTCACCGCTACTCTTGTAACGACTGTGGTAAAACTTTTGTGGCTCGTGACAACCGATCCAACTAACATAAACTTTGTAAAGATTGTATTGGCAAGATGTAAATTATCTTGCCAAATTACTTTGGGTGTGCCTTGGTGGGGTTTTGGTGCGATCGCTCCTAAGTATTGATTTTACGTACTTGGCAAGCAACCAAATTTTACACATAGTGGGTAGGGTTGGTTTCGTTGGTACTTTACCAATTTTTAATATTAGATACAGGTGCAGGGTTACAGCAGGGTATTTATAAAGGTGGATAGTAACTGTTAGTAAATACCGTGTTTAGTTTCTGTTAGTTGATAGGTGTAGTTAGAAAGTATTAGTTAAAAGTGGTCATAAACTCAATTACAAACTGTTAACTAAAATGTTTCTGATGTATTTACTAGATGTTCGCCTATGTAACCCAGATAATTGTAAGATGCCTCTCAAAGCATACCCCACCTATAACCCATAAGGGTTACAGCTATTAGAGGGTAGTACCTCACCTAAATTTCAAAAATATAACCCAAGTACAACCCAAATGTAACCCAAATAGGTTATACTGGATTTAACTACAAAATAAAGGAGTTCAGACATGAGTACAAAGGAACACGGGAACAGAAAGCACTTCTATGCTGGCTTTGATAATGGGTACGGTAGTGTAAAGCTACAGATTGATGATCACTCCTTAGTCCGCATTCCTAGCTATATCAGCCAAGAGGATATGGAAGATGTAGCAGGAAGGGTAGTAGTAGATGGTAAAGCCTATACAGTTGGGGAATCTGCTTATAGAAGTGGCGCAACCTTCAATGCAAACTCAGACCACAATGATAATAAAATCAACAACGCCAAGATAACCCTGTTAGGTGCGATCGCTCATCTGCCGTACCGTCGTAGTTGGGAATTAAAACTTGTAACCAGTTTGCACGATGCCAGTTTAGGCGATCGCTTAAAGGAAGTATTGGAAGGTGAGTTTAACCCTATCTTGGCTGGTAAGGAATCAACTGTTAAGGTTGAGGTTTTGAAAGTTGTACCCGAAGGTATGGGTGTTTTGGTAGGTCGGAAGCTCCCAGAGAGATTGACAGTATTAGATTTTGGTAATGGGACAACTTTGTATAGTCGGTACTTTAAAGGTAAGCGCGAAGTTCACACACCATACCCTAATGGCGTTCAATCCCTAATTGAGTTGCTTACTGTGGCTATGAAACCATTGAACGGTGGGAAATTGGGGATACCTGCAAAGATTAGATATGCCCTTGAAAATGGTCACACTAAATATTCAAGCCAGATTGATTTTAAATCTGTTTATCTGACCACTGTAAAAGATTGGTTGAGTCAATCCTTGCGACAACCACTAGAACAGGCTACAGAATCCAAGCATGAAGGTGATGAGGTGTGGTGTATTGGTGGTGGTTGCCTGTTGCCCGGTGTGGGGAAACTGTTGGAGAAAAAAGGATTTATCTTGTTAGAAAATCCCGTAGATGCAAACGTAAATGGTCTGTTGGCATTAGCCAAAAAGGTAGGGTGATCATGAACAAAGAACGGTCTAAAATTCGCCTGAAAGACTCTGTATGGGAATGGCTAGACAAGGAGTCAGAAAGGCTAGAAAAATCACCACTAGATACTCTTTATTTTGTGATTGATATGTACAGAGCCTTTTTAGCAGATAGCGTTAAATCTGCATCTCTACCAAATCTTCCCCAAAGCACACAACCACAGATACAACCGGAACAGAAGCCACCAGCACAGACAGAAGATTACGAAATCGATTTAGATATTTAGGAGTTAAAAATGCAAACTAAAATTGAACTGCTGAAAGAGATAAAAACCTTTGCCCGTGACAACGAGATATCTTTTAGCGAAGCCTTAAGTTTCTATCAGATATATTCCTTGAGAACACTTGAAAAGTGTATTTCAGACAGCCTTAGCGATTTAGCCTCAGTTATCGAAGTTAAGTAGAGCGATCGCACCTTGGGAGTATTTAACTCCCTTCCTTCACACCCAAATTTAAATCAGTTCGGGTGTGGTGGAAATATTCAAAGAGGTACAAGCACCATGAATACTGGAAAAAAACGTACATCTAATCAATTAAGCGGTAGTGCAGACTCAAGCTATATTTACTCTGATATTTCCTTATCTGAGGGTGGGCATTTTGATAGAGTTCATTGCCCGGTTTGTGGGAGTGAGTACAACCGTGTTGGTGGTACTGGATTCCTTGATGGTAAAGACAACTATGAGACTAGGACTGGTTATCGTGGTGATGCTGTAATTACCAATATGTACTGTGAAGATGGTCATAGTTGGCAATTAGTAATTGCATTTCATAAAGGGATATCTGATATTTTTGCGAGATACAAACTCCCTGCGCGCATCTAAGACTGATTGGCGGTTAGAGCGATCGCACCCCTGGGGAGTCCCAATCTCCCCACTACACCCCAACGCATAATCACTATGGATAGCCACACAGAAGCCATAAAAATAATCGAAAGCATAGCTCCTAAATTTGATCAAAAATGGGATGCTGCCTACAAATCAGAACTTCATTACAACATACAAAAAGTAATAGGACTACTCACCATGCCCTACCAATCAGAACAGACCCGTATCATAAAATCCCAAGTGCGATCGCTCTCAGAACTCTTAGAATCTGCTGAAGATATCCTAAGCGAAATAGTCAAGCATCCCCACTATTTAAGGCTACTTGATGAAGGCTATAGCGCAGATTTAAATGTGGCAGATGCTCAAAGTGCGATCGCTTATCTACAGGATGAATTAATTAGTTAATTTCTAGTGGTAAAAAAGCATAAAAATAGCCCCTATCTACAGTAAGATAGGGGACTTTAAGATGTATGGTGTTAATATAAAGTTAAGATGTTTTTTTTGACTCACAAAGGTAATGGTAACACACAAAAGTCCAAGTTTTAAAATTATAAAAAAGTGGCTATTCTCCCATGAGATTGACACTGTACTCTCCAAGCATTTAGCAGTAGAAAGCGGTGATTTAAACCCCTTTACAGGCACATTTAAACCTGGGAAGGCAACAGATTATCAAAAGGAACTTAACAGCCTTAAAAAGAGCCTTCTGGATGCAATACAGGATGATTCAAGAGAACATTACCCAATGGTGCGGATTGGGCATGATTTGATAGTGGGAGTTCACGTTGAGCATTGGAAACTGTTCTGCATCATAGATACATCCTCACGGGGTTTTGACGCAGCGAGATTCGATCCAGAATTTGAGGGAATTGAATATTTTGATTTTGAATTTAGCGCGTTTGATTGGGCTAAAAAATATAAAAATAGGCTAAAATTTGCTCAGATGTGAATTTTTAAATAATGTTGATACCGGACATAGAGGTAAAAGCGGGGGCAATGTTCCCGCTATTTTTATGCAGATTTCATCAACATTCGTAACTCGGAGTAAAAGTGATCGCGCCTAGCTTCAATCATCTTGTAGTGCTGATATCTGGCGTAATAGTGATGGGCGATTGGGATTAGAAGGGAAGCGATCGCATTTACCAAAATACAGATAGCGACTAGGAGGGCGATAATTATGGCTGCTGGGGATTGCATAGTTTTAATTCCTGTAGTGGTATGGGTGAAGGGGTAGTGGCTAGGTTCACCCCTAGCCAGTGGTTTAGAACTTAGTAATTATCCCAATCTGCATCTATTTCCTTTTCAAGAATTTTGCAATCTTCAGGAGATAGAGGAGAGATAATCGATGCTTCTATTTCCATTTCCGAAAATTCCAAGCGCAGATTTGCAATAATCTGCTCCTTTGTGCCTAGAGATTTGAAGGAATATTGCTTGCTGCCTTTGCTGATGATGATCGAATAGCCTTTCATGATTTTTCCTCTTTTTTTTCTAAGTAAATAGTAGTGCTTGATTGCTAGGTTAAGCCTAGAAAGGAACATTGCCCGATCCAAAGTAACCATTTAGGTAATCAGGGCTTTGAGACTGGGGAGGTAGCCCGATCGCTGAGTCGAATTGTCCATCAAGGCGATCGTTTGTGGTCTGGGGTTGTGGTGCAGGGGTTTGGGTGGTTTGTGTTAGTGTGGTTTTCATAGTAATCAAATCCTTTTTGGAGTGTGGGACGTTGGCGCGTCCCTTTTCTATATCCCTATACTAAACGTTTTGTATAGTAATGACAAGAGGTTTTGTATAGGGATAACTTATAGCTTTATGCAGTTACAAGAGTATTCATCTATAGATAAAACCTGTTGTATAGTCCTTGTTTACTTTATAATGGTAGATATTGGTAAATAAGGAGTTTGAAAAATGGCAGTAATTAAGGGTAGTGATGAGTTATCAAATAGTTATGTTGATGAGCGTGTGGCTTATCTGCTTCCCCAGTTTGAAGCGATCGCACCATACAAACTTAATCAGCGTAAAACCGGGTTTGGTGATTTACTGGGCTGGAAAAATTTAGCTATTACTGAAGCGCGACTATTAAAAATCAATTACCCAGACGATAAGCCAGAACATTTAAAAACTTATGGAACTTGTTTAAGACAAATCACCGCAATCAAAAAATCTCTTAAGCTTGCTGCTAAGACAGCACTTAAAGACCCAGCACTTTATAATCCTGTATGCACAATCATCACTCACTTTGGTGAGTCACTATCAGAACAGTTTGCCTCTTATAAGTCCACACAATCAGAACAGTATCGCGAGAAAGTTCAGGAGCGTAGGCAACCAGAAAATAGAATTGAAATCGACTTATCTAGCTCCCTTCAGTTTGCCCACAATATTTTGACTGATATTAAAAATGGGAATGCTGCTAACTGGATGGATGTAAGTTGTGCGATCGCCTTGTCCACTGGTCGCCGTATGGGTGAGGTACATTTATCTGCCAGTTTTGAAAAAGTTGATGACTACACTGTAATTTTTAAGGGTCAACTTAAGGGCAAAGCGCGACGGGTCAAACTAGGCGAGAAAGCGATCCCTATTAGAGAAGTCCCCTTTAAAATTCCTTCCTTGGTTAGTGCTGATTTAGTCTGCTTTGGCTTGCAGTGGCTGGGTGATAAAGGTAAAAGATTTTCGCCAGATGAAGACCCAGAACGGGTAAACAGACGGTTTTCAAAGACATTAAACCAACACTGTAAAGATTTTGATATCTTCCCTGAGAGCGATCGCACTTACCACAAGTTTAGAGCCGCTTATTTTAGAGCCTGTGTAGTCAATGCCGGGATAGATGCTTTTGACTTCATTGATTACGCCGAAAAGATTTTAATCGACCGGGATGAAACCACAATCAACAGTTACAAGCGGTATGAGATAAAGGAAGGGTCAATTACTCGAATTTAAATAAATCCCTATACATACCGTCTTGACTATAGATAACAAGAGGGTTAGTATAGGGATAAGGGTTTAAAATTAGTTGTTAGAAACATTATGAACGAAATTGAGAGACGAGAAAAAGAAAGCAATTTAGATTGGGCAGCAAGGTTAGGGGCGATCACTGCTATTGAATTAGAAAATATCACAGATGAATTAAAAATCAGGGAAGTAACTCTTAAATACTGGAAACCAATTAGAGATGCGGTTACGAATGAAAACACTATCAAAAAGGTGAGGACTACTTTTATTAGCCCAATTGAGTCCCACTTTCCAGACCAAAATACTTTAAAACCTGGGTACTATTTCAGCGATTCTAAAGAAAGAAAGTACAGCCCATTGCCCAAGGAAGAAAGGGGTAGATATGAGCATCTAGCTTTCTGGTATGCAACCAGCACAATCGAACGCTGGGATGTTGTAGGGGATGATGCTAGAGCTAACCGCAAGGCTAGTTTTAATAAGCCACATGAATCTCAAATTGAAACAGCACAAACAGAAAAAACAGAACAAACAGAAACAACACCTACCCAAACATTAGAAACTATGAATATCTCCCAATTAGAGTTAGACGCGGATACTCAAAAAGTAGTTGAAAATGCGATCGCTCATTCTGGTATGTCGTTGGCTGAGTTCATCCAAAAAGCTTGTCAGGTCTACGGCAAAACAGTAATGGGTAAAGTTAAGTTCGTTGGTGAAGAACTAACAGCAGTCCCCACAGAGGAGCTTTTAGGGGATAAATACACAACTCATTCAGGAAGGGCTGAGGAGCTAACTAAACGAGCTATTTATGCAGTGGAGACACATAACAACAGTTGTACTGAAAAGTCTCAAAAGTGGCACATCAACCAAACACTAATTCAGCATCTCACAGGGAGTAAACCAGCAACTATTAAAAAGATTCTAGAAAAATATCAAACCCGTCTGGATGATCACAACGCTAAACACGAATTAACAGCCTATGATAACCGTAAACCAGGGGTAATACTTAAGGACAAAATCAAAGAGGATATAAATCTATCTGAACTTGTGCCTAATGGTTTTGATATTGCATAGGTCATAAAGGGGAGCGATCGCACTCCCTAATTTTGCTTTTTAAAATGTCACAATTGTATTAGTTAAGATTCTATTAAAATCACTGAAATTACTTTAATGAAAAGAAATACAAACGAACTTACCGCACTGGAAGAAAAAGCAGCATTACTTAAGGCACAAGGTAACACTCATCCGGTAATTGCTGAGAAATTGGATCGAAGTATGAACTGGGTTGATAGGCTATCAATGAAGGATATTTTTCAAGAGAAAGTTCTTGCATTTGAGCAGGAAATAAAATCACAACTAAAGGCTCAAATTGCCGACGGGATGGATGATGTTTTAGTTTTTAGAGAACGGTTGAAAACGTCTGCTGACGATATTCATAAAGTTGGGGCAATGCTACTCGCTAAAATCACTAAAGCTATTGAAGATTTAGATAGTGAAGATATTCCTATAAGCAAGTTTGGATCGATGCTGAAAAACGCTACGGATGCCGTTGAGTGTTCCGTTGAAATGTCAAGGTTAGCCTTGGGGATTGATGAACTAGTAGATGGCTTGGTAGATGTTCAGAAAGCAGCTAGCACAGGTAGCACAGGTAGCACAGGTAAAACTCAAAACTGAACCCAACCCCAACCCAACCCAAC
>NZ_CP091923.1 GCF_022063185.1 Nostoc sp. UHCC 0870 | reverse complement strand
TTTGGAGAATTTAAAGGGTCAATCGCCTTCAATCCACACATCCAGTTAAAGGCTTGCCTAAACGTCACTTTCTGGCTTCTATTGCCTTTGTTGGGGTAAAAGTAGCGAAGAGAGAATTTGCCGCCACGCGACGGCTGAAAATCTTACCCAGATTAGGTTTCAGAAAAAAAAATCAAGGAGACGCAGCATCAATTTGTAATCGCTCGTTCATATCCAGTCGAAAAGTGCCGTAAGGGTTAACATGTACCCAAATCAACGGTGATAACGCCCGGAAATCTTCTTGTCTCATCTGCTTCATCCAAGTGGCTTCTGCTAAAACCCTTTGAATCATCAGCGTATTGATGTAAACAAGGCTGATTTGCAGCAAATGGAGGCACAAAACCGATAATTCTTGTTCATCTAGGCGGTTAGTAGCAATTTCACTGTTTTTGCCGTAAAAAATAAAACCATTAGCACTATTCCAGTTTTCCACCACATTCAGCCCTTCATTAATCTCACGTCGTAAAGCCTCAGAGTTGAGGTAGTGACACAGAAATATAGTTTTCACTGCTCTACCTAGCTCAGAAAGTGCCTTTTGTGTTGGATGTTGAGGAGAAGAACGGCTAAAACGTTTCAAAATCGTGTCTGCTTCCGCCGTTCCTAAACGTAAAGCAGTAGTATATTTAATCATCTGGTCATACTGCTGGCGAATCAGTTCCCAATCAATCGCTTTAGTCAGTACAAGTTGTAAATTAGGAAAATCTTGTTTTTGTCCAGCACTTGGTAGATATAACTTTTGGGAGCCGATGCGCTTGATCCGAGGCATCAACTCAAAGCCCAGTAAACGGCAAAAGCCAAAGGCAATTTCATTTTGACCGTGGGTGTCTACATAGTTTTTCTTTACTTTCATATCAGTGCAATGCCGTAGAAGACCCTCAATCATTGCTGCCACTTCCGAAGAAGAACAAGTCTTAAGCTGAGAGTAGATGCAGGCAGATTTTTTCTCAACGTGCCAATAGATCATCACTCCCCGACCTCCGTAGCGGATATGCCATTCTGTCATCAAATTTTGATCCCACGAGCCAAACTTTTTGGAATCACTAGCACACGCTGTCGTACCTTCTCCCCAAATTGCTACCTTACGAACATTGAAAGTAGCATTTACAACTTCTGCGATAGCATTACGCAAGTGTTCTCGGTGAATGTAGTGCTTTTTGACATAACGCAGATCATACTCTAAGTCACTGTTAATTCCTCCGCACATACGCTTGAGTCCAGTATTACTACCCAATCCATACAAACACAACAACAATCGTCGTTGTAGGGTTTCTCGGTCTAGGTTAGAACGCACACCCGTATTCTTGAAATGATTAGTAAAACCAATCCGCAGGTCGGCTTCTTTCAACATATCCAGCAAACTGGTCAGGGGCCAGCGTCTTTCTATCTCACGTTTAAGTTGCAAGATATTGAGTGGTTCTGGCTGTGCTTCTAGAGGAGAGACGCTAATCCAGCCATTTTTCTTCTTTTGAATCTTGACTTTAGTATTGCTGGGCATTCCTTTATCCAGCATTGTTAAAGCCTGAGTCATTTCCTGCTGGAGTTGGCTGATAAAAGTGAGAGCATCTAATGGTTGCCCTAAAGCCAAGTAGTAGGTTTCTCGATGTACTTCAAAGTCTTGGGGCAAGTCTTCTTCTGGGTTACAGTAGCGTTTAGCCCCAACTACCCAAATTTCCTTGGAGCGCAGCTTATCTCGCAGTGCCTGTAGCACGCATATTTCATAATTGACCCGATTTACCCGTTCCTGCCCATCCTTGTCCTGTTCCAAAATCAGGTGGCGTTGCTCCTTGGAGAGAACACCATTGATGAACAATTCCTCACCGATTGCATAGTATCGCTGATTGCTGGATTGGTATCTTTTAAGCAATGACAAAGCAGAAATTACTGGGCGGTGCATATCATTATTAGAGCGAAACTCTAGTGTGGATAGCAGTTGAGGAACCATGCGCCGATAGTGATGCAGATATGATGAACGCATCACTGTGTAAACCTTTTCCTCATATGTAGGACTGTTAGATTTATATTCTTTGACTACCGCTTGCAGTGTTTTCGGGCTAACTACTGGGTAAACAACATCCTTAACAGGTTCTTCTGGACGTTCGAGTGAAGCTTGAGCAATTTCAAATAACAAGCGTGGCTTACCATCCACCTGTTTAAATTCCTCAATAAGTTGTTTATCCACCCGCCGTTCGGCATTAACATAAATGCGGTGGATAATTTGAATGAGCAACTCCACCAAACTGTCGGTAATCTCTTGGTTGCGTTGCCAGCAGAAGGCTGCCACTAATGTGTAGCGAATTTTCGCAGGATGACGACGCAGTTCGCGGGGTGTTTCTGCGCTAGCCCGCCGACGGTAGTGAGTAATAATTTTGGGGGGAACATTAGCAAACAGTTTGGTCGGTAGTCCCAAATCCCGGATACATTCAAGTTTGGAGACTTCTTTGAAGATACTCTTGAGACTGGTACGACCGGGGTCTGTTTTGAGGAAATTGAAGACCGACTGTTTAAATTGGCTCTGGTCATCATCTAGAGCATCTTGAGTATTGAGAAGGGCATCCATTTTGGTCAGCGTTTCTGATTCAATTTGGTTGAAGATGCCAGCACAGAATTCTTTTTCAGTAGTGACGACCGCAGACCGAATCAGCCGTTCTACCGCTTCGGGTATTGGTGGTTCTAACTTTAACTCCCGTAAACGTTGATACACTGCTGCTTCTAATGAGGAGGCTTGACGGTCGTATGCCAAGACAAATTCGCACAACCAAGCAATCAGTTCTGTTTTGTCTTGTGGGTTGAATTCTCGAAAACCAAAGAATTCACGGATTTCAGCGCGATGACGTTCAATAGTGCGTCCATGAAACGAGTATTCACCATATTGTTTTGGCGATACGGAGAGAAGTCTCGCAATGTAAGAAACAATCTGTTTGGGAACTTCCTGTTTGGTGCGGGGGAATTTTGCTTCCATCTGGAAGAATTTCAGTAGCACAGCAAAGCCCAAGCGATTTTCCTCACTTTTATTTGACAGCAGTGCCATTTCTGTTGGCAGGAGCGTAAAATTTTCTACCAGTTCTTCTGCATCCCATTGACGTTTCACTCCTTACCGTTCCTCACCCTAGTCATAGGATACAAAAGTTTATCTAATTATCGTATCAGCTAAAGTATAAGTTATTTGATACACTAAAATTGAACAGTGCAGTACGGGTTTGAGACCGACAAAATCCAGAGGGTTTAATTGGTACAAAGAGTTGCCATTTATTGCCGAGTTTCTACAACTGATCAGTCCTGTCAGCGACAAGAACGGGACTTAGTAGAGTATGCGGCCTTGAGTGGCTATCAAGTGGTTGGAGTTTGGAAGGAAACAATTTCTGGGACTAAAAATAGCCGTACCGAGCGATCTGTTGTGATGGCGTTAGCTCAAAGTCATAAAATTGATGCCATTCTGGTAACGGAGATGACCCGTTGGGGACGCAGCACCATTGACCTGATTGAGACGTTGCAGTCACTCCATAGTTGGGGTGTTTCCTTAATTGCTCAAACTGGATTGCAATTTGATTTGAATACACCACAAGGCAGGCTAATTGCTCATTTAATGGCATCCTTGGCTGAATTTGAACGGGATTTGGTGCGAGAAAGAGTGCGTTCGGGGGTGGCGGCGGCTAAAGCACGAGGTCAAAAATTTGGCAGGCAACCGGGACAACGGGTGAAAGCAGACAAGTTAGCCCCCAAAGTTTTGCAGATGGTGCAAACTGGTTACTCCTACCGCAAAATTGCTGCTTCGCTACATCTATCGAAAACAACGGTCTTAGATATTGTCAAACGACATCGACTTTCGTCAAATGCAGCTAAGGACAATCAGACAAATTTGATATCTAATCTTGAGCAAGCAACTATGGCTTCAAAAAAATCTGCAAGTAATCAAACCGTTTACCAACTCAAAATCACCCTCAAGAACATTCGACCCCCTATTTGGAGAAGGATACAGGTATTAAGTTCGACGACGCTTGAACAGCTACATCTGATTGTGCAAGAGGTAATGGGCTGGGATAACTATCATATGCACCAATTTTCCATTGCTGGCATTGATTATGGTCAAACTCAAAGAGAGTTTAATGTGCGTTCAGAAAAGACTGTAAAGCTAAGTCAGGTGGTTAAGAGTGAGAAGTTCAAATTTTCTTACACTTACGATTTTGGAGATAGCTGGGAACACGAAATTTTGGTAGAAAAAGAACTACCATCAACTCCTAATACAAACTACCCCATATGTATCACTGGGAAGCGTGCTTGTCCTCCTGAAGATTGTGGTGGTTCTTGGGGCTATGCAGAGTTACTGGAAATTATTACTTCACCGTCACATCCAGAATACGAAGAGAGGATGGAGTGGGTAGGTGAAAGCTTTAATCCAGATACCTTCGACATCAATGAAGTTAATCAAAGGTTACAAGAATTCAAATAATTTACTGGTATCTCCAATAACATAACAGTTTTGGTAGGTAAATTAGCTTTTTTTTCTGAAATGCTTTCTAGATATGCTTTTCAGCCATTGCGTGGCGGCAAATTCTCTCTTCGCTACTTTTACCCCTTGTTGGGTGGCTGTTTTTGGGTTGCTTGTTAGTGATACAATAACACTATAGAGTTAAAACAGCAAGTCTCGATAACTCTATAACACTTTGACGCTCTAGCGGATTGGCTCTAAAGGTGTCAATCTAGAGTTAAAGTGATATGGAGTTTTAACACTTGGCTGAAGAGGAAAAACCAGTAAGAGTCTCAATTTATGTGAACGAGGATGTAAGGGCGCGGTTTAAATCTGCTTGTGCATTACACAAGAAAAGTATGAATGAAGTTTTAGTAGAGTTCATTGAGGAGTACCTAGCCCAAAATGAGCAATCTCAACCCCAACCTAAAAAAAGTAAAGGTGCTTAATTTACATTCTTGAGAATTACCCAGATGAGTGAAACAGCTAACCAAATACCAATCACTGCCATCATCCCCATGCTGACGGCAATAGGCGATCGCTCCTGGGAACAGTTCAAAACTCTCGAAATTAATTTTGCTTCTCAATATGGTGTAAAGGTATGGGAAGACGTATTTAACTTTCGCCTACTGCCAGCACTGGATAAAGAATCTAATAAGTGGCTATTGATTCAAAAATGCAGTGTCAAACATTAGAATCAGTACAGTTCGTGCTATTTCGCGTTATTAATCTTTAAAGTCTCCAATGACTACCGTAAAAGACCCACCTAGCGATTTTCAACTCCCGCCGCACAACGACGCGGCGTTAGAGATGCTTCGGGAAGCGAAAGACTATGAAACCACTGTTGCTCTAGCGGCTGGTGGTGCTGCGCTGGCTACAGGTGGCATAGTTCATCCGTTAGGCTGGTTACTTTTTGGATTGGCTTACAAGCCATTGGTACGAGTTGAAAAACTTGCTCGGTTAGAAAAATTAACCACCGAACTTTTGGATGAGTTTAAAAATGAGGGGATACAAGTCTTTCCGGTGCTTCAGATAGAGGACAAGAACCCTATTGACTTGTTCATTAAGTTTCCACGCAAAACTCACTTATTTATCTCGATTCGCTCAAAAGGAGACAGCGAGATTGTCTACAACGAAAAAAGGGAGGTTTTGCAGGTAAAACGGAAAAACAAGAGTGGTTTGAGAACCTGGCAACCCTGCCCTCTAGTTGAACTAGCAGATTACAAAAGCTGGGTTGATAAAAATAGAAATTTGTTTGGGATGTCCTCTCGTGAAGCTCAAAAGACTCCCACAGCGAAAGTTTTGGTCTTATGGCCGCCTACTGTGGCGGATACCCATCACAATGACCAACTTTATTCTGAGATAGGAAGTATCAAAATTCTGGCTCTCAGAAGGAAAGGCACTGCGTTTGTTATTCAAAAGGAGGAAGTAACAGAGTTTATTAAGGCTTGGTTAGCCCAGTACAAATAGGCTAAAAACTGAAAACCCCACGTCCTGCAAGGACAGCGAGGTTTTCCAATGGAATTGGAGTATCTGGTTTTGAGAAGGCCGGATTAATATTCCTAATAGTAATCTTATCAAAGATGATTGGTGTGTTCAGCCATTTTAACACCGTCAATTCAGAGACAAACAGTAGTTCAGGAATTTTATGTAATTTTGGTCTAATTTTTCTGAAAGTTTGTATTTTAAGATTACTGCCACGGGATAGCTCCAATTCCTCCACCACACATCAAGGAGGAATAGCTAAATGTCACCATTACAACAATTTAATAACTCACTTCAGCATCAACAATTAATTACTAAACGTGTTGAAGCATTAGAGGTAGAACCAGGGCTTGTTAAAGCTAATAAAATCAAGTTCGCGTATAACGCGACTGGAAGAAATAAAAACTGGGATTTTAAAAAGCTGTCGGCTAACTTCCGAGATACAGAAGGCACTCTAGATGATGTCCAGCAACACATTAAAGCAGGTCACGCCATCTGTGCTGGCTTATTGGGTGGTCAATGGCGCAGTAAGGTCAACGTTATCGGTTCTCAGTGGCTATTACTTGACATCGATAATTCTGATATCGCCCGTGATGCCTATGGCAAGCCAATACTGGATGAAAACGGAAATTCTATCAAGGTTTACACTCCACAATTAACCATTGAAGAAGCTCTAGCCCATCCCTTCATCCAAAAGCACTGTGCTTTAATTTATACTACTGCCAGTCATAAACCAGAGTGGCATAAATTCCGGCTAATTTTCCTTCTGCCCCAATATGTTGAGGGTGCTGACACTGTAGAAGCTTGTACACGCTCTCTGATGCAGCAGTTGCCCCATGACCCAGCCTGTAAGGATGCCAGCCGGGTTTTTTATGGCAACACTGAAGCGGAATTTCTCCTGGTCAATCCCGAAGCCACTTTACCAGATGAATGGGTCACTGAAGCAATTGCGATCGCGCTTCAAGAAAGGGAAGAATATCAGCAGCGCATCCAAGAAATTGAGTCACGCCGCCAACAATTCCGCGAGATTGCCGACACCGAAGGCTGGGACACTGACCAACTAATCCAACAAGCACTTTCATTCATCCCACCACGGACAATAGGCAGTGGTAATTACGATGAATGCCGCCAAGTGCTGATGGCTTTGGTCAATCACTACGGCGCAACGGATGCCGAAATCATTGCTGAAAAGTGGTCGCCCAGCATTAAGGGTACAACCTGGAACATTCGCGCCAAGATTCGCAGTTTTAGGCGTGGTGGGATTACGATTGCAACACTGTTCCACATTGCCAAACAGTACGGCTTTAAATTCCCACAAAGGCAGTATGAACCATCCCCGAACCCAAAAGGACAGATTGACCGTCAACAGTGGGAATTAGGACGAATTAGAGAGGACTTAACCAGCTTCAAAAATTTATTAAAGCAGGCACTTGCACCATTTGAACAAATATTTAAAGGTTTTGGCACACCACAATCAACATCACAATCAAAACCGCCCCAGCCAAAAGCTAAAGCCCCAGCCCCTCAATCGCCCAAGGTTATTATCTACAGTCCCGGCAATATCCCCTATAAAACCGAAGTTACGAAGGATATTAGAATCCAGTGCCAACCTGAAGAACATATCAGAGCTTGGCTAGAAGCTGTCTCCAAAGGCTGGAAGCACATTTTAGATAATTCCCACCCAGGACTCGGCAAATCTTACAATGCTGGACAACTGACAGCTACCCTTTTCGGTGTTGATAAACTCTTTTACCAGGATGCCAACCACAGAAACCCATCTACACTGCCCATCGAGGCTAATTTCGTTGACCTACCAGTACGAAATAACGGCTTTAAACTTGATCCCACCCGCCAAACTCCTTTAGGTAAGGACTTCCAACTCTGGACTAAACCGGGTGAAACTGCCGACACTGATGGCAATTGTCACAGAACTTATTTATTCAACGCATTTCGTAACAAAAACTTTAGCACCTTAGATTTTGAAGAAAGCGACATTAGCCCCATCTGTAATGGCTGTACCCTGAAAAACCAATGTCGGTTCGCCAGTGGTGACGGTTACGGCTTCCGCTTCCAAAAACGCACAGCTATTCACGCCTTCCAAGAACTGAGAGCGCACCCCGATTCTACCCCTACTGATTTAATCAATGTTGCTGATCAAGCTTTAACTGTGGGTCGGATTTGGGAAGAAGCTGGTACACTGATTAAACCCGTGCGTTCCCTCCAGGTCAATCTCGCTGATTTTGAAAAAACTGTTGGCAAACTGGGACTATCAGCACCTTCACTACTAGTTCAACTCCAGCCTGTTATTCAAGCTTTACACCCTCTGTTCACCCAAGATATTGAGTCTCCTGACCGCTATGGCTTTAATGATACCAGTATCCGGGCTATGCTGCCCCCATTCCCATCTGATTTAGATATTGAGGCTGTACGCCAAGCTTTAGAACCTGACTTAAAATTCCTAGAAGACTTAGACACTCTTGATGTTAACCAAGATAGGCAACTTAAAAAAAGTGCCGCCGCCCGTTATGCTGCTAAACGTGTGACTAAGGACAGCGCACGTAATGCTGGTAAGGAATTTTTAGATTTACCCTTGTACTGGCTACCTGATTTCCTCGAAGCTTGGAAAGGTAACGGTGCTTTTACCTCTTCCTGGGGTGTGTTGAGCATTTATCGTAAAAACCCCAAGCATATTGATTTGGTCAACTCTGCCCAATTTAATATTTTTCTGGATGCTACACTCACAAAGAGCCGGTTGAAATTCAAACTCGGTAGTTCTGACCCGGTTTTAGTGATTGAACAAGAACGCCCAGACTATGGCAATTTATCTGTAATTAATGTCACTGGTCTAGGTAAACTGCCTAAGTATCGCTCTCCATCCCTGATAGCCCGTGTCAATGCCCTCAAGGAAGCTTTGAACAAACTGCATTCCCATTTGGGCATTCTTGACTGGAAGGCGATCGCTGATACTGCCACTGACCGCCGAGAATATGGTCACTTTGTGGATGGTCGCGGTGTTAACCGATTTAGTGAGGCTGATGCTCTAGCTAGCTTTGGCATTCCCTACCAAAATATTGGTGTGTTGGCAGCAGAATATCAGGTGATGACAGGAGAACCAGTCAACCTGGACGACCCAGAAAGCTCTTTCCAAAAGAATATCACTGAGTTACTAGAAGCGGAAATTCTCCAAGAAATTGGGCGATTACGTTCTCACCGTCGCCCTACTGAGGAACTTAGTTTCTACTTCTGTGCTGATTATGACCTGAGTTTCTTAGCTGACCATCTCCCCAATGTGAAGTTAAAAAGCATTGATGCTTGCGAATTATGCCCAGAAGCTGGCGACCGTGATCAGCAGACTGGACTAGGCATTGTCAACGCTTTTACCCAATTGTGGCAGTCGAAGCAGAAAATTGGTCAAACGGAGATAGCCAAAATTATAGGCGTTACGCAGGGTTGGGTGAGCCAATTTACCCAACGCTGGGGGGGTTGGTTTAAGTTTAGAAAATTATTACTTCTGCTATTAGACAATCTTCATAGCGATAGTAATAAAAATCTCCCTGAGTTGACGGATGATGAAATGTGGTTCGCCAGTGAATACTTCCCGATGTTATGCCAACAGTCGGAATCACCACCAGAAACCCTGTTAAATGATGTGGCTCAAGTTGTCACAACCATTGGTAATCGGGCAATGCAGCGAATTTTACACGAATGTACCCCCCAAGTTAGGGCTAATCTGCTGATGATTGTACTGAGTTGCCTACCCACTGAAGTTTACTCAGACCAGTCCTTTTTCTCAGCTTTTGCCCCGGTGCAAACGACCTGTAATTTGGCAGTGACGCTGTAAAGTTTATTTACTACTGACCTCATCAGTAGTAAAAGATGCTCCTTGTAATGATTCTGTACTTAATCATTTACTGAGCGTCTTGCTCAACATATCTCAACTTTGTTATGAGCTTCTCCAAGATGAAATTGAGGAAAGAAAGTCAGCACATTTCGGTACAGCGATTTGTTATGCTGCGTCTTGAATATTTTCTAAGCCTCACTTTTTACCAATAAGGAATTTGATGTAGCTGCAATTGATTTTCTTCACCGTGTTTCTTCTAAATCTTCTTCTGTTCGTGGTCTTTTTAGTAACAATACAATTCCTATTAGTGATGCAATTATTGTAACTACCCGCCATACCCTTAAAACTACTAAGGTATTTGAGCTTAACAGTTTAAAGGCTGACTCTGTTGAAAACGAACTCACCAAGCCTTCGATTGCTAAAAAAATATATAAACCATAGACGACAATTGCTAACCACTTTGCCCATAGCTTCTGCCGAGCTATTCCTAATACTGCAAGGATTCCAGCTACTACAACAGCTACCAAACGTAATAGTTCTACAAACGCGACATCTGTTCCATATATACCTAATGCGGTATATACCAAAGCAATGAGCGAACCTACTGTAATGAGTGATACGTAGATTAAGTTGTACCATTTTGCAGCTTTGTTATATGTCCTTGCCCGTGCTTTTTTGATCATGATTCTTTTCTCAAAAAATCTGCTCTGACAGATAAACGCCTGGAACTGCTTAAGCGAAAATATTTAACTTCTTAATACAGACATTATACGGTTGATTTGCGTATAAAATCCTCAATTTGAGTATTAAAATAGGCTCGAAAAATCCCTAGCGATTGATAGCTCCGCTACCTGAAGCAGTTCTGTTACCAATTTCCTAATATTACGCAAGTCTGCGTGAGCCGATTAAAAAAATGCTGTGGGCTGGGCTACGTTTAAAAAAAATATTACTCCTGCTATTAGACAGTCTTTATAGCGGTAGTAATAAAAATTTGGCTGCAAAAGACGACGATGAAAAGTGGCTAGCGCATACCTTCACTTATTTGCTTTTTTGTATACGATAATCACTCTATCTAAGTAAAGTTCATCCGTTACTACTGAGATGGTTCGTATCAGATGTGAGCCTTGAACTTCAATGCTATCAGCTATTTTCGTATCACCATCGTCATATCTGAGCTTTTTTTTATTAACTTCATCGCTAGGTACAGCCCGCGATATCGGCTCATCAAGCAATAAGAAGGCTTTAGAGTCATAGAAACTTAGATGACCGTTAAAGGGTATAACCTCAGACTGCAATACTCCTTCAAAGTCAAACCAATAAACTTTTGGAGAGCCTGTTCTTTCTTCAAAAAATTTCCCATCTGATGAGATAGTTAGAGTAAGTCCTTCGGTTGCTTCTACCTGAGCAATTAAATTTTTGCTGTTACTATTCAACCAATTTTCGACACCATTCGGATCTGGTTCATCACCGATAAATTTAATTTGGCTGTTTAGAGAAATGCTTCCCGTTAACAGCCATGTTCCAATTAATAATTCTATATTCATAGGATATTTTATAATTACAGGTTTGATTCAGGCTGTTGCTGCTCCGAGAAAAGGCTGTTTACTTAGACCAATCTATTCTCAGTGCCTTTGGCTTGGCGCAAGCGACCTGTGAGCAGACAGTGACGCTCTAAAATTTATCGGTTTTTGATTTCTACTGGACTATCAGTAGTAAAAGATGCTCTGCTTCATGATTGTGTACTTAATCATTGAGTGAGCGTCCCGTTCAACATATCTCAGCTTTGTTATGAGATTCTCCAAGATGAAATTGCTTCAGCAAATCGGCACATTCCGGTACAGCGATTTGTTATCAGATTATGTTTAAACAGGATTACTAATGGATTGACTAGGAGATATTAAACAGACTCTTAATTTACAAGAGTTACAGAGTAATAACCTCGAAGTAGATTGTAAGTAACCTTGTATTTACGAAAAGAAAAGACCATATCTGATAGATAACCACCTGCGCTTGAATAGTGTTCTAAACGATACCTGGAACTGGTTGGAGCTAGGATATAGCTTCCTGTGTTACCATTATCAACTACCCCGTTGGATTCTTTGATGAATTCGTTTATATTTACTCCTCTTTTAAGACATTCTGCTATATTATTCTTCAGACTATATTCAACTGCATATTGTATTCTAGGGTTAATACCATTACGATTTAATGAATATGTTGGTAAGCCAATCATAGTATTATATTCAACTGTTGTAAGGTTCAGTCTTACAAGTGTTGCATGATAACGACGATCTGATGGTCGGCTTACTTGAAAGCAATTAGTTCTAGTTGATGCTTTTGCCGGAGTTGTGTAATATCCAAAAATCATCGTTAGACTTCCACACAGCAAACTTAGAGATGTTACAACTACTAGATTTAAGTTTTTAAATTTCATAAAAAACTACTTTCAAATTTTGACAAGTTCTGATTTAATTTTTTTTCAAATTAATTTGTATATTAGGTTTTCCTACTAACTCCCCAGATATCCGTTCAGTGTTGTTTAACTTAGTATTAAATGTCCAGAGTGTTTTACCTTTTTCTTTGAAGGTTAAAGTGACACTATTATTGTTGCCAACTGTGGCACTTAAACTACCACTTTGTAGAACTATATCTTGATTTTTTTGAGAATCAAAACCTATAAATTTCCAACTTCCTGGTTTAACTGCTCCTGCTTGTGCTGAAATATTGATTTCCACAACTGTTAAAGCATCATCACCTTTACTGCCGATGCTTCCTTTCCAGTTACCAACAACAGAAGGTGCAGGATTCCCCAATTTATTCAGTTGATAATTGGTGGGTGTGAATGTTTGAATATTATTTGCAGAGGCTTGATTTTGATTTCCCAAAAATGTCATGCTGCTGATAACAGATGTTGTCACCAAAGTTGCCAAGGTAATAGATTTAGCTGAGAATTTCATCTTGATTGACTCCATTAGTAAGTTGTTGAAATTAACGAATTTAAAAGTGCGTCTTCATTTACTTACTAGTGACGGTGGCAACTTTTTATGCAGCGATGAGTTCCACCGTATCGTCCATATCTACGTGTTGCAAAGCCAGCAATAACAAAAACTGTTATTATAATAGCTATTCTGGTTATAAAGTGAGGCATAAATGAATATTTCCCTGACTCCTGAGCTAGAAGCGTTTGTGCAGAAACAGGTTGAGTCTGGTTTATACCATTCTCAAAGTGAAGTGATTCGGGAAGGATTACGTCTGTTGAAACGTTTTAACGACCATTCCGAGGAATATAAACTGTGGCTCAATCAACAGATTGCCATTGGTCTAGACCAACTTGACAATGGCCAAACTCTGAGTGCCGAAGGCGCACGCGATCGCATTCGCAACAAGGCGCAAAAGTTTATGAAAAAATCCGACTCATGAACCCAAAACCTTATGTTCTCTCCGAGCAAGCAGAAGAAGACTTGGCGAGAATTTATGCTTATATTGCGCGAGATAATCTAGATGCTGCCGAACAGATGCTCTCTAAACTGCTTTCAGCCTGTGAGTTGCTGACAGATAACCCCAGAATAGGGGAGAAAGTAGCGAAGCTGCTATCAGCCGCCATGCAACGGCTGAAAACGCTACCCAGAGAGGGTTTCATCAAAATTTTTCAACTTTTACCCTAAAATGAGATTTTGACCAATTGGATGCACATTTAAAGGTGTACCATTTAAACCTCACTGATTTTTACAGCCTGAAACCCGCATGGCTACGTTACTAAATGCAGTACCAAATAGCGTAAAGGTCAATTGGTACTGCAAAAACAAGCGAGTTCTGAGGATTTCGGGTTAAAGAGCTATTTTATTTTTGAAACCTTTACGTAACAAGACTTTCAGGCGGTGCGTGGCGGCTCATGACAGGCTCGCTACTTTTACCCCTAATTGGCGGTAACATGAGTGGCAGAAATTCCAGAGAACTTGCTAAAGAATTTCGGGTGTCTCGACAACTAAATCCAGATGCCGAACGAGTTGTTTATCATGTCTCATTATCAGCAGCCAAGGATGATGTAATCTCTGAAGATAAATGGTGTGAAATTGGCAATCGCTACATGAAAGAGATGGGCTTTGATGCCAATCAGTTTGTCATCTTCCGCCACGAAAATACTGACGATGATCATGTCCACATTGCCGCCAGCCGCATCAGGATGGACACAGGTAAAGTTGTGCATGATTCCTGGGATTATGTACGCTCTGAAAAAGTCCTACGTCAGATTGAAATTGACTATGATTTAGTGCAAGTCCAGGGCAGTAGAGAAAGATTAAATCGCACACAAAGCACAGGACAATTTCGGCGCATTAAACGAGAGCAAGAAGAATATGAGCAAGGTAAGCGCGATACCCCACCAGAACCCAGCATAAAGGAATTAGTTCAGCAGACAATTGATAACGCATCTGTTGATAATCCCCAGATGCCAACGTTAATTATGCGCTTGCAGCAAACAGGCATTAGTGTAAGGACAGGATTTACCAGGAATGGTAAGTCTAAAGGTATTTCTTATGAGAAAGATGGAATTGCTTTTAGTGGTACACAGTTAGGTGCAGCTTACACCTTCCCAGGATTGCAAAAACATCTCCGAATTGACTATCAGCCACAACGGGATGATGCACGAATTGAGCAGCTGTTAAACAATCCTGTTGGGCGAACAGTTGAGAACCAACAACCCATAAATGCAATTGCTGAAAATGAAGCTCAACCTTTAACCACAGATAAACCAAAGCTAAACCAGAATCAAGCAATCGAGTTATATCAGTATTACAGTGGTGACTTGCAAAGTTTATTAGTGATTGACCGAGACAAAGAAATTGCTTTAAGGGCATTATTAGATAATCACCCAGCCCCAGATGTAGAAGAGATTGTCAAAGCCAGTCCCGCCGGATGGACTAATGATGAAGCTAAAACATTAGTTCTAATTGCTACCAATCAACTGGCATTGGATAGAGAGCAAAAACAGCGTGAACCCCAGTTTACACCACCACCAGAAGATGAAAGCCTACGCCCAGTATTACAGCATTTCTTGACTCAAAAGCGCGGTATCTCCAATTTCCTTGTACACCCATTACAGGAGCAGGGGTTGGGTTACATAGACCAGCAGCGAAATGTTGTGTTTATCAAGCGGGATTTAAATGGTAAAAAATCAGGCGCACTGGTTTGGGATACCACACGCCCAGACAATCGCTGTTCACAGTACCCTGAAAACACCCAATCAAATCAGGGTTGGTTTCAAGTCAACTTGGGTGGAAAATCAGACGATAAAATCGAGAGAGTATTTTTGTGTGACTCCCCCATTGATGCACTGACAATGGCAGAGATTGATAGGAAGGCACACAAGGGAATGCCACCAGTGAGAACAATGTATATGGTGGTGGATGACCCGCATAACTTACCGCTATCCGTCCTTAAAAACGTCAGCAGGATTGGTCTGGCATTTAATAAGGATAAGCAAGGTCAAGAAACCGCCAGTGCTGTACTAGAATTGCTGCCCCAAAGCAAGATACTTCCGCCCGATAATCATACTTGGAATCAGGATTTACTAGAACGGTTGCACCACGAGCAAGAGAAACGTTTTCAGCAGCAAAGAGGTTTTAGTCGGTGATTCGTGTAGCCCCCACTCCCAAATTGTAGTTGCAGGTTTTGGAGCTATGCCGGAATATGTTTAGGAGTGAAGCACCAAAAATCTTTGCCGGCATACACTCCAAAACCCGCTTAAAAAAGCTAGGTATAGCAATACTTTTAACGCATCTCTCCAAATTCCTTGATATATTCAACCAATTCCCTCGTATGCCCCCCTGAAGAAATTCGTCCCAAATTCCCGACCAAAATAAACAGTTCTCGCGCTCTGCTAACAGCAACATTGAGTAGATTAGGCCGCCGATTAATAAACCAGAGACTATCAGTTGCAGAGCATTGACGGGTCGAGAAAATTATCACTGACTTCTGTCCACCTTGGAACGTGTGAACTGTGCCAATGCTCTGCTTTGAAAAATCTGTCCAGCGAGATTTTAAACGTTGAGTCAGCGCATCTACTTGACGACGGTAAGGCGAAATCACCCCAATTGTGTTGTCAGAGTCAGTAGGATTTAAGCAATAACCCGCCTCTAACAACTCCTCAATCAACGCTTCTACTGCATCAACTTCTGCCCAATTAACGTTGTTCTCCAGCTTCCCTTCCACATGGCAAGCAATCAGGTTAGCACCTAACCGAGAAGCTTTAGGCTCAGTTGTGATGATCATGCCGCTTAGTTACCTGATTACGAGAGATGGAATACTGCTGTGATTGTAACTAGACTCCAAAATTAAATTAATTAACTAAGTCTGAATAATCCCAAGACATTTTGTTAAAGTTCAATTACTAGGAGAGGCAAAATATTTATGGGTGAAGCTAAACGTCGGAAACAGCTAGATCCAAATTATGGAAAGGCTAATTCTCAAAATCATGCAATGAGAGAATTAATGTATTTAACAACAGATGAAAAAGGATTAAGGTGGCTTGATATTATGCACAAGTCATTAAGCCGATATCCAGGAACATTAATTAGGCAAGAGCTTGAAGCCAAAGGATACACACAAGACGTAGAAAAATTTAACAAATTATGTCATGCAACGGAGGAAGAATTGCTTGCGTATACGATGCAAGCAGTGCATTTATTTTGTCATTTAGACCCGAACTTTAGTTTTAAAAATTATAGTCTATTCAAGTCAGAAGATATGGGTCATGTCATCAAATCTTATATGTATGCAATACTACGTATTTTCGACGTAGAAAGGAAAACTACATTGGCAGTTTGAGATGGATGGGTTAAATCACAGATTTTCAACTCTAACCGTAGAGATTACCTGATAATCCTCCTCAAGTCACTCATCCCCTAGTAAGGCTTCTAGCTTGTTTATCAGGTTTTCTATCTGCTTTTGCTTTCGTGGTTCTTTCCATAGCTGACGCTTTTTAATGCGCTGGGTGATATCTTTTAGCCGTTCTGGTATTTGGTTAGGTGTTTTAGATGACGGTGGTTCAGATGAAATGTTGGCGATGATTTGTTCTTTTATTTGGCTTAAAGACCAATCATTAGCTATTGCCCTTGACAATAGTTCAAGTCGCAGTTCTTCATCTTTTACCCGTGCCAGAGCTTGGGCTTTGGTGTATTCCAGCTTGCCTTCTCGCAGTGCCATTAAAATTTCTTCGGGCAGATTGAGCAACGGTAAACGCTTGGTGGTAAACGATAGCCAATTCATCAGCCCCAGGCTCTCAAATACCTGTTGTACCGTCTTTGATTGCTCCAAATCCACTTTAGGAGAAACGTTTCTCCTAGATTCTATATCCTCATCTAAATTGTCAGAAATGTTATCCCCCGATTCCGTTGATTCTGAGTTAGGAGAAACGTTTCTCCTAGATTCATCTAATGAGTCTGGTGGCTGCTGTTCTTCTTTGCTGTGAGCGTTCTTCATGCGGTACAGCAAGGATTTGACAGCTTCTACATCGCAATGCAGCCGGATTGCCAACAAGTGTAAAATACCTTCAGTTTCTTCAACTGGGTTTAGGTCTTCTCGTTGTAGGTTTTCAATCAAAGCCAACTGAAATGCTTGGTCATCCGATAGCTCACGCACAACCACAGGCACAGCTTTAAGCTTTACTTCTTGTGCTGCCCGATAGCGTCGTTCTCCTGCTACTAATTCGTATTTCCCCTCCGACCCTGGACGCACTAACAGAGGTTGGAGGATGCCATGCTGTTTAACTGACTCAACTAATTCCTTTAAGGCTTGTGGGTCAAAGTATCGTCTGGGTTGGTGTGGGGGTAGAACTATATCTTCCAGCTTGACAGTAGTTTCGGTAGCTGGTGATGTTTCTGCTTCTGGTGAGTCTAACCAAGGTGCAGGGGGTGGAGTTGTAATTTGTCCCCCAAAGGGTTTTTCAGTTTGCTTACGTCTTATCACAAAGCCTCCAAAGCCAAAGCTATTTCTTCAAGGATAGGGACTACTGAGTGTTTAGGGTCAAATACTGCTAGGGGCGCACGTTCTTCTGTCGCATCAACAAAAGCGGTGGCTCTGGGAATGGCTGGGAAGATACGACCCCAAGCCGAAAGTTGTTCTTGGATGGCTGCCAATGCTCGTTTATCGGCTGAGTTCTGTTGAGCATACCGCGTAGGAACAAACCCTACTATTTGGATTTTGCGGTTAGCTTTATTTTTTACGTGGGTGATAGTTTGTAACAGTTCGTCAGTTCCCTCAAAGGCTTTGAGATGAGTTTCGACTGGTACTAGAACGTGTGTGGCAGCAACTAAGGAAATGTAAGAAAGTAACCCTAAACTGGGGGGGCAATCTATAAGGATGAAATCGTATTCCCCTAAAACTGGTTCAATGGCTTCCTTGAGGCGCAAGTCGCGCATGGCAGCACTTACTAACTGCATTTCTGCTCCACTCAGAACTCTGTTAGCTGGAACTAAGTCCATACCGTGAATGCCCTCATGAATCGGTAAGGGCTGCTCGTTGATAATGGCATCAGCAACGGTTTTTTGTAACTGAGATGGCACTAACCCCATGAATTTGGTTAAGGATGCTTGGGGGTCTATGTCGATGAGGAGAACGCGGTGTTCTCGTTTTGCTAGGTGGTATCCCAGGTTTTGGGTCAGTGTCGATTTGGCGACACCACCCGCCTGATTAAACAGGGCTATAATGCGGCATTGCTTGTCTGAAGTTGACACTGGCTTTCGTTCCTAGAAGATACTTTGAGGTAGGGTCAATCGGCTCGGTTTTAGTTTCCAGTTTACGTGTATCAGGTGAAAAAAGTTTATTTTGAGATGGAAATTGCAGTAGAGTTTATATAAATTTACGGTGTCACTATGATTGCAGAAGCAACGAAGCGGGGAAAGTCGTAGAAACAGTTATATGAAAATTCCTCCTGATGCTATTATTGCTGACGAAAAAATCACCCGCTACTTATTAGTACCGAGAGAACAAGATGATAAATCAAAGTTTCTCGCCCAAGCTGGATTTATACAAGACAACCCAGAACTATTGAAAGCAGCAATTCGGCAACTGGCAGATTCAACAGAAGCAATACAAGATAGAGATAATGAATATGGGGTGTTCTATCGAGTTACTGGTGAATTAATCGGCTTAAAGGGGCGAAACCTAGCAGTGATTACAGTTTGGCTGCAAAGGGCTGTTGACGGCAAGTTTCAGTTGATCACCCTCAAACCTAACAAGGAGTCTGCAAATGAACTTTGAACTATACCAGCGTGTCGCTTTAAATCGGGACTTGGATGAATATCAATTAAAAAAAGGTGATGTAGCAACCTTAATTGATTTTGTCCCTCATCCCAGCAATGGCGAACAAGGATGTGTTCTAGAAGTATTCAATGCAACTGGTGAATCAATCGCTGTTGTCATTGTTCCCATAACTGATATTAAACCACTGCGAAATCACGAAATTTTGAGCGTTCGCTCTTTGGTGGAAATTTAGGTCGCCCAGTGACTCAATTTGTTACTCAAGTTTTGATATACAACTATTTTTTGAAAAACTTAAAGCAAGCCTCCCACGGGCGCGATTAACGCTCCCGCAAAATATGAAACAAGCACATTTTGATTATATCTCTCAAATTTATAAGTGCTGTTACTGAAGTTAGCCTGTTATTGAGAGGTTAGTATGACTTTAATAATACATTAATCAAAAATAATTCCGTGATTAGCTTACAAGTCCAAAGCTCAACACAAAATACTGAAGCCTACAATAGAATTATTCAAATATGGAAACAAATACCAAATTCATACAAGGAAGCTGACCTAGAAGCTAATCTTGTACAACCTATTTTAAATACACTAGGGCTTAACTTAGCTCAAGTAAAAGCCAAACCAAATTTTGGTGGAGGAATTGGCTTATCACCTGACAAACTGATTTATAAAAATTTAGATCAGCCTCCTATTTTAGTTATTGAAAATAAAAAAAGAGTCCCTGGTTTAGCTAGTGCATCAGAAGCAGAATTCATAGATATTTGTAAGGAAAATACACTCTATAAAGAAGCCGTAGGTTATATACCTAATGGCATTAAACAATATTTGAATAAAGATATTGTGCCTCCCCAGTTTCTTGCTTCTTATGGACTGGTATTTAATGGTGACTTTTTTCAAATTTGGAGAAGAGTAGATGGGTTAATTTTCCCCTTGACCCAAATTCAAAAAGTTACAGAACACAGCCTTCCCAAGTTAATACGACAACTAGAATATTGTTTGCATAGCCAAAATCGTGCCTTAGTAACTGCTATTTGGAATCGAAAAGGTGGAGTTGCCAAAACTACTAATACTATTAATTTAGGTGCAACATTGGCAGTAGAAGGTAAAAAAGTTTTGCTTATAGATTTAGACACTCAAACCGATCTTACTAGGGGCTTGGGGATAGATTCTAACCTTTACTCTAATTATTTAAGTAAATATATTGATCAACTTCAGACTAAGAATTTTGAGGAAGCGAGAAAGATTTTACATAGTGTTATTCAGAAGCGTCAATTCCCAACTTCTGATAGAAAAACATACAGTTTGGACATCTTACCTGGTGAAACAGAATCTTTAAAAGGATTGTTACATAGCTCTGATTTTGATGATGCACAAAAATTACAGTTTTTTAAGCAACTTCTTTCACAAGTTATGGACGTGTATGACTACATCTTTATAGACGTATCCCCTGTTTACGATATTCTTACACGATGTGTACTTTTTTCTTGTGACACCATTTTAACGCCTGTAGACTACAGTAGAAAATCTCTCCATCATGCAATCCAGATTTATCAGAAAACTATTCCTACAATTCGTGAATTTAGGAGTAAAAAGAACTTATTACATATTGCCCCCTGGAACTTAGGATTGGTTTTTAGCAACTGTCCTCTGGACATTGGAGTACAGCTAGAAAGCTGTATTCAAAAAGAATTAGATTCAAAATCTTTTACAGGTAAAAAATGTGAAACGCATTTAAAAGCTTATGCCCAAGCTAAACTAGCAGAATTTCAGCAAATCCCTGTGGTATCTTGGCAGAACTCCCCTATTACTCGGCTTTATTTAGACCTCGCTAAAGAGGTATTTCTTACCCATAACTTCTTAGATAATTAATATGTCACTACAATTTCAGGATGAAGCTATTTTAGATATTGCCCTAGGTAGAGTTTTACGTATTCCTTGTAAATTTATCCAATGTCAGTCTACTGCTAACTCAATCTTAATAAAGAATATTTCTAGGCAATTAAAAAGTACAGGTAAAAACATCCTGCCCGTCATTATTAAGGCTTTAGAAGAAGATAGCTTTGTAGCAATAATAAATACTCATATCTTAGAAGCAGCTCGACAGGCACAATTAGACTTTGTTTGGTGTATCGTTGTTGACGAAGAAATGCAAACACAAGTTCAAGTAGAATTTGGTAATATACTACAAGTTAATATTCTTACATCGCCTGAACAAGAAATTTTTGAAACTCTAGAATATATCAAAACATATAAACGAGAGTTTAAAAGTATTAATCCCAAAATAGTTACCAAAGCTATTATTGATTATAGAAAGACTAAAACACCGCCGAATCTAACTTTTCTTACAAAATTAAAATGTGGAATCGGAAAAGCTAAAGTCAGTTCCCTGTCTGAGTTTTTAGTAGTTGCTTAAGTTTCCTTTTATCCTGATTTACAGGTACAAATAAGAGCGATCGCACCCTTGCCACGCACCCATACCCAGCAGCACCTTTACATCTGTAACCAAGCCCCAATGGTCAATGCCCGATGACCAAGGTCAGCCGGGGAAAGTGCGATCGCTCCTCTGTGTACAATGTTTTACACGGCTGGGGTGTGACGGCTATTCCCAGAACACACATTCTACTTGAAATCGTTTTTTAATGTGATCTTTTAATTGCTTGATACCATAGTAATTTGTTTGTGCTACTGTTGCTTGAGCATATAGGCAACGATCATTACTGTATTTGGTAATTGGTAATTCACCTGCTGGAGTAGATATTAGTGCTTTAAATTCAACAGTTTTAGTATTTCTTTGATCGTGCTGTACTACCCAAGTAGCATTTTCAAGCCTTAATTTTAATTTCACTTCTTCCCACGTTTTGGGAAAGTATGTAGGAACAATGAAAATGGCAAAGAGAGGAATGGTAATAGTAATACCAATAATTAGTCCAAGTGGGCTAAAAAGGTCAATTTCTATTGGTTTGTGGTTTTTAGACATATTCCGGTATTTTGAAAAATATATTTTGATATATTTAAAATTCCCTATGTATTGCTTAAACTAACAATTTTAAAAGACTCAATTCTGATTCATCCTGCCTGCTTAAAAGCTGTATTTATAAAGGATTTTTTTGTGTTTCAATGATTTTTAAGTTTGACAACACTTTTTAAACAGTTTACGTGTTCTCAAATTGCAAAAGCTAGTACATTTTACAAGGAGTATAAAAATGGGAACTGTAGAAATAAAAGGGATAGATATTTTAAATGCAAACAAGAAAAATGTTGGAATTCTTGTCACTGTAAGAAATGACAGCATTACTATTGAAGATATAATCAGTGATTCTGAACTTGAATATTCAGAAGACGTTAGAGATAAAGCCTTTTCTAAATGGGATAGCTATGATGATGTTAAAGAAATAGAAGACGAAGAAATAGACATTTTTGTAGAAAACCGAGTTGGGGGTAATAGTAAAGAATTAGATTATTGGTATAATTACGAAGCTGATGAAGCATTTGAATTATTAGAACAAAAAATTAAAGAATCTATTTTAAATACAAAAATATTGAAAGAGGAAGAAGAGAGAAAATATAAACAAATGAATTTATTTGAGTAGTTAAGAATAGCGGTGATTGCATCTCGTCCCTTATCCTGGCAGGTGCGATTGCGCTTAGTCTCTTGAGCTTGTTTCCTCTCTAACAAAAATGTCTTATTAGGCACAATTACCGACACAACACGCGATCGCCTTTGACAAGTTTACAAACCAGGGGTCATTCACCAGACAAGCAGGAGAAAGCGACGGTGACGGTGCTGCAACAGTCCGAGTTATTGTGTAGGGATTGGACGGTGTGACGGGGCAATCGCTACTTTTGCCCCTTTTTATAATCTTTATACATATCCAGTGATTTCCCTCATGTAATATTTTTTACTAATTAGCTAGAACTATTTTAAGAGTTCTAGTATTTTCATGCTTAAAAAATTAGCCATATCAGCGATTATACTTTCTTTAATAGGGTGTGCCAGTGGCATTAATACCTCTAATACAAAAGAAAATATATTATCTGTAAATCACAAAAATAACAGTGTTCAAGAGCTAAAAACTCCTCCAACAAACACGCAAAAAAATCCAGTTAGTTCTTCTCAGCAACCAGATATAAAAACAAATAAAAATTCATCTCCAGTTAATGAGGTTACAAAATATGAAGAATTTCAACATTCATCCCAAAATATATTAAATTCGACTCGAAACGATCTTCAACTTGGACTGATTAGTTCTCAACAAGCTGAAACACAGTTTTTAAAAATAAGAAATGATGCTCGTGTTAGCCCCGAAACACGGATAATAGCACACAATCTTATTATGGATTTAAAGCAGGGCGAAGTAGATAAACAAACTACTATATCTGAAACGAATATCAGCCAAATTGAAGGGCTGTTTTATGACGAATTAATTTCTGAATATGAAAAAGAAAGAAGAATTCATCTTGAAAAAATACGTGCAGCAAAATTAAAAATAAAGCTCGTTAATGCCATGATTAAGGATGAAGAGGAATTTAAAAAACGATTAAAAATAGACATGGGGAAGAAAGTATAACAAACACTGGAATCACCGAAACATAGGTTATGCGTTTTCAGCCAAGCCAATTTAATCAAATCAATAATTCACTACGTATAATTGTACGTACTTTAGTAGATGAATTTTGGTATAAAGGCATAGTTCAAATTTTTATATAATAGTATTAATCATTAGCTATATCTCATTAATATATTACACATATATCTAATTGATTTGGAAAGCACTTATAGTAGACATTTCAGCCCAAATGGCGGAAATTTTCATGAATAGTTGTACTACCCCTATCTAAAACCCAATCACCGAAACAGCCTTTCGCTTCTGCTCTGGCGTAACCTCCAGATATCGTTGCAAAGTCCCCAAGTCACTATGTCCAGAGATTTCCTGAATAGTTCTCAAAGGTATCCCCGCGCTCGACATCTGCGTGAGGGCAGTTCGCCTAAACGAATGGGTGCTAACTCCTTCTACCCCAATCCGCTTGCAGGCATCGCGTAAAATCTTGTCTGCCATGAATCGGGTCAGACGTTCAGTTACACCGCGCATACCTGGGAATATTGCCCCTGGTTTGGGTTGGTATTCGTCAAGAATTGCTGCCAGCCCTGGTGGGATATCCACAATCCGGGTTTTATGCTTACCTTTGGTGGTAGACTTGCGGAAAGTGATAGCACCAGATTTAATATCAGTCGTCTGTAGTGCTAGAGCTTCTGATACGCGACAACCAGTAAACAGGCAGATGCCAAACAGAGCGCGATCGCGTGGGGTCAATAACCCTTCGGTGAACAATCGCCTCAATTCGTCTTGGCTTAATATCTTGCCTTGCCCGTTGCCGTCTACTTTCATTTTTATGTTCTCTCAGGAATTACACGTTATTCACATAACGTGTAATCAATACCCAAAAGTATTGTATCTTCGTTGGGGACACCAAAGCGACAACGAGCTATCAAATTCAACTTATCAATGAAAACCGCTACAACCCTCATTCTCTCGTTGGCTGATAAAATTTGCTTATACGAAGAGCGCGATGACCACTTGCAGGTATAATCCACACCAATAGTATTCGTTCATGTTGTGGCTGGCATGAGTTGTCTATACTCGCTTCTACACCCCTGGTTACTCCATCGTTGCTATCAAAACCGATATCTTTTTTCTCTCCACCAAGGGAATTAAAACTCCACAAGGGGCAAAGCTTGTACCAAAAACAATCAATCTGCTGCTTCTCAAATCTGGAATCTCCAATCTTCTCGGTCAAAGGTAAGAATCCACAAGTTTACCTTGAGTTGACCATTTTTCATCTAGAAGGCGACAAGCGACATAAACAACGTTTTGAGGATTACGCTTATGTCCTCCTTTCATACCCCAGCACCGGACAGTATAATCACTTTCGTAACCCAGGACAAGTGCTAGCTCGTTATAAGTTAATTGCCACTTTTTCTTAAATTCTATTGGGTGCATAGTATTCACCTATTTCCATAAATTAATTAACAGTGCCGAGCAGACATTTGACAGACATTAACTAGACACATGGTGTCTGCTATTAGGGGGGCTGGTGTCTGGAGATGTCTAGGCTGTATAAGGTTTTCAGGCTTTGGTGTCTGTGGTGTCCGGTGTCCAATGTCCGCGAAAAAAGGGTGTTTTTAAGGGCAGACACGCCTACACCAAAAGCGGTCAAATTTGATTGAGCTTGATAACTCCTTCTGCTATCCAATCAGCCAAATCAGCACCCACAATTTCGTACATCCAGCCCTTGATTTGCTCCACAGTAAATCTCTCACCGTTCACTTTAAAGTTACTTTTAAACTCCCTAACATCAGCCTCTACTCGTTCAGTTCTGGTGAGATATTCATATAACTTTTGCGCCATTGTTGAGAGTTTATTAGGTGGATTTTGGGTGTCACCTGCCTGCTCACCAATATTGATTTCTAGTTCATAAATCCGTTCCAATGTGGCTTTATCAATGGGGGGATTCGGGTTAGCTTGTACTGCTGATACAGTGTCACTAAAATCAGATATTTTTGCAGTCATTGTGGGCAGTTCAACTAATATCCATTCGTTGGAACTATCGAGTTTTACTTTGGCTTTACCAGTAGATTTGGGCTGTAGTGTAATTGAATCTACCTGTGCCAAACATTCAACTTGAAGCATTTTAGAAACCAGATTATGTAAGCCTTTAATTCCAAATAAACAGGTCTGTGTATTGTTGTGAGCTACCACAGTTAAAGGCATTTCTTGCTTGCGGCTCTTGGTCAGTGCCAACTTACCGAATTTTGATAGTAATTCTTCATCTTTAATAAAATCCCCGTAGGTAGTTGCTTCCTCACAAATTAGGGCTGTAGCTTTGCCCTCGCTCCAAAGTTTCTGCCGCCATTGCTCTTCACTTAAAGATGAATTATTAAAGGTTTTTAACCGTTGTTCCAATTCCTCAACGTATTCGCGGATTTGTTGTTCGATATCCTCCCAGGAGTGATAACTTTCAACCCCTCGCCATTCTGCTTTATTACTGTCAGGGTCAAGAACAACAACACGATAGCCAGCCTGTTTTTTCTGCTTGGCGACATAACGAGCCAGCCACGATTTACCACCGCCTTGGTTGCCCCAAATTAAAGCCGTTTGTTTGATGAGGTTTTGCACCCATGCGGTGTTATTTTCGGGTGCAATAACTGGCTGCTGCACTTGTTCGGTTACAGTTCCAGGTGTGCCATGTGGTAGCTGTGCGGCTTGCTGTTGTTGTGGCTCAAACTTAGAAAAACTTGCCCCGCCGTCCAGCAAATGCCCAAAGTCATAATAATCATCCGCCGACATCGCCATGAGTAGGGCTATCTGCTGCTGTGGGGTGATACTTGCTATAAACTGCTGTCTAGCCTCAGCGATTTTGATACCACGCAAGTATTTCAGCAGTTCGTTACCAGACAGTTCTAACAGTTGCTCACCAAGTCTTACACTGTAAGACGCTTTTACACCTTCAAATTGTTTAGTAGCGCGGTAGTGGGGTCTAATGTCGCTGAGATAGTCTTTGGCTTTACTCGTCAACAACAGACCGATTCCCCCCAACACCATCGCCCCTAGCCCAAAGTGAATCTTAAACGGATTATCAGCTGGTAATTCTCGAAATACGTACAGGCTTTCATGCTGGAGAAATGCCCACTCGTTATAGTTGGGGTTGCTGGTGCGGTACTGATTAGCTTTCAAATATGGTTGGGGAATTTGCGATCGCTGTTCATATCGGCAATACTTGTTACCTAAAAGTAATCGCTCTGTGTCTCCCTCTGCTTCTAGCGGTGCATCGTGTATCCTGGCTGATTTTGGGTAAAAACATATTTCTTTCTTGGCTATGCCATCACCTAAATGTCCTACCACAACACAAATCACTGCGCCTACTACTGATGCCATCATCAAGAGATTTAGACGCAGTGGCAGATTATAACGACGCTGGTTAAGTTCTGATGGTTTTACGTCTTTCATTTTTTACGCCAGTAGAAAAATAGGACAACGGAAACAACTACGGCTAACCCAAGAAATAACCCGTAATTAGTTTCCTTGGGTTTCTCAATGCCCTCATAGACTTTTACCTGCTCAGTTACGGTAGAAAAACTGTTACGGGCTATTTTGTCCATGTCTTGGGCATCGCCTGTCAACTTCCATGAACTAGCTGCCAGGGTGGCAGAGCGAATTACACCAATGCCAAATTTTTGGCGATTGCTGATTTGGGGAATGATGCTGTTGTGAAATCTTAAGTAGCAGAGGGTAGCTGCGAACGATGCCCCAACGGGTAAGCCAGCAATCACGGCGGGGAATAGTCCAACGCTGCCAGCAAGATATAGATATTGAGTTGATGTGATTTGAAAGCCTGCCAGGAATGCACCTTGGGAAATGCCTCGAATGATGGTGATACTGCTGTCAGTTTCAGATATCGCCTGTTGTACCTGCTCCGAGTCGTACTGTTCACCGTCTACAGACTGTATACGCTCGTCTACAATCTCTGCATCAAAGTAAATTGGTGTTTGTTTTTGATTGTTGGTCAACATTAGCAACACCTTTGGGAAGAAAATTAGCCCAGGTTTTGCGCCTGGGCTTGTGCGTTTAGTCAATCAACCGTCTAAAGAAACCTTTGGCACGATTAACAGCGTTTGAACCGTGTCTGTGAATATCTTTTAAGGTTTCTTTGGCTCGGTCTGTGGGTGAAAGTCCTTGTTGCTTGTCTTTTACTTGCTGCCAAACCTGAGATTGTGCCTTGGTAGCGTCAATCTCAATGGCTCTGAGCGTTGCACGATGGGATTCACCCAATAAGTTAAGTGTCCGCCCATGCCGAAATTGTTCTTGGGCTAGTTGGTTATCAGATGCGATAACTTTTTGCTGTAGTCCATAGCCCAAACGGGCATCACTAACTCTGACCTGTGACCAACCATCAGCCATTTTATTGATGCTAGTACCTGCGGCGGTGAGAAACTGGGTTTCTTCTGCCATGACTGCCTCGGTTGCTTTTAAACCTTGGCTGAGATTACCGAATACGGCTTTGGCGTTTTGGGCGCGTTGGGTTTGTTTGATGCGGAAGTCTGCGACTTCGGCGGCGGCTGTCTCATTGCCATCTAGGGCTTGAAATATGGTTTCTTGGCTGATGTTGGTTAAGGAATGTAAGGCAGCATAGGTGATGGGTGCATCTAGTTTGAGTTTTACTGTCCGGTTCATCACTCCCATGCTCCTAGTTCTTCCAATCTTGTGAAGATGTTGTTTGCTTTGTCTCTAGTTGCGTCATCAGTGATATCGTTTAGTGCTGTCGAATCGCCTTCTGCTAGTCTCCAAATCGTTTCGTCTGGTAATTCAGAACCAAAATTCCCTAAAAACTGACCATGAGTTAAAGGATTTGGTGTTGAGTCAATAGTTTCAAATTGGTCATAGATTCCAGATTGCAGGTATGGCAGTGCTTCTCGAATGATTTGTTGTTGTTCTGGTGTTCTGCCTAAGTCTGGTTGGTATGGATCATCGTTAGCTACGATTTGCGCTGCCTCTTGTGCCAAATCTGACGGGCATCCATTGTTAGTTAGCGCGTTTAATGCGGCAGTAAATAGATTCTCGTTGTTCATCTTGGTAAGATCCTTGTAGTGTATGTACCCGATGCACTGGTGGGCGATTGCACCGACGACCAATCATTGCAATCGCTCTCCCCATTACTGAAAAAAACCTTCCTTCGATACATCCACAGCACAAGCTGTTGCTTCCCATCCCAGCGCATTGAGAAATTGCGTAACATCGCCGATTGTGACATCTGCATCAATTTGCAGTGCTAAAAATTGGGGATGCTGTCTGATTTGGGTGAGTAATTGTTGGGTTTGTGCAATCAATTCTGGTAATGGTTGATTCTGCATAATTCACCTCATCAAAATATTGATAATTGCAATGATTCTTGAGAAAGTACAGAACTCTTTGTAGTCACACCTTCCACTTCATAACAGCGAGTAGTTAAAGCTTTGTGATTCAGCCTTAAATCCGCTTTTTTTCTTTGTCCTGCTAGTGGACGAAAAATAAATTGTGGTGCTTGGATTGTGCCTGTTTTGTAGAGATACTGATACAGCGTTCTGTCAATCTGGTAAACTTTGGATTGGCTTAATAGTGTGCTGTCATAAACTCTGTTCAAGTTTTTCATGAGGCTACCCCTTTAAACTGACTGACCATAGAAGCTATTCCTGCTTTATTGGGCTGAGTTGCTGTTGGTGTAGATGCCTGATTTTGATTTTTTGGTAGTGTTTGTAAATTGACCCCACCCTGAAAAATGAGCTTTTCAACTGCTGCTGATAGTGCCTGTGTTGGGGCATCTTGAGGGATACCAAACATCTGGCACAATTCATAAACTGCTAAGTACGAGATGCTTATACGCCGAGATTCGTAGGAAGTTTTATCAGCCACTTGTTTACACTCCTATTGAGTTTTCTGTTAATAACTTCAGTCCAAAGGCATTGATGAATTGGGGATTTGGTAAGACTACAAAGCCTAAACCAGCAAGATTTTGATCCACTACTGGCAGAGCAACACCACCACCCCAAGCGACAAGATATTTAGCACGGTCTAAGTAATTACCAGAGGTGACAAAGTTAGCGAATTTCTCAATTCTTGTAGCCCACCAATCATCAAGACATTGCCTATATTCAGTCTCAAAATTTTTACCTGTGAGGTGATTTCCTCCATAAGTTAAAGTGCCTTCTAAAATGCCCTTGTTCACTAAAGAAGGTGAATGTTTGACATCCTTGGACAGCAGACTTACTTTGTCGTTTCGGTTGTCCAATGCTTCTGCGATCATGGAGTGCAGTTCACCGCATCCACCTTCAATTAGGTGACGGTCTATGACTGCACCATTGCCGTTAAATACGGTAATTAGCCAAGTTGATGAACCGATATCAAGGGCAATAGCAATTTCTGATTCTTCTAGGGCTAGGGTTGGTTCACCAAATAGGCAATGAGCAATGCTGCCAAACCCTTCGGGATAAATGCCTGTGACTACGATTTCAACTGTTTTGGTGACAATCTCACGATTGACGGGGTGTTTGTGCTGGAAGGTGTGAGTACCTTGAACTCTGCGCTTGATTTCTCCTCCCCAGCGTTCTGGGTTGTGGTTACTCAAGCTAATTGAAAGTTTCATGCCATCTGGAATATTCAGAACTGCCAAGTCTGCAAGGATGCTTTCTAACGCCAGTTCTGCTTTTTTGGCTTTATCTTCGTGCAGTAGGGTGTGGTCAAGTTTTGCGATCGCCGCAGTTCCCCAGAAGAATTGAACATCTTTTAAGTCTTTGCGTGACCCTTCGACATAACGCACCCAGCACCCATCTTTAGAAATTGTTTCGTGAAGTTGGTTGTTGCGGTTGCGAACTACTGAGTAGGCGGCAGGCATCATGATACAAAAATCACCATAGGTTGCTTTGCCATACCCAGCACCGGGGTCTTTACCTGCAATCAGGGCATTTAACCCGGAATTGGCAAGCAAGTTAGCTTGAACGAGCCAATTTTTGTCATTGGTGTATGTGGTTGTCATGGTTCTGATGGTTAGTAAAAGTCTTAATATTTCTGGA
>NZ_CP091922.1 GCF_022063185.1 Nostoc sp. UHCC 0870 | reverse complement strand
CGATGAAGTTAATAAAAAAAAGCTCAGATATGACGATGGTGATACGAAAATAGCTGATAGCATTGAAGTTCAAGGCTCACAGCTGATACGAACCATCTCAGTAGTAACGGATGAACTTTACTTAGATAGAGTGATTATCGTATACAAAAAAGCAAATAAGTGAAGACTTCTAACGCTGCCATCACAAGAAACAAAAAATTGATAACTTTCCTACAAGAGTAACTGTCAAATAAGCTCACTTTCATGATTAAGTAGAAAATCATCGTTATGAGCGTATTTTGCTACTAGTTAACTCAGGAGAAATTGACAACCAATAAATTATATTAGGTTACTTTCTTGTTTTAGGTCTGTTGCATCGGAGTTATTGCTCTTTGAATGGACTCATTTGAGTAAACTTCGCTGGGCAAACAACTCAGTACAATCATCAGCAGATTAGCCCTAACTTGGGGGGTACATTCGTGTAAAATTCGCTGCATTGCCCGATTACCAATGGTTGTGACAACTTGAGCCACATCATTTAACAGGGCTTCTGGTGGTGATTCGGGGTGTTGGCATAACGTTGGGAAGTATTCACTGGCGAACCACATTTCATCATCCGTCAAGTCTGGGAGATTTTTATTACTATCGCTATGAAGACTGTCTAATAGCAGGAGTAATAATTTTCTAAACTTAAACCAACCCCCCCAGCGTTTGGTAAATTTGCTCACCCATTCCTGGCTAATGCCTATGATTTTGGCGATCGCAGTTTGGGTAAATTTCTGCTTGGACTGCCACAATTGGGTAAAAGCGTTGACGATAGCGTGTCCGGTTTGCTGAGAAGCAGTACCAGCTTCCGGGCATAATTGGCAGGTATCAATGCTCTGTAACTTCACATTGGGGAGATGGTCAGCTAAGAAACTCAGGTCATAATCAGCACAGAAGTAGAAACTAAGTTCCTCAGTGGGGCGACGGTGAGAACGTAATCGCCCAATTTCTTGGAGAATTTCAGCTTTTAGCAACTCAGTGATATCCTTTTGGAAAGTGCTGTTGGGGTCGTCCAGGTTGACTGGTTGCCCTGTCATCACCTGATATTCTGCTGCCAACACACCAATATTTTGATAGGGAATGCCAAAGCTGGCGATCGCGTCAGCCTCACTAAATCTATTAACACCGCGACCATCAACAAAATGACCATATTCCCGGCGGTCAGTGGCAGTATCAGCAATCGCCTTCCAGTCAAGAATGCCCAATTGCGAATGCAGTTTGGCCAAAGCTTCCTTGAGGGCATTGACACGGGCTATTAAGGAAGGGGAGCGGTACTTAGGCAGTTTACCTAGACCAGTGACATTAATTACAGATAAATTGCCATAGTCTGGGCGTTCTTGTTCAATCACTAAAACCGGGTCAGAACTACCGAGTTTGAATTTCAACCGGCTCTTTGTGAGTGTAGCATCCAGAAAAATATTAAATTGGGCAGAGTTGACCAAATCAATATGCTTGGGGTTTTTACGATAAATGCTCAACACACCCCAGGAACAGGTAAAAGCACCGTTACCTTTCCAGGCTTCCAGGAAATCAGGTAGCCAAAACAAGGGTAAATCTAAAAATTCCTTACCAGCATTACGTGCGCTGTCCCTAGTCACACGTTTAGCAGCATAACGGGCGGCAGCACTTTTTTTAAGTTGCCTATCTTGGTTAACATCAAGAGTGTCTAAATCTTCCAGGAATTTTAAATCAGGTTCTAAAGCTTGGCGTACAGCCTCAATATCTAAATCAGATGGGAATGGGGGCAGCATTGACCGGATACTGGTATCATTAAAGCCATAGCGGTCAGGAGACTTAATATCTTGGGTGAACAGTGGGTGTAAAGCTTGAATAACAGGCTGTAGTTGAACTAGCAGTGAAGGTGCTGATAGTCCCAGTTTGCCAACAGTTTTTTCAAAATCAGCGAGATTGACCTGGAGGGAACGCACGGGTTTAATTAGTGTGCCAGCTTCTTCCCAAATGCGACCCACAGTTAAAGCTTGGTCAGCAACATTGATTAAATCAGTAGGGGTAGAATCAGGGTGCGCTCTGAGTTCTCGGAATGCGTGAATAGCTGTGCGTTTTTGGAAGCGGAAGCCGTAACCGTCACCACTGGCGAAACGGCATTGGTTTTTCAGGGTACAGCCATTACAGATGGGGCTAATGTCGCTTTCCTCAAAATCTAAGCTGCTAAAGTTTTTGTTACGAAATGCGTTAAATAAATAAGTTCTGTGACAATTGCCATCAGTGTCGGCAGTTTCACCGGGTTTAGTCCAGAGTTGGAAGTCCTCACCTAAAGGAGTTTGGCGGGTGGGATCAAGTTTAAAACCGTTATTTCGCACGGGTAGGTCAACAAAATTAGCCTCGATGGGCAGTGTAGATGGGTTTCTGTGGTTGGCATCCTGGTAAATTAGTTTATCAACGCCGAAAAGGGCAGCTGTCAGTTGTCCAGCATTGTAAGATTTGCCGAGTCCTGGGTGGGAATTATCTAAAATGTGTGTCCAGCCTTTGGAGACAGCTTCTAGCCAAGCGGGGATATGTTCTTCAGGCTGGCACTGGATTCTAATATCTTTTGTGACCTCGGTTTTATGCGGGATATTGCCGGGACTGTAGATAATAACCTTGGGTGTAGAGGCTCTTGTATTAGCTTTTGGCTGTGGCGGTACTGATTGCGATTTGCCAAAACCTTTAAAGATTGGCTCAAAAGGTGCAAGTGCCTGCTTTAATAAATTTTGGAAGCTGGTCAAATCTTCTCTGACTCGTCCTAGCTCCCACTGTTCGCGGCTAATTAGTTCTTTAAGGGGCTGATATGGTTCATACTGCCGTTGTGGGAATTTAAAGCCGTACTGTTTGGCAATGTGGAACAGCGTTGCGATCGTAATTCCACCACGTCTAAAACTGCGAATCTTGGCGCGAATGTTCCAGGTTGTACCCTTAATGCTGGGCGACCACTTTTCAGCGATGATTTCGGCATCCGTTGCCCCGTAGTGGTTAACCAATGCCATCAGCACTTGGCGGCATTCTTCGTAGTTGCCACTGCCTATTGTGCGTGATGGGATAAATGAAAGTGCTTGTTGGATTAGTTGGTCAGTGTCCCAGCCTTCAGTGTCGGAAATCTCGCGGAACTGTTGACGGCGTGACTCAATTTCTTGGATGCGCTGCTGGTACTCTTCCCTTTCCCTTTGGGCGATCGCAATTGCTTCAGTGACCCACTCATCTGGTAAAGTGGCTTCGGGATTGACCAGGAGAAATTCTGCTTCAGTGTTGCCATAAAAAACCCGGCTGGCATCTTTACAGGCTGGGTCATGGGGTAACTGCTGCATCAGGAAGCGTGTACAAGCTTCTACAGTGTCAGCACCCTCAACATATTGGGGGAGAGGAAAAACTAACCTAAATTTATGCCAGTCGGGTCTGTGACTGACAGTGGTGTACATTAAAGCGCAGTGTTTTTGGATGAAGGGATGGGTTAGGGCTTCTTCAATAGTTAATTGTGGAGTGTAAACCTTGATGGAATTGCCGTTTTCATCCAGTATTGGCTTACCATAGGCATCACGGGCGATATCAGAATTATCGATGTCAAGTAGTAGCCAGTGAGAACCGATGACGTTGACCTTACTGCGCCATTGACCACCTAACAATCCAGCACAGATGGCGTGACCTGCTTTGATATGCTGTTGAACATCTTCTAGAGTGCCTTCTACGTCTTGGAAGTTAGCCGACAGCTTTTTAAAATC
Source organism: Nostoc sp. UHCC 0870 (assembly GCF_022063185.1). Lineage (NCBI taxonomy): Bacteria > Bacillati > Cyanobacteriota > Cyanophyceae > Nostocales > Nostocaceae > Nostoc > Nostoc sp. UHCC 0870. Next base: position 31,974 of record NZ_CP091922.1, on the reverse strand, counting down.
CCAGTCTTTATTTCTTCCAGTCGCGTTAAACGCGAACTTGATTTTATTAGCTTTAACAAGCCCTGGTTCTACCTCTAATGCTTCAACACGTTTAGTAGTTAATTGTTGATGCTGAAGCGAGTTATTAAATTGTTGTAATGGTGACATTTAGCTATTCCTCCTTGATGTGTGGTGGAGGAATTGGAGCTATCCCGTTGCAGTAATCTCCTAATACAAACTTTCAGAAAAATTAGACCAAAATTACATAAAATTCCTGAACTACTGTTTGTCTTTGAATTGACGGTGTTAAAATGGCTGAACACCCCAATCATCTTTGATAAGATTACTATTAGGGATATTAATCCGGCGGTTGGCACAACCAGATACCCCAATTCCATTGGAAAACCTTGCTGTCCTCGCAGGACGTGAGGTTTTCTGCTTTTAGCCTATTTGTACTGGGCTAACCAAGCCTTAATAAACTCTGTTACTTCCTCCTTTTGAATAACAAACGCAGTGCCTTTTCTTCTGAGAGCCAGAATTTTGATACTTCCTATCTCAGAATAAAGTTGGTCATTGTGATGGGTATCCGCCACAGTAGGCGGCCATAAGACCAAAACTTTCGCTGTGGGTGTCTTTTGAGCTTCACGAGAGGACATCCCAAACAAATTTCTATTTTTATCAACCCAGCTTTTGTAATCTGCTAGTTCAACTAGAGGGCAGGGTTGCCAGGTTCTCAAACCACTCTTGTTTTTCCGTTTTACCTGCAAAACCTCCCTTTTTTCGTTGTAGACAATCTCGCTGTCTCCTTTTGAGCGAATCGAGATAAATAAGTGAGTTTTGCGTGGAAACTTAATGAACAAGTCAATAGGGTTCTTGTCCTCTATCTGAAGCACCGGAAAGACTTGTATCCCCTCATTTTTAAACTCATCCAAAAGGAGGGCTGTTAATTTTTCTAACCGAGCAAGTTTTTCAACTCGTACCAATGGCTTGTAAGCCAATCCAAAAAGTAACCAGCCTAACGGATGAACTATGCCACCTGTAGCCAGCGCAGCACCACCAGCCGCTAGAGCAACAGTGGTTTCATAGTCTTTCGCTTCCCGAAGCATCTCTAACGCCGCGTCGTTGTGCGGCGGGAGTTGAAAATCGCTTGGTGGGTCTTTTACGGTAGTCATTGGCGACATCAAAAATTAATCATGTGAAATTAGCGTTAACTGTTGCTTCTGAGATTTTGGTTTTTTGGCGCGTCTTGTGGTGATCGCTACGCCACGTTTTTGATTGAAATAATACCTTGACTGCACTTTTGAACCAATAGCCATCTCTTTGATTCTTTATCTAGTGCTGGCAGTAGGCGAAAGTTGAAAACATCCTCCCAAACCTCCACACCGTACTCTTGAGCAAAATTAATTTCTAGAGCTTTAAATTGCTGCCAGGAGCGATCGCCGATTGCCGTCAGCATAGGGATGATGGCAGTGATTGGTATTTGGGTAGCTGTTTCACTCATCTGGGTAATCCTCAAAAATACAAATTATTGGTAATGGTTCGTCTTCAGTATCGATAATTTCGACTAATCGTTTTCCTTTAGCTTTTGCAAGTTTTCTGCAACGTTCCTCAGATGCGGCGGCTGACCAGTCCCTAGTCTCTGTTACTGGGTCGAATTTGCCCTTAGAGCGTTTAATGTCTGGTTGCCTTTCGTCCATCATGCTGCACCTTTATCTTTGTTGCCCTTCGGTGCTGGTGTTTCACCTTGTCGAGATTTTACTGCTTCAGTGATTAAGATTGCTCCCATCTGACTGAGCGATCGCATTTCTTCCTCTGCCATTTTCTCTACAGCCTCTCCTATATCATCTGGCAGCACAACTGATATTCGTTTACTCATAATCTCATTCTGTGAACAATTCATAGAATACTACTTCCTCCCATTAGTTTATTTCTTGTTAACCAGTAGTGTCTTGCTACTTCATAGCATTTGACGCAAAATGCACATAATGCTACGATAGCATCATCAGCCAAAAACAGCCACCCAACAAAGGCAATAGAAGCCAGAAAGTGACGTTTAGGCAAGCCTTTAACTGGATGTGTGGATTGAAGGCGATTGTGCCTTTAAATTCTCCAAAGCCAGAATAAATAAGACTTTTACTAACCATCAGAACCATGACAACCACATACACCAATGCCAAAAATTGGCTCGTTCAAGCCAACTGGCTTGCCAATTCTGGGTTAAATGCCCTGATTGCAGGTAAAGACCCTGGTGCTGGGTATGGCAAGGCAACCTATGGTGATTTTTGCATCATGATGCCAGCCGCCTACTCAGTAGTTCGCAACCGCAACAACCAACTTCACGAAACAATTTCTAAAGATGGGTGCTGGGTGCGTTATGTCGAAGGGTCACGCAAAGACTTAAAAGACACTCAATTTTTTTGGGGAAGTGCAGCGATCGCAAAACTTGACCACACCCTACTACACGACGACAAAGCCAAAAAAGCAGAACTGGCATTAGAAAGCATCCTTGCAGACTTGGCAGTTCTGAATATTCCAGATGGCATGAAACTTTCAATTAGCTTGAGTAACCACAACCCAGAACGTTGGGGAGGAGAAATCAAGCGCAGAGTTCAAGGTACTCACACCTTCCAGCACAAACACCCCGTAAATCGTGAGATTGTCACCAAGACAGTATCCATCGTAGTCACAGGCATTTATCCAGAGGGGTTTGGCAGCATCGCCCATTGTTTATTCGGTGAACCAACCCTAGCCCTAGAAGAATCAGAAATCGCTATCGCCCTTGATATTGGTTCATCCACTTGGCTGATTACCGTATTTAACGGCAATGGTGCAGTCATAGACCGCCATCTAATTGAAGGTGGATGCGGTGAACTGCACTCAATGATCGCAGAAGCATTAGACAAACGAAACGACAAAGTAAGTCTGCTATCCAAGGATGTCAAACATTCACCTTCTTTAGTGAACAATGGCATTTTAGAAGGCACTTTAACTTATGGAGGAAATCACCTCACAGGTAAGAAATTTGAGGATGAATATAAGCAATGTCTTGATGATTGGTGGTCTACCAGAATTGAGAAATTCGCCAATTTCGTTACCTCTGGTAATTACCTAGACCGTGCTAAATATCTTGTCGCTTGGGGTGGTGGTGTTTCACTGCCAGTGGTGGATCAAAACCTCGCAGGTTTAGGCTTTGTGGTCTTACCAAATTCCCAATTCATCAATGCTTTTGGACTGAAGTTATTAACAGAAAACTCAATAGGAGTGTAAACAAGTGGCTGATAAAACTTCCTACGAATCTCGGCGTATAAGCATCTCGTACTTAGCAGTTTATGAATTGTGCCAGATGTTTGGTATCCCTCAAGATGCCCCAACACAGGCACTATCAGCAGCAGTAGAGAAGCTAATTTTTCAGGGTGGGGTCAATTTACAAACACTACCAAAAAATCAAAATCAGGCATCTACACCAACAGCAACTCAGCCCAATAAAGCAGGAATAGCTTCTATGGTTAGTCAGTTTAAAGGGGTAGCTTCATGAAAAACTTGAACAGAGTTTATGACAGCACACTATTAAGCCAATCCAAAGTTTACCAGATTGACAGAACGCTGTATCAGTATCTCTACAAAACAGGCACAATCCCAGCACCACAATTCATTTTTCGACCACTAGCAGGACAACGAAAAAAAGCGGATTTAAAGCTGAATCATAAAGCTTTAACTACTCGTTGTTATGAGGTAGAAGGAGTCACAACAAAGAGTTCTGTACTTTCTCAAGAATCATTGCAATTATCAATATTTTGATGAGGTGAATTATGAGTAATCAACCATTACCAGAATTGATTGCACAAACCCAACAATTACTCACTCAAATCAGACAGCATCCGCAATTTTTAGCACTACAAATTGATGCAGATGTCACAATCGGCGACGTTACGCAATTTCTTAATGCCCTTGGGTGGGAAGCAACAGCTTGTGCTGTGGATGTATCAAGAGAAGGTTTTTTTCAGTGATGGGGAGAGCGATCGCATCCGCCGACCAAAGCAAAGCGATCGCCCCACCAGTGCATCGAATACACACACTACAAAGATTTTACCAAGATGAACAACGAGAATCTATTTACCGCCGCATTAAACGCACTCACAAACAATGGATGCCCGTCAGATTTGGCACAAGAAGCAGCGCAAATTGTGGCCAATGATGATCCATACCAACCAGACTTAGGCAGAACACCAGAGCAACAGCAAATCATTCGAGAAGCACTGCCATACTTGCAATCTGGAATCTATGACCAATTTGAAACTATTGACGAAACACCAAATCCTCTAACTCATGGTCAGTTTTTAGGGAATTTTGGCTCTGAACTACCAGACGAAACGATTTGGAGACTTGGGGAAGGCGATTTAACAGCACTAAATAATATTGCTGATGACGCAACTAGAGACAAAGCTTGCAACATCTTCACAAGACTTGAAGAACTAGGAGCATGGGAGTGATGAACCGGACAGTAAAACTCAAACTAGATGCACCCATCACCTATGCTGCCTTACATTCCCTTTCGGGCATCAGCCAAGAAACCATATTTCAAGCCCTAGACGGCAATGAGACAGCAGCAGCACAGGTGGCTGACTTCCGCATCCAACAAACCCAACGCGCCCAAAACGCCAAAGCCGTATTCGGTAATCTCAACCAAGGGTTAAAAGCAACCGAGGCAGTCATGGCAGAAGAAACCCAGTTTCTCACCGCCGCCGGTACTAGCATCAACAAAATGGCTGATGGTTGGTCACAGGTCAGAGTTAGCGACGCACGTTTGGGCTATGGTCTACAGCAAAAAGTTATCGCATCTGATAACCAACTAGCCCAAGAACAGTTTCGGCATGGGCGGACACTTAACTTATTGGGTGAATCCCATCGTGCAACGCTCAGAGGCATTGAGATTGATGCTACCAAGGCACAATCTCAGGTTTGGCAACAGGTAAAGGATAAGCAACAAGGACTTTCACCCACAGACCGAGCCAAAGAAACCTTAAAAGACATTCACAGACACGGTTCTAACGCTGTTAATCGTGCCAAAGGTTTCTTTAGACGGTTGATTGACTAAGCAAAAGCCCAGGTCTAGCACCTGGGCTAATTTTCTTCCCAAAGGTGTTGCTAATGTTGACCAACAATCAAAAACAAACACCAATTTACTTTGATGCAGAGATTGTAGACGAGCGCGTACAGCCTGTAGACGGTGAACAGTACGACTCGGAACAAGTACAGCAGGCGATCGCTGAAACTGACAGCAGTATCACCATCATTCGAGGCATTTCCCAAGGTGCATTCCTGGCAGGATTGCAAATCACATCAACCCAATATCTCTATCTTGCAGGCAGCATTGGACTATTTCCCGCCGTCATTGCTGGCTTACCCGTTGGGGCATCGTTTGCGGCTACCCTCTGCTACTTAAGATTTCACAACAGCATCATTCCCCAAATCAGCGACCGCCAGAAATTTGGCATTGGTGTAATTCGCAGTGCCACCCTGGCAGCTAGTTCATGGAAGTTAACAGGCGATGCCCAAGACATGGACAAAATAGCCCGTAACAGTTTTTCTACCGTGACTGAACAGGTAAAAGCCTATGAGGGCATCGAAAAACCCAAGGAAACTAATTACGGGTTATTTCTTGGGTTAGCCGCCGTTGTTTCTGTTGTCCTATTTTTCTACTGGCGTAAGAAATGAAAGACGTAAAACCATCAGAACTTAACCAGCATCGTTATAGTCTGCCACTGCGTCTAAATCTGCTGATGGTGGCATCGGTGTTAGGCGCGGTGATTTGTGTTGTGGTAGGACATTTAGGTGATGGGATAGCCAAGAAAGAAATATGTTTTTACCCAAAATCAGCACGGGTTTATGATGCACCGCTAGAGGCAGAAGGAGACACAGAGGGTTTACTTTTAGGTAATAAGTATTGCCGATATGAGCAGCGATCGCAAATTCCAAAACCCTACTTAAAGGCTAATCAGTACCGCACCAGCAACCCCAACTATAACGAGTGGGCATTTCTCCAGCATGAAAGCTTATATGTTTTTCGCTCACTGCCAGCCGATAATCCGTTTAAGATTCACTTTGGGCTAGGGGCAATGGTGTTGGGGGGAATCGGTTTATTGTTGACAAGTAAAGCCAAAGACTATCTCAGCGACATTAGACCCCACTACCGTGCTACTAAACAATTTGAAGGCGTAAAAGCGTCTTACAGTGTAAAACTTGGTGAGCAACTGTTAGACCTATCTGGTAACGAACTACTGAAATACTTGCGTGGTATTAAAATTGCTGAGGCCAGACAACAGTTTATCGCCAGTATTACCCCACAGCAGCAGATAGCCCTACTCATGGCGATGTCGGCTGATGATTATTATGACTTTGGGCATTTGCTGGACGGTGGTGCAAGTTTTTCTAAATTCGAGCCACAGCAACAGCCAGCCGCACAGCTACCACATGGTACACCTGGAACTGTAACCGAACAAGCGCAGCAGCCAGTTATCGCACCCGAAAATAACACCGCATGGGTGCAAAACCTCATCAAACAAACGGCTTTAATTTGGGGCAACCAAGGAGGCGGGAAGTCTTGGCTGGCTCGTTACGTCGTCAAACAGAAAAAACAGGCTGGCTACCGAGTGATTGTCCTTGACCCTGACAGTAACCGTGCAGAATGGCGAGGGGTTGAAAGTTATCACTCCTGGGAGGATATAGAACAACAAATCCGCGAATACGTTGAGGAATTGGAACAACGGTTAAAAACCTTTAACAATTCATCCTTAAGTGAAGAGCAATGGCGGCAGAAGCTTTGGAGCGAGGGCAAAGCGTTAGCCTTCATCTGTGAGGAGGCCACCACCTACGGCGACTTCATCAAGGATGCTGAACTGTTAGATAAGTTCGGCAAGCTGGCGTTAACCAAATCCAGAAAACAGGAGATGCCTTTAACTGTCGTAGCTCACAACAATACCCAGACTTGTTTATTTGGGATTAAGGGCTTACATAATCTGGTTTCTAAAATGCTCCAAGTTGAATGTTTGGCACAAGTAGATCCAGTTACACTACAGCCTAAATCTACGGGTAAAGCCAAGGTCAAACTCGATAGTTCCAATGAATGGATATTAGTTGAACTGCCCAAAATGACTGCAAAAATATCTGATTTTAGTGATGTCGTACCAGCAGCACAAGCTAACCCGAATCCACCCATTGATAAAGCGACTTTAGAACGCATTTATGAACTAGAAATCAATATTGGTGAGCAGGCAGGTGAAACCCAACATCCACCTAATAAACTCTCAACAATGGCGCAAAAGTTATATGAATATCTTACCAGAACTGAACGAGTAGAGGCTGATGTTAGGGAGTTTAAAAGTAACTTTAAAGTGAACGGTGAAAGATTCACTGTGGAGCAAATTAAGGGCTGGATGTACGAAATTGTTGGGGCTAACTTAGCAGACTGGATAGGCGAGGGTGTTATCAGGCTTAACCAAATTTGACTGCGATTAGTGTAGGCGTGTCTGCCCCCAAAACCACCCTTTTTTTGCGGACACTCCTCACTAGACACCACAGACACCGAAGCTTGAAACCCTTGTACAGCCTAGACACCACATAGACACCAGCAGACACTACCCCAGACACCAAGTGTCTAATACGTGTCCGCTAGACACCAATAATAAATCCCCCAATAAATAGACATTTATTATTAGAGGATTAACACAATCATGCTGAAAATTGTAATTCTTGAACAAGAGCCATTTACCCTTTTAGGTATCAAGACTGCTATTGAACATAGCTTTCAGTTATGGGGCTGATTCCTATATGCTCAAGACTACTGATATTGAGTTAGTTGAATTAGCCATCAAGAGAGCCTACCTTAATGAATGTTTGCTAGACCCCAAATTGACTAAACGATTGTTAGAAAGTCACTATCAAAATAAATATAATAAAACCGGAGCTAAAGGCAAGAAATTTAACGACCCGCCTACTGATAGTCAAATACAAGTTCTGCGATTATTAGCTGATGGTTTAAGTTATGAAGATATCGCCAGTAAAATGTTTATTTCTGTGAGTACAGTTAAAAGTCATATCAGTGTTTTGTATGGCAAGTGGCACGTCAAAAACCGTGCCGAGGCTATCAAATTTGAAAGTTACTTACAAATCAGGTACAAGATACTAATCTTTTTATAGTACAAAAATATTATCAAAAGATTACCAAATTTAAGGATAAAACCGCTTCAGTAAAAGCCTGCAATTCCTCAATTTAAATGATGTGCGCTTTATCAAAGCTTATATCGCTACATATAAGGAGGGCAAATATCAAGTTACTAAATACACTAAGTATAGATAGCGGCTTTAATTGTGCATATACACATTAAATTTTATGGAATTTTCCAAAATTAAAGAAGCTCTAGCAAGTCTTCCCGATGAAGCAGCAGAGCCGATAGTCTGTTCTGTCTTTATTACAGAACTTCTAAAAATACTCGGTTTTGAAGTAACTGAGATTGTTCCAGGTTATGGTACGGGTACTGGTGGGGATGCCGTCGATTATGCGGCTCGTAAGAATTCTGGTAGTGACATCTTCATTCAGACGAAGTTAAACCCTTATTTATTGGTGGAGGTTAAAGGCAGAAATATAAACTTACATCCTAAATCTGCACAATATAAGTCAACAGTTAATCAACTCAAACGTTATTTACTTGCTCTAAATTGCCAAACTGCTCAATGGGGAATCATAGCTAATGGTAACTATATCCAATTATTTAGAAAACACGGCAAGGTTATTTACCCTGCAACTCCTTGTTTAGAAATTACAGTAGACAATATAGATAAAGTAATCTTGGCAATTAAGCAGAAAATAGACAATCCACCAAAAACGCTTACAGTGGCCATCTATAACAATAAGGGGGGTGTGGGTAAAACTACAACTACGCTGAATTTAGCTGCTATGTTGGCAATTTTAGGAAAAAGAACACTGATTGTTGATTTTGACCATAATCAACAAGATTTGACTAACTCCCTCGGTCAAAAACCTCATGAAGATACCTTATACTCTTGGTTAGTAAATGACAGTATCCAACAAGTACCAAAGGATTTAATCAAAGCATTTAGAGTTTCCCCCAAGGCAGGTATTGTATGGCAGTTTGATGTCATTAACAGTGATAAAAAAATTCAACATATACCAGAGCATGAACTTCGTCAATATATAAATCACGGCAGATTAAAACAAGTTTTAGAACCATTAAAATCTCAATATGACTACATTTTAATTGACTCTCCGCCTAACTGGAGAATCTTTAGCCAAAGTGCGCTTTATGCAGCAGATGTAGTTTTAATTCCAACTAAGCATAACAGCATATTCTCACTAGAAAATGCTGCAATTGTGATTGAGAGTTTTATTCCCGAAATTCAGAAAGAGAGACAAGATGGGTGTCCAATACCACTACCCATATTTTTCAATGGTGAACATATTACTGTTCCAGGTAAACGTACAGCAGATGAAGCGATAGAAAAAATCATAAATCAAGCACAAAAAAATAGAGCTAATCCTATTGATATGACACCATACTTTTTTCCTAAAGATACTTCAGCGAGGAAAGACCATCACATTTTCTACATACCCAGCTATGCCCATATAGCGGGTGCTACTTTTAATCGTGTACCTGCTGTTTATAAGAATAAAACAGCCTGTGAGCATTATCTGGCATTAGTAAAAGAATATTTTTTACAGTAAGGATTTCTATCTATGAGCGTAAGCAACGTTGGAAATTTGATGCACATTTCTATGGATAAAATCAGCCTAGATGAGAGAACTGATGCACCAGAATTTCTCATTAAAGCATCTGCAAAATTACTAATTGAAGCAGGGGGACGTAATTCTATCCCAGTGGTTGTGGCAGAAATTGAGGAAGATAAATATAAAGTTATCGGCAATTCATTTGTTTATGCAATTGCTAAAGAAGCGCAATTACAAAGGGTGTGGTGTATTGTCACAGATGCTAGTGAACGAACATTTAATTTAACTAAAATTCTTGCTGGGGAATCAATACCTAAAATTAACCTTTCGACTGCCACTAGAGATGAAATTCAATCCGCTTTACAATACCTTATTGAAAAACCTAATAGTGCGTTAAAAGGTGTAAACCTGGCGAGTGCTACCAATCGTATTGAAGAAGCACCGCGTCAAAACTGGACAAACTTAGATCCTATTATAAAGATGAAATGCGGTATAACCAAAGGTAAAAAACTGGATGCACTCAAAGAGGTTTTTTACCTCACTCCTGAATCTATACCAGAAGGGGATACAGCAGAAGTTGTTACAGATAGTGATAGCTCATTAAAAGGGCTTACAATCACACAACTCAAAGATATGGCTAAACGTAAAGGGATTCCAGGTTACAACAAGAAAAAGAAACAAGAGTTAATTACTTTATTATTAGCAAGTTAAATAAAAGTAGCTAAAATCTCTACCTGAGTAAAATCGCTCAGGTAGGGGTAGAGATGACCCCTTCACTTCCAGCAATCATTCCCATATAAAACCTGCTTGCTGCCTATGAAGTGAATAAATAAGCACGATTGTACCCCCGTGGGTACTGCACAAGACCCAATCGCACCTCAGCCTGATAAACATGAGCCAAAACGTTGTAGGCTGTGGATCACAGTTTTTTCTGTCCCATTTCAGGACAGTTTCGCGGCGGGAATAATTTGATGCTTGATAACAAAATTGATATCAATCGCCAGGGCTTACTTGATTTCAATCCAACCCCTTATCTACACGGCGGTATAGACAGATGAGGATTATACCTGTAAATGTTCATCTTGATGCAATCATAAGCAGGTTTAATCAGCCAACGAGAGAATGAGGGTTGTAGCGGTTTTCATTGATAAGTTGAATTTGATCGCTCGTTGTCGCTTTCGTGTCCCCAACGAAGATACAATACTTTTGGTCACTAGTTACACGTTATCAACCAAACGTGTAATTCCAGAGAGAAGACAAAAATGAAAGTAGACGGCAACGGGCAAGGCAAGATATTAAGCCAAGAGGAATTGAGGCGATTGTTCACCGAGGGGTTATTGACCCCACGCGATCGCGCTCTGTTTGGCATCTGCCTATTTACTGGTTGTCGCGTCTCAGAAGCTCTAGCACTACAGACGACTGATATTAAATCTGGTGCTATCACTTTCCGCAAGTCTACCACCAAAGGTAAGCATAAAACCCGGATTGTGGACATCCCACCAGGGCTTGCAGCAATTCTTGACGAATATCAACCCCATCCTGGGGCAATATTCCCAGGTATGCGCGGTGTAACTGAACGTCTGACCCGATTCATGGCAGACAAGATTTTGCGCGATGCCTGCAAGCGGATTGGGGTAGAAGGAGTCAGCACCCACTCGTTTAGGCGAACTGCCCTCACGCAGATGTCGAGCGCGGGGATACCTTTGAGAACTATTCAGGAAATCTCTGGTCACAGTGACCTAGGGACTTTGCAGCGTTATCTGGAGGTTACGCCAGAGCAGAAACGGAAGGCGGTTTCGGTGATTGGTTTTTAGTGTTGGTTTGCTCAAGAGTCATTTAGAATTTGTCTTTAAATTCTTGAGTCACAGTAGAATTTTCTAGATCATTATCACTATTTTTAGGAAGTAGTTTATTTCTCATAAGAACAGCACTCCACTCTTTCACTTGATCCAAGTGTAATGTGTTTATTCGAGTTATAAAATTATCAACTGCTTTGTCCTCAGTCACTCGATAAGATTCTGTAACACCAATCTCAAAAGCTATTAACTCAGCTTCAAGAGCTTCTTGAGTGGACTTACTAATTATCCAATTTTCCTGCCACCGGAATACCGCTAGACCACCACTAATAGAAGCCAATGTAGGAGGAATTGCTTGTACTACTGGTGGCGCACCTCCTAATATAAGAATAGGAGTTGCAGCTGACAAAATTACAGTAGCAGCCTGTGAGCCATACCAAGCATCACGAAACCTTTTCCTGCAACTTTTGTAATACTCGATTAATTCTTTACAATAAGTAATCGCTTTTTCTCTAGAAAATTTATGGCTTTCTCCATCTGTTCTCACTGCTACATCACTCCTTGAAAACTTATAGCTACTAAATCAAAGTACAAAATTTATATAGCAATTCGGGCAAGATGTTCTGTAACCCCAGAACAGAAGCACAAAGCGTTTCTTGAAGCTCAACATTCGGTGATTTAGTCCCGATACGGGGCTTGGGTATCCGCCGAGATAAGCTATTCCACATTTTATGTATCAAATGTCGATATTTGGCGATATTACAGCAAACTGCATCAAGTGAGCTTTACGAAATATTAGTATAAAATTAGACAAAAATACTGAGGTTGTTAACAATTGCTAAAAGACATGATTTAAAAAAGTATCTGGTAAAGGGTAGTGTACACGCTAGAGGTTGGTAAAAGTCTCTAGTGAATATTTTTTCCTCTCATTAACCTCTGTCGGTATTTGGCGAATTTAAAAATATAAAAAGCTAAAATTAGGAGCATTATGCTTACCAAATATTTTCGTTCATGTATTCGTATCGGTAGTTATAGGTTAATTATTTCATTAATATCTATTGCTACTATTTTATCTCCCATGTCACAAAGAGCCGTAGCGGAAGATACTCCCTACTGTTTTATGGAAGACTCTCAAGGAAATGTAATTAATTTAAATGGAATGTGCGGAGTATCTTCAATTAATAAACAATCTACTATTGCTCCCTCTCCTATATCGCAATTTCAAACTCAGAAAAAACCTTCTGTTCAAATAACACAAGAAAAGTTGGGTGGTTTTGCTTATATATATGCTGAACAATATTGTGATTGGAGAGAGGCTGGCGGTAGAAGCCGTAATGAGTCAAAAAATAGTGCAATTAAAAAACTTACTGATATGATTATTCAACTTTATGGTGTTGATGGTGCAAATCAGGTTGTAGACCGTCTAGACGTTAATTTTTTTAAGACTACTGACAGATTAATTCAACAAATTTGTCCAAAATATAAATAGGAGTTAGTTTATTTTCAGGCTTACTTGGATAGCCACCGAGATATTTGCAAATTAGGACACACTGTAAACCACTACTAAGTACCGGGGGTTTTGTCGAAAGAAAGCACAAACCCAAACCTGAAAAGCGGAGTAACTGGCATAGATATAGCCAACTATAGAAAATAGGAGCATAAGCTGAGAAATTTTAATCCATTTTGTGAAGTTCTGGTAATTTTTGAATCTATACTTTTTTCATGAAGTTTATCTATAGACCCAACCAATGTCATAATTTTCACTTTACTAGGATTAAGACTTCCTTTTGGTGGTACATGATCATCAGTTAGTTTTCCATCCTTACCACAGATATTACACTTCCCATTTTTAGAACCTTTTGTACGAGGTTTATTCATATCATTTCCCAAAACACTAGATATAGAGTAGATAATATGATAGATGCGTAAAACGCAAGAAAATAGACCTCTTGCAGATATGCCGATAGCTAAAATCTTTTCTGCAAGATTAGAGTCAGTTCTTTAGTGTTACATATGGATAATCATTTTTATGCCACCATACACCCTTTGAGGTTTAGATTTCTTCTGGACAATCACCATATTTAGCTATTAATTTCTGGATAAGTTCTTTGTCTTGTATTTGAAATTCGGGTTGACTTACCTCATAGTAAGGGCATCCGTCTCGATGATATTCATACGTAACTTTTAAACAAGTTTGGGTAAGCACTCTATTCGCAGGCGGTTTTATTTGTATAGAAATCCCAATATCCTCATGCAAAGAACCCGCTTCCCACCCATTAGGAGTCAAATGCCAAGTTCTACGCTCACGTATTTTTCCCATATATCTCCAATGGATAAACCATATAAAAACAGGTACATCCAGTTTTTTATATGATTCCCAAAAATTGTTAATTATTTTTAACTAATGTTCTTAATTCTAAGATTAGTAAAAAATTTTTATTCTCATAGCCAAGAATAAGCAAGATGATTAAGCAGTTAGGCTTGAAAAATATCTTCCAAGGTGCGACTGTGCAATTAGGCTATGCAGCACAGGCTCTCCAGAAACCTTGATTATATTAAAGGCTGTGACAACTCTTAGTAAGAAATGAACTACTAGAGTTTAGAGTTTCTTAATGCTGTAGGCTTGTACAGCAGTCATTCTCAGATGACCGCGCACACATAACATCTATCTGGGTAGCCACTGGGCGACCTAAATTTCCACCAAAGAGCGAACGCTCAAAATTTCGTGATTTCGCAGTGGTTTAATATCAGTTATGGGAACAATGACAACAGCGATTGATTCACCAGTTGCATTGAATACTTCTAGAACACATCCTTGTTCGCCATTGCTGGGATGAGGGACAAAATCAATTAAGGTTGCTACATCACCTTTTTTTAATTGATATTCATCCAAGTCCCGATTTAAAGCGACACGCTGGTATAGTTCAAAATTCATTTGCAGACTCCTTGTTAGGTTTGAGGGTGATCAACTGAAACTTGCCGTCAACAGCCCTTTGCAGCCAAACTGTAATCACTGCTAGGTTTCGCCCCTTTAAGCCGATTAATTCACCAGTGACGCGATAGAACACCCCATATTCATTATCTCTATCTTGTATTGCTTCTGTTGAATCTGCCAGTTGCCGAATTGCTGCTTTCAATAGTTCTGGGTTGTCTTGTGTAAATCCAGCTTGGGCGAGAAACTTTGATTTATCATCTTGTTCTCTCGGTACTAATAAGTAGCGGGTGATTTTTTCGTCAGCAATAATAGCATCAGGAGGAATTTTCATATAACTGTTTCTACGACTTTCCCCGCTTCGTTGCTTCTGCAATCATAGTGACACCGTAAATTTATATAAACTCTACTGCAATTTCCATCTCAAAATAAACTTTTTTCACCTGATACACGTAAACTGGAAACTAAAACCGAGTCGGTTGACCAAACCTCAACGTATCTTCTAGGAACGAAAGCCAGTGTCAACTTCAGACAAGCAATGCCGCATTATAGCCCTGTTTAATCAGGCGGGTGGTGTCGCCAAATCGACACTGACCCAAAACCTGGGATACCACCTAGCAAAACGAGAACACCGCGTTCTCCTCATTGACATAGACCCCCAAGCATCCTTAACCAAATTCATGGGGCTAGTGCCATCTCAGTTACAAAAAACTGTTGCTGATGCCATTATCAACGAGCAGCCCTTACCGATTCATGAGGGCATTCACGGTATGGACTTAGTTCCAGCTAACCGAGTCTTGAGTGGAGCAGAAATGCAGTTAGTTAGTGCTGCCATGCGCGACTTACGCCTCAAGGAAGCCATTGAACCTATTCAGGATGAATACGACTTCATCCTGATAGACTGTCCGCCCAGCTTAGGATTACTTTCTTACATCTCCTTAGTCGCAGCCACACACGTACTCGTACCAGTTGAAACCCATCTCAAAGCCTTTGAGGGAACAGACGAACTCTTACAAACTATTACCCACGTTAAAAATAAAGCTAACCGCAAAATCCAAATAGTAGGGTTTGTTCCTACGCGGTATGCTCAACAGAACTCAGCCGATAAACGAGCATTGGCAGCAATCCAAGAACAACTTTCAGCTTGGGGTCGGATTTTCCCTGCTATTCCCAGAGCTACTGCTTTTGTTGATGCCACAGAAGAACGTGCGCCCCTAGCAGTATTTGACCCTAAACACTCTGTAGTCCCTATCCTTGAAGAAATAGCTTTAGCTTTGGAGGCTTTGTGATCCGACGTAAGCAAACTGAAAAACCCTTTGGGGGGCAAATTACAACTCCACCCCCAGCACCTTGGTTAGACTCACCAGAAGCAGAAACATCACCAGCTACCGAAACTACTGTCAAGCTGGAAGATATAGTTCTGCCTCAACACCAACCCAGACGCTAATTTTGACCCACAAGCATTAAAAGAATTAGTTGAGTCAGTTAAACAGCATGGCATCCTCCAACCTCTGTTAGTTCGTCCAGGGGCGGAGGGAAAATACGAATTAGTAGCAGGAGAACGACGCTATAGGGCAGCACAAGAAGTAAAACTAGAAGTTGTGCCTGTGGTTGTCCGTGAGCTATCAGATGACCAAGCATTTCAGTTGGCTTTGATTGAAAACCTACAACGGGAAGACCTAAACCCTGTTGAAGAAACCGAAGGTATTTTACACTTGTTAGCCATCCGGCTGCATTGCGATATAGAAGCTGTCAAATCCTTGCTGTACCGCATGAAGAACGCTCACAGCAAAGAAGAAAAGCAGCCACCAGACTCATTAGATGAATCTAGGAGAAACGTTTCTCCTAACTCAGAATCAACGGAAACTGAGGATAACATTTCTGACAATTTGGATGAGGAAACAGAATCTAGGAGAAACGTTTCTCCTAAAGTGGATTTAGAGCAATCAAAGACAGTACAACAGGTATTTGTGAGCCTGGGGCTGATGAATTGGCTATCATTTACAACTAAGCGTTTACCTCTGCTCAATCTGCCCGAAGAAATTTTAATGGCACTACGAGAAGGAAAACTAGAATACACCAAAGCCCAAGCATTGGCACGAGTAAAAGATGAGGAAGTGCGACAAGAACTCTTGTCAAGGGCAATAGCTAACGATTGGTCTTTAAGCCAAATCAAAGAACAAATCATCGCCAACACTTCATCTGAAACACCACCATCTAAAACACCTAACCAAATACCAGAACGGCTAAAAGATATCACCCAGCGCATTAAAAAACGTCAGCTTTGGAAAGAACCGCGCAAGGAAAAACAGATAGTAAATCTTCTAAACAAGCTAGAAGCATTACTATACGAATAGAGTTTTAAAACCCGTGATTACGATTAGGTGCTTTGGGAGAAACAGAGATGGCGGAAGCTTCACAGATTCGAGCATTACTCAAGGCTTGGTTAGATTACATCCACAATCGAAAATTTGAGTAATGCCAAAGTAGAAGCTGACGAATCTACTCAACCCAACATCTGGGACTCTCTTGTAAATCTGGTAGGGGATAAATTATTAATAGACGAGTCTTTATTTAAAAACATCAAGCAACAGTTTAAAAATTCAAAGAACAAAGGGCAAACAGAATTACCATCAATTGCTGTAGCTTTCCCCCAGATTTATGAAATTGAAAGCAATCGCCGTCAATTTCGCCCGTTGTTCACCATCAACGTTTCTCCTATCTTTGAAGGCAATTATCGTAGTAGCGGATGGGATTTAACCCAGTACGAGTTTCAGCCTGTTATTCCCAATTTGATGCAGTGGTACGGGCTAGAGGAAGAAGCGGCTGAGTCTCTGGTGACAAGGGAGGGGTTGAAAGTTTTTCTCGAAACTACTTTCAATCGTCCCTTTAAGACGCTACAAGACTTTATGGGACTGATTGAATTACCACCCTTCCCCGTGCGGTCAAAACTTCTCCCCTATTTATTGGATTTTGACTACACTGCTTTTAATTACCACCTCAAAAAAGATTTTCAGAAAATCAGCGAACAGAGTTACTTTCAATGGGCAAGACCAGGATATCCAGCTTACGAATACCTGTTTGGACAACCAAAACCACCTCAGCATGATGTCGTTTTTCTAGGTGCTTTTCCCAACTCGCTACCCGATGACTATCAAGCACAAGCTCTTAAACATTCTCAGTTAAACTCTATTACTGCTGTGATTGGCCCACCAGGGAATGGTAAGACGACACTGTTGTTACATAAGATAGCGCAGCAAGTGGTAAGTCGAGCCGTGGAATTAGCAACAACTGGGAGAGATAGAAGTAACCTAACTGTGGTAACAAGCACTAACAATTTTGCTGTAAAGAACGTTGAGAAAATCTTAGCCAGTAACTTGACCTCTGACCGTTTCTACTTATCAGGAGGGTCTAAGGATTTAGTTGAGAGCCAAGTGTTACCTAGTTTGCAAGCTGCACTCGACTGGTTAACCAAAGAAACATTTAATCACGATGAATGGGAGTCAGCACAGCAACAATTATTAGCTGGTGTTCAACAAATAGAAACTTACAAAAAACAAGACGAGGATAATCTTCAAGAGAAAAGTGCTGATGAACAACTATTAGAGGAACTATACCGAGATATACAATCGGTTGAGTCAGCGATGAAGACCTCTCTTGTTAAGCCCTCATCATTAGAATCTTCACGCGACTACTCTAGGTTTCCGCTAGAAGCTTACCAGCAGATAGGACAATATCTTGATAGTGCTAGGCGTTCTTTGGCTAGAGTTGATTACTGGCAGAATAAGAGTAAAAATGACAACTGGTTTGTCCAGCTTGTGCAGACGATTAAACGATTCTGGCACTCGATAACCAAAAACAGCCCACATCATATTCTCAAACGCCTGCATAAACAAATAGAGATGCCTGTGTTAGCGACACTGGCCACCCCATTTCCTTTTTCAAATCCCACTAACAACTGAATCTCTCATAGCAGCCCAGCAAAGTGTTTGAGGGGCTACTAGCAGAAGCATCAAATTGGCAGAAGCAACAGAATAGTTTTGACAGCACACAACAGCAGTTAGAGTCATTACAGCAAGAACTCACAGACCTCATTAATCGGCGTTCTCAAGTTGAAACCAGACTTACAACTTATCCCACCAAAGATTTTTACAGTCGTTTCTACACCGAATTACACTCACTGCAAGTAGAGTTATTTGAGTGGTCTTGGCAATTTCAACAGCAGGAAGCACGACGGCGGAAAGATGAGGTGATAGCTTCCATGAGGACTTACATTGCTGTCATGAATGGCGAATGGGATGCTTACCGTCAGTTAAGTCTAAATTGGAGAAACATTTATCGGGATATCAGTCTGTTGTTTCCAGTATTCCTTTGCACTTTGCACTCCATCCGTAATTTGTTACCCTATCCCGATAGTGGCTGTATTGATCAAGTAATTGTAGATGAAGCAGGTCAGATTCCACCACATCAGGTTTTCCCTGTTTTAGTAAGGTGTAATCGGGCTTTGATTGTAGGCGATCCATTGCAATTAGAGCCAGTTGTTAATTTGAGCGACCAGAAGAAAGAGGAATATCGCAGCAAATCTTTTCTGGAACAAGGTCTAACGGATGTAGATTATGACCGCTACAGCCCTACTGCTTCCACTGCTTATCACCGAGCGGCTGGGGCATCAGGACAAATCCAAGATATTGGTCAGGGGATTATCCTGAAATACCATTACCGTTGCGCTCCGGTGATTGCTGATTTTTGCGATCGCTTGTGCAATTACGGCATGATCATCAAAACTGAGCCAAAAGCTTCTCGGTTGGGTACTAACCTGATTGGTTGCCATGTGGAAGGGAAACTGGAGAACAACGTTAATTGGGCAGAAGTTGATGCAGTAGAAGCGTTGATTGAGGAGTTGTTAGCGGCGGGTTATTGCTTAAATTCTCCTGACTCTAACAACACAATTGGCGTGATTTCACCTTACCGCCGTCAAGTAAATGCTCTGACCCAACGTTTACAATCTCGCTGGACTAATTTTTCAGATAAGAGCATTGGCACAGTTCACACATTTCAAGGGGGTCAGAAGTCAGTGATAATTTTCTCGACCCGCCAATGTCAACCAACAGATAGTCTCTGGTTTATTAATCGCAGACCTAATTTACTAAATGTGGCTGTGAGTAGAGCGCGAGAACTGTTTATCCTGGTGGGGAATTTGGAGCGGATTTCTGAAGGGGGTTATACGAGGGAGTTGGTGGAATATATTAGGGAAGTTGGGGAGATGCGGTAATTTCAATAAAGTGCAAATGCCAAATTTGGGGTACAAGTATAATTGGAACAGAAAAACGGGTTAAGCTTAAAAGTCTTATTACATAAGTATTTTATTGAGAGTTGTAGCAGATCACTTTTGAAATTGCCAAGTTCTGATGCTACTTGGTAGTTTTTTTCCCTGAATCTTGGACATCCTTGACTCCACAAATGAATATCTTTCAAATCACCCCCTCTACTGCCTAATTTTTAAATACCCGCAACTCTCGGCTCAATACGAGGTTTATGTTTATTCAAGTCTCTTAAGGCTCTCAATTAAATTAATTTCACTATATACACTGTCTTGAATAGCTTTTATAAAATCATTTTGTTTATTAAAAAAATTCAGAGTATCATTCAAGCCTTGTTCAATAAGTAAACGAGTTTCAGTTGGATTAAAATCAAATAGAGATGTAACTCCACGGTCATTATGAAGAGGTTTTGAAGGTCTAATTTCATAAATGATAATATTACTTTTCCAGTCAAATCTATTCCAAAGAGAACCATCTCCTGCTGAAGCAATAATGCAATGAGTACATTTAGTTTTAATTAAAGGTTCAAAAGGAACATTCCCCTGTTCTTTCAAACGATCTCCCATTCCACCATCTCTAAAAAAATTATCCCCAACTTTAATAGACTTAAATGCAATAGGAAAAGCTGCACTAGCCATTAAAGCTTTAATTGCAACTTGTTTTTCTAATTCATTAATTTTTAAAAAAATTGTTTTATCTTTCGATTCTAAATAACGCCATAAATCTTGTAAAATATTATCAAAATATGTGATACCTGTATTGTCATTAGTAGGATAAACTCCAACATAAAATTCTTTTGAATTCCTTGCTATCAATGAATCAATATCAACAGTATTTTTAATTATTTCTTCAACTCTATTAGAATCAAATAGACCGAAATTTTTAAATTGAATTATTTGTTGAAGAACTTGCTTCTCAAATTGAATTACTTGAGAAGTGTTAAGTCCAAGCCAGAGAGATTCCAGTTTTTCTACTGCATCTCGCATTGAACTAGAAGATGCAACAACAGCACCATTAAGTGCGCCAATACTTGTTCCTGCAATTACGGATGGTTCAATTCCTATTTGAGAAAGTGCTTTGAGAATACCAACTTGAAAAGCTCCTCGACGACCACCGCCAGCAAAAACCATACCAATTTTTATTGCACTTTCTGACATAAAATTACCTAATTATCACTAATATCGCTGGCTAAACATTCGAGTAATAATCTACTATGTAGAATCACAGGAATTTCTCCATTATCCTGACTATTAATGAACCAATCTGGAGTTTTTTCAAAGTTTATATATTCTTGTATAAAATGCGGCATTTTTTTTCTATTTTTTCTTACAATAAGATAAGAAACTACTTCTTTATCTTCAGGTAATTTGGGTATTCCAAAAGAAGACATCCACTCAACCAAAGGTAAGAAATCAGAATTTGATAGACCAATACAAGCTTTAAGCTGATTAGAAATTTTGTCCAGCATTAGATTATATAATTGCTCATCACGATAGAGAAATTCTCCTACATCGCCACGAGAAAGATCGTCAATTGCTAAAATTGCTTGAATTAAAGGTGGATAGTCAATGTAATAGCGATTATTTGCCCATGCTTGTGTAACCTCGTCAATACGAATTTGAGTGCGTTGTCTTATTTTTATTTCTTTGATTTCACTAGATAAAATGTTGATTTTTTCATTTACAACTGCTTCTAAAGAAGATATGAGTTCAATGTTATCAGCACTAATTGTTTCTAAATTCTGTCTGGTTTCTATTAATTTATTAGAAATAATAGTAAGTGCCTTATTAGTGAAACTTCCCTTAATCGTAAGGTTTTTTACCCAAAAACTTAATATATTAAGAGAACCATAAAAATTTTGCTCAATAATTTTTTCTCTTTGTTGACTAGAGCCATCAAAAAAACCTAGTAAGCGAGGCAAAAGATTTTGGTTAGCTTTAAAGCTTATTTGTTCATTTGCTACATATAGTCCATTAACTAAATCGACTAACATTCGCTCAGATAATTGAGGGATTCTATCTAGCTCACTTTCTAATTTTGAAGGAAATTGGTTATTAGTAAATATTAAAGTATTCATTTACTCCTCTCTTAGTATCTTTAGTTCTTTTATCTAGAAAGACTATATTTTTTTGCATTGATTTGATATTACTATAAATTTCTTGCTTAATTTCATCGTTTTCTTGCTTAATTTTTTTTCCTTTTTCTATATTAATTTTGATGTCTTGAAAAAGCTTCACCAAATCAGAAAAAAAACTGTCAATATTTTGCTGAAAAATATCTGCAATGTAACTATTAACTTGGGCTGTAATAATATCTCCTGTGTTGTCAATATTATCAATCAAGGCTGCTCTTACTTGACCAGGATCAATTGTATAAATTGTTTCTTTTTTTGTGCCTTTCTTAGTTATATTATGGTCTACCAACCACAGCGTATACCACTTCCGTTCTAGAGTTTCATAGGTATAGGTTATATCAACTTCTTTTGGATTGATTACTGCTCTTTCAATTCTTTCCAAGCTTAATTCTATTTTTGTCAAAGATGGTTGGGGAATTTTTATATCAACATTAAAACTATTTTTTAGATCTTCTTTTTCTTCTTCTATGATATGGTTGACTTTATCTTTAATAAATAAATCCAATTTATTCTGAGCTTCATTTACCATTGTATTAAGTTTAGAAACTTCTGTTTCTAAACTATCTCTAATGAAAAAACTAAGCTGAGTAAATATCGCATTTAAAAATTCTTTGGCTTCCTGTTCAGAGGTAAATTCTCTCGTGCTGAGTCTCTCTCTTACTAGCTCTAATGTTTTTTCTGGAAAGAGCAAATTAAATAATACATCAAAACCAAAATATTGGAATAGTGGAACATTTTTACTTGGTTTATCTAGATTTTTTGCAACTGATTTATACCAATCTTCTACGGTATTCCTAGCTTGACGTTCCCATTGGCGAAACGCGCTTTGTGTTTGTTTTCTGGTATTGGAAAGTATTTCTTGTTTCAGAACTACCAATTCATTTTCAGCAGCTTCAACCATTTTTAGTCGCGTAGATAATCGTTTAAGTGATTCATTTAAATTACTTATTTCTTGCTTGATTGAGCTATCAATTAACTCTAAGTTGCTGCCCATTTTAGAGTTGATACTACTGATTTTGGAAAGTGCTGAACCAAGACTAAGCGGTACAGCTTGTTTAAGTGAATTTGTAATGATTTCTTCCATAGGATGACCCATCTTAGAGTCTTCCCACAAATCATCACTCGCATGGATATGTTGCTCATCATCTAATTTTTTCAAAAAGCTTTTTGCTCTAGTAGCATAAGCAAGCCTCCCAAAATCTTCAACCCAATCTTCAATAGATGGATCTGGTAACATTCCATCATTGATCATCGCTCTTTTAGCCATATTTGCAAAGAATCCGGACTTAGCAGAAATTGGGTAAGCTCGACCTTGCACAGATAAAACTTCGCCGTCTATTCCTTCTCTAGGGAAAAGTTTTTCATGAATATAGTTAATTGTTTTTTCTTCATTAAGGCTATCGTTAGTCTCCTGGTCAAATTTGTTAACCAACACGAATAATCTTGATTTTGCCAGCCTCTGAATTGATCTTATTGAGATTTGAATATCGCGTTCTGCTTTACTTCCAAGTTGGGTATAATCAATAACACCAACTACAGAAGATGCGTCGCTTAAAACTTTTTCTACAATTTCTTGTAAATTTTGACCTGCTTCATTAGGACCTGGAGAGTCAATAAGAGAAAGCGTTCCTCCTCTTTCTTCTGTTCTATTATTTAAGTAAGAGAACTCAATCGTGATATTTGGGAAATGCTCTAGTTTTGTACAGTGTTTTAAGGGATTTTCGAGTTCAAATGCTTTACAAATACGTGTAACATCATTTAGAAGAATCAACACAGAATGAATGTCTTTCTTGCCAATATATGACTGTTCTATTATGGATATATCACAAATACTAAATAATGTAGTTTTAATATCATCAGTTAACAAGTAATAACCATTTATTTCTTGATAACTATTTTTATCCTTATTTTTTAGAATTTCTTTAATTGAAGTTATAGCCTTATTAAAGGGTAAAGGATTTTGTAGATTGAGAACTGGCTCTTTTTGCCCTGGTTTATGGGTTATAATCGTTGGCAATGTCGTCATAGGAGTGTTACGACTTGGCAAAATTTTTGACCCAATAATCGAATTGATAATCATCGATTTACCAGCTTTCATCGTCCCGACAAAAGCTAGTGTAAGATGAAGTTGTTCAACTTTATTACGTTCTTCTTCAATTATTTTTTCCCATTTATTAATTTCCGCATCGCTTGATATATCTTGTTCGCTTTCATCATTGTTGTTGCCCAAGCCACGAAAAACTGAAATAATACTTTTCAATTGATTTATTTGTGAGAGAATTTCTCTCTGCATATAAGGAACAAAATTTATTCTCGATTTATGATTCATTTTGTTATTTATTAATAAGAAACTGGAGAATACATTCAACAACCAAGATTGTTTCAAAATTTACTCTGTTTATCAAGCAGTCTTATTTCACTAACGCAATTGACACACTTAGGCATATAAAACAGCAACTTTATTTTTTGAAAAAACCAACACTTCCGCTATATTGATGTGAAATCTAAAATAACCACCTCTTAAAGTATCACATAATATATTGACTTTTAAAGCAACTTATGTTAATAGACTTCAAAGTTCCTCCGCTTTCCATTCTGTACAATAAAGGGTATCCGAGGAGGTATGTGCAAAAGTGTGATTCGTTGTAAATATTGCGACGATATTAATTTTAGATATTGCTATACCCATACAGAAAATTCAGAGTAAGAGGGGTCATCCTACCAAAACGTAAAAATTGTAGGAAAACACGCTTATAAAAACTAATACCTCAAAAGCCAACTTGAGCATTTAATATTTATATTTATTTCATTATCTTAAATCAAAACTGATTACTAGCACTTCTACTATGTAGCCAGTATTAAGTTTTACTTATCTACCTAAATATTACGCTCATAATTGGTGCAATCGGTAGACTTGTGAAAACTCTAAAATCTAGCTAATCTCAACATCCCACTCGAAACTGAATATCTGGGTTAATAAGAGTTGTCCGAGATATAAATAATTTTATGCAAGATGGACTGGGAAGTCCCACTATATAGGTTTTAGCAATTCTTCAGCAGTTTTAACCTACGTTGCGTAAGTATCAATTAATACTATAATTTTCAAGCGTTTCTCAATATGTTTGTTATTTCCAAGATTTAAGAACTCGTTGCGAATCATGCGGCAACGCGGAGTCTTCGGGGCGGGCTAGTGGGGTCTAGTCAACTTTACTAATAATCATTCTGCCCGTCCCGAAGACCGCATGAGTCGAGCGAAGCGGCGACGAGTTCGTGGGGCAAGGCGAATCACCGACTAAAACCTCTTTGCTGCTGTCTGCGTTTTTCTTGCTCATAGTGCAGCCGTTCTAGCAAATCCTGATTCCAAGTCTGATTATCAGGCGGAAGTATCTTGCTTTGGGGCAGCAATTCTAGTACAGCACTGGCGGTTTCTTGACCTTGCTTATCCTTATTAAATGCCAGCCCAATTCTACTGATATTTCTGAGAACTTCTAGAGGCAGGTTATGCGGGTCATCCACGACCATGTACATTGTTCTCACTGGTGGCATTCCCTTGTGTGCTTTCCTATCAATCTCTGCCATTGTCAGCGCATCAATGGGGGAGTCACACAAAAATACTCTCTCGATTTTATCGTCTGGTTTTCCACCCAAGTTGACTTGAAACCAACCGTGATTTGATTGGGTGTTTTCAGGATACTGTGAACAGCGATTGTCAAGGCGTGTGGTGTCCCAAACCAGTGCGCCTGATTTTTTACCGTTTAAATCCCGTTTGATAAAAACAACATTTCGGTGCTGGTCTATGTAACCCAATCCCTGCTGCTGTAATGGGTGTACAAGGAAATTGGAGATACCGCGTTTTTGAGTCAAGAAATGCTGTAATACTGGGCGTAGACTTTCATCCTCTGCTGGTGGTGTAAACTGGGGTGAACGCTGCTTTTGCTCTCGATTGGATGCCAGTTGATTGTTAGCGATTAGAACTAATAATTTAGCTTCGTCATCAGTCCATCCGGCAGGACTAGCTTTAATAATTTCTTCTACATCTTGGGCTGGGTGATTATCTAATAATGCCCTTAAAGCAATTTCTTTGTCTCGGTCAATCACTAATAAACTTTGCAAGTCGCCACTGTAATACTGATATAACTCAATTGCTTGATTCTGGTTTAGCTTTGGTTTAGGAGTGGTTTTGGATTGAGCTTGATTTTCAGCAATTGCATTTATGAGTTGTTCACTCTCCACCGCTTGCTTAACAGGATTGTTTAACAGCTGCTCAATTCGTGCATCATCCCTTTGTGGCTGATAGTCAATTCGGAGATGTTTTTGCAATCCTGGGAAGGTGTAAGCTGCACCTAATTGTGTACCACTAAAAGCGATTCCATCTTTCTCATAAGAAATTCCTTTAGATTTACCGTTCCTGGTAAATCCTGTCCTCACACTAATACCAGCTTGTTGTAATCGCATAATTAACGTTGGAATCTGGGGATGATCAACAGATAAGTTATCAATTGTCTGCTGGATTAGTTCTTTAATACTGGGTTCTGGTGGGGTATCGCGCTTACCCTGCTCATATTCTTCTTGTTCTCGTTTAATGCGCCTAAATTGTCCAGTGCTTTGTGTGCGATTTAATCTTTCTCTACTGCCCTGGACTTGCACTAAATCATAGTCAATTTCAATCTGACGTAGGACTTTTTCAGAGCGTACATAATCCCAGGAATCATCAACCAGTAACCCTGTGTCCATTCTGATGCGACTGGCGGCAATGTGGACATGATCATCGTCGGTGTTTTCGTGGCGGAAGATGACAAATTGATTGGCATCAAAGCCCATCTCTTTCATGTAGCGATTGCCTATTTCACACCATTTATCTTCAGAAATTACATCATCCTTGGCTGCTGACAGAGACACATGATAAACAACACGTTCGGCATCTGGATTTAGTTGTCGAGATACCCTAAATTCTTTAGATAATTCTCTGGCATTTCTACCACTCATGTTACCGCCAATTAGTTTGGCATTTTCACTGTTATGTAAATAATCCAGTAGCTTGCGAAAACCTCTACCCTTCGTCTGCTTCCCAATCATCGTCTTCCTCCTCTTCTTCCCAGTCGTCCGATTCGGTGTCAACTTGTGCAATGTCTCGTCTACACTGATGTAACACTGACAAAAGTTCTTCTAATAGTTCTGGGTTAGCTGGGGGAGTACGCCCCATTTTTATCGCTGTGTTGGTGGCTTTGACAAGTTGATTTAAGTTGTTACCGATTTGTCCCAGTTCCCAATATGTTTGTAGGCTAATTTTGCTCAGTCGTTTGGGCAGTGGTCGCAACAATCCATTACGCCTCATTAGTTCACTTGCTGACATTCCCGCATCTTGTGATTTTATCCGCAGCAGATCCAACTCAATGTCACTCAGTCTCATTGAGAAGAGGTGGTTTCTTACAAGTCTTTTTGACTGCTTGCGAGGAGACATAATCAAGAATTTGGGGACAATGTTATTGGGGGTTTTTTAAGGGGGTGCGCCCCCTTGAACAAGCCGCCGTCCGAGCGCAGCGAGGTTGAGCGTCAGCGAAAAGGCATGGCTTGCTTCTAGCCCAATTTGGGTATAAGGGAGGTGTCATCGGCTACGTATGTACGGAGGCACAGCGATGGGTTGGGAGGGGGAACACAGCGCAGGCGTGATGGTGACAATACTACTACTAACAAGGGGATATAACAACAGCATAGCGGTGATAATCAAAAATAAAGCTCTGGGTAAATTCTAGATTACGCTTCCGCCACAATAAGGCAGATAAAATCAGCTAGAGATAAATGGTAAATACGGCGTAGCCACAGTAACCAATTTATAAGGAGTATGGCTAAATAATCATCACGGCATAGCCGCCACACTAAAAAGTAGTTCGGCGTAGCGGCAGTAGTCAAATTTTTTTAGTATTTTTAAAACAGATTGGTACAGATGTTTTCAAATAACCGATAATTAATAATCAATCAATACATGAAAGAACAATGGCTGAACATCAGAAATCTGAGGTAATCACTAAAAGTAAGATTGATAAGGCTATAGAAATTCTCAAGGAACAAAAGCCGAAAGAACGAGAGGATGTATCAGACAGGGAAGCTGTCCGTAAAATGAGACGGTACATTGAGAAACTAACCTCTGACAAGTACGGCTACACTTATGATGAAGTCGCAGAAATGCTGAAGGGGCTGGGCATTCATTTGAGTGGCAGCAGAATCAAGTATTTAATTGGTGAGTTGAAAAAAAGTAGTCGTCGCCGTCAAAAGATATCTGAGGGGGACGAAAATAATCAATCAGAAAATCTAGCTACTGAAACTCAGCCATCACAGGTAAATACTACCTCAGTTCAAGGGAGTAGTCAGACTGAGAAAACACCAATGAGTAGTGACAAGGGGAAGAAAAAAAGTCAAGAGCCAGCAGCACAGCAGCAAGAGGTTGAATCAGACTTAAAGAACGAGTTGAATAACCATACCTTTCAACCAAAACTTTACAGCCGCGAAGATTTATAAATTGGCTTAATTATGAGTAAAACAACTACTGCTAACAGGGAAAGAGCAGCAGTCAATAAAAGAATAGTGGTGTGTACTGGGGATAAGGGAGGCACAGGTAAAAGTATTGTGGCTCGGTTTCTCTTGGATATGTACTTAGCTAACAATATTCATGTGGCAGCGTATGATTGCGACCCTCATAATCCACAACTGTGGAGACACTACAACAGAGTCTTGACTGGAGGGGTGAAAACAATCAAATTTAATCAATGGGGATTTAGTGAGATTTTAAAAAAGGATTTATCGTCATTAAATCCTGTTGTAGCTTTAATGGATCTGCCGTCTGGAGTGGGGGAATATTTTCAGGATTTTGTTCAAGATATGGCAGATGCAAGCTTAGGCTATCGCATCACTATGGTATCAGTGTTAGGTCGGGTGAAAGATAGCATCATTCAACTCAAACGGTTAATAGAATTTTGTGGAAATCAGGTTGATTATGTAGTGGTCAAAAATTTGTACTGGGGTGAAGACGAAGAAGAAGAGGAGATATTCATCAGGTACAACGAATCTAAAACTAGAAAATCTGCCTTGGAGTTAGGAGCAATCGAGGTAAATTTTTTACGTCTTGTTGATAGGGTCTACGAAGCAATAGACTTTTCTGACTTAACTTTTACAGAAGCAGTAACCCACGAGTCACTAACCATCAGCAAGCAAGCTAGGTTATCTGTGTGGATACCAAATCAGGAGTCAGAGTTGATTAAGGGTGGCAACTTTTTGAGACTTGAAGGTGCAAAACCCAGAGATAGGAACAATTTAAGGAAAGGCTTGAAAAATTATTAACAGTCTTCTGGGTGTGATTCGGGGTGTTGGCACAACATCGGGAAGTATTCACTCTTCAACCACTTTTCATCATTGGTCAACTCTGGGAGATTTTTATTACTACCGCTATAAAGACTGTCTAATAGCAGAAGTAATATTTTTTTAAAACGTAGCCCAGCCACCGCAGAGCTTGGTAAATTGGCTTCATATCCCAGCCAGAAGATAGCTTGATTATTCGCCAGCAAGTTCTCGCGCGATGTCCATGTTTGCAGCGAGTACACGCACGATTTCAACAGGATTTTCCCCTCGATAGATCAGGAAATAGCGGGGATGCACCAACCAGAAACGAACGGGTAAGGGAGTCAGGTCAGAACGATACTGTCCTATCCTGGGGTTATCTGTCAGCAAATCACAGGCTGAAAGCAGTTTAGAGAGCATCCGTTCGGCAGCATCTAGATTATCTCGCGCAATATAAGCGTAAATCAAAGCCAAGTCTTCTTCTGCTTGCTCGGAGAGAACATAAGGTTTTGGGTTCATGAGTCGGATTTTTTCATAAACTTTTGCGCCTTGTTGCGAATGCGATCGCGTGCGCCAGAAGCAGGAAGAGTTTGGCCATTGTCAAGTTGGTCTAGACCAATGGCAATCTGTTCGTTGAGCCACAGTTTATATTCCTCGGAATGATCGTTAAAACGTTTCAACAGACGTAATCCTTCCCGAATCACTTCACTTTGAGAATGGTATAAACCAGACTCAACCTGTTTCTGCACGAACGCTTCTAGCTCAGGAGTCAGGGAAATATTCATTTATGCCTCACCTTATAACCAGAATAGCTATTATAATAACAGTTTTTGTTATTGCTGGCTTTGCAACACGTAGATATGGACGATACTGTGGAACTCATCGCTGCATAAAAAGTTGCCACCGTCACTAGTAAGTAAATGAAGACGCACTTTTAAATTCGTTAATTTCAACAACTTACTAATGGAGTCAATCAAGATGAAATTCTCAGCTAAATCTATTACCTTGGCAACTTTGGTGACAACATCTGTTATCAGCAGCATGACATTTTTGGGAAATCAAAATCAAGCCTCTGCAAATAATATTCAAACATTCACACCCACAAATTATCAACTTAATAAATTGGGGAATCCTGCACCTTCTGTTGCTGGTAACTGGAAAGGAAGCATCAGCAGTAAAGGTGATGATGTTTCAACAGTTGTAGAAATCAATATTTCAGCACAAGCAGGAGCAGTTAAACCAGGAAGTTGGAAATTTATAGGTTTTGATTCTCAAAAAAATCAAGATATGGTTCTACAAAGTGGTACTTTAAGTGCCACAGTTGGCAACAATAATAGTGTCACTTTAACCTTCAAAGAAAAAGGTAAAACACTCTGGACATTTAATACTAAGTTAAACAACAATAAACGGATATCTGGGGAGTTAGTAGGAAAACCTAATATACAAATTAATTTGCAAAAAAATTAAATCAGAACTTGTCAAAATTTGAAAGTAGTTTTTTATGAAATTTAAAAACTTAAATCTAGTAGTTGTAACATCTCTAAGTTTGCTGTGTGGAAGTCTAACGATGATTTTTGGATATTACACAACTCCGGCAAAAGCATCAACTAGAACTAATTGCTTTCAAGTAAGCCGACCATCAGATCGTCGTTATCATGCAACACTTGTAAGACTGAACCTTACAACAGTTGAATATAATACTATGATTGGCTTACCAACATATTCATTAAATGGTAATGGTATTAACCCTAGAATACAATATGCAGTTGAATATAGTCTGAAGAATAAGATAGCAGAATGTCTTAAAAGAGGCGTAAATATAAACGAATTCATCAAAGAATCCAACGGGGTAGTTGATAATGGTAACACAGGAAGCTATATCCTAGCTCCAACCAGTTCCAGATATCGTTTAGAATACTATTCAAGCGCAGGTAATTATCTATCAGATATGGTCTTTTCTTTTCGTAAATACAAGGTTACTTACAATCTACTTCGAGGTTATTACTCTGTAACTCTTGTAAATTAAGAGTCTGTTTAATATCTCCTAGTCAATCCATTAGTAATCCTGTTTAAACATAATCTGATAACAAATCGCTGTACCGGAATGTGCCGATTTGCTGAAGCAATTTCATCTTGGAGAATCTCATAACAAAGCTGAGATATGTTGAACGGGACGCTCACTCAATGATTAAGTACACAATCATGAAGCAGAGCATTTTTTACTACTGATAGGCCAGTAGAAATCAAAAACCGATAAATTTTAGAGCGTCACTGTCTGCTCACAGGTCGCTTGCGCCAAGCCAAAGGCACTGAGAATAGATTGGTCTAAGTAAACAGCCTTTTCTCGGAGCAGCAACAGCCTGAATCAAACCTGTAATTATAAAATATCCTATGAATATAGAATTATTAATTGGAACATGGCTGTTAACGGGAAGCATTTCTCTAAACAGCCAAATTAAATTTATCGGTGATGAACCAGATCCGAATGGTGTCGAAAATTGGTTGAATAGTAACAGCAACAATTTAATTGCTCAGGTAGAAGCAACCGAAGGACTTACTCTAACTATCTCATCAGATGGGAAATTTTTTGAAGAAAGAACAGGCTCTCCAAAAGTTTATTGGTTTGACAGAGAAGGGGTATTGGAGTCTGAAGTTATACCGTTTAACGGTCATCTAAGTTTCTATGACTCTAAAGCCTTCTTATTGCTTGATGAGCCGATATCGCGGGCTGTACCTAG
>NZ_CP091921.1 GCF_022063185.1 Nostoc sp. UHCC 0870 | reverse complement strand
CTTGAATAAAACCTTAATTACCCAAAAGCGACGTTCCCCTGTGGGGTCATAGAGAAATTCATCTAAATTGGTAGTTCCTACCAGGATGGATGGACGGGGGAAATCTTCAATATCAGTACCGTAGGGACGGCGCATGGAGTCTTTCTTTCTGGATAAAAACGCCTTGAGTTGGGAAACATCCTTTTTCTTGTAGGCGTTCTCAAACTCGGCATATTCTAAAATCCAATACTGGCTAATTTTTAAAACCTCGTCTTTTTCTGTGCCGTTGAGGTCATCGGTGAAAAACTCTTCCCCGGCTAGAATTTCCCAGAATGTGGATTTGAGTGATTTCTGCTTACCTTGGAGGATGGTAATTTCATCGTGTTTACATCCTGGCTCGAATGCCCTGGCTACAGCTGCAATTAACGTGCGTTTCATCAGGGCAGCGTGTAAGGGGTCATGAGTGCCAAAGTAACGTTCGGCTAATTTATCCAAGAAACTGACATCTACGTTGGGGTAACGCCCTTCGACTGATTCTAAATACTCCACTACAGGAGAGTATGAATGGGCTTGAGCCAGTTTCAAGACAATCCCTTTGGCTTGTTCTTTACTGATGTCAATGTCAATATCAATCGCTACTTGTAAATCAATCCGGTCAAGTGGCAACCGTTTACCGTCGAGTTCTACTTGTTTTTTGAGGGTATTCCAGCGTAGGCGTTCTCCCCACACGGCACGAATGGCATTCAATTTTTGTTTATACTTACTTTGGGCTGGTCTATCCCGCTCGGCTTCTAGGGACAGGGTTTCGTTGAGCGCATCAACTACGACTCGTCTATCCTCGATGGCTTGCAGGATGTCTTCGGCTGTTGCTCCGTCGTCTATCCAGTCTTGAATATCCAATCCGCCATGTTTGGGTAAGTGTGTCCAGTAAAAATCGCTGGGTGGGGCATACAACCACTTGGCATCTGGGAAGTCTTCATTAATATCTTCCATGTGCTTTAGCCCTGGCTCGTCACGGTCGGGACAGAGAACTAGGTTAGCATTTTCTAAAGCACTTTGGTAGTTGCCGTAGGAGCGATACTTGCCAGCACCGCCGATGTTGGTAGTGGCTGCTATGTCTCTTGCCCAAAGGCTATCTGCTAGGCGTTCACCTTCGACTATGAAGATGGTTTTACCTGACGCGATCGCTTCCCTGACTTCGGCGTAACGATAGATGGTGATTTGTTGTTGGTGGGAGCGTTTTTGTTCTGGTGAAAAGTCTTTGGCTTTCGTCCAACGTGTCCCGTCCCAATATTCCTGAAAGACATCTTTATCTTTGGTTTTGCCTGGACGGATGACAATAACTTTGATTAAGGGATTACCGGCTATGTCGGTGTAAACGTATTCTTCTTTGCCTTGGGGACGTGGCGATTTTTTGGCTGTGGCTGGTGCGTAGTATGGTTTGCCGTTGCGATCGCTCTTTGCTGTCCTCTCCCAGCCTGTAGCGGGTTCAGCATCTCGGTTGCAGACTGTCAGTTCGCCGATGGAGTAGCACCAGTCTGGTTTGCCGCAGTGGGGGCAAGGTTGATGAGCAGTGACTTCTGTTGGTTTGTCTGTGGTCGGGCGAGATGCTGTCTCGTACTGACCTGTCAGTTGAATTGGTTGAAGTTTAGAGTTGGTAGTAATCACAGATTTTTCCCCTGAATACTTGTTGTTTGAGTATTGGAGGGGGTTATCGCGCTGCTACACTTTATATCTCCAGAATTTGCTGTGTTGCTTGTGTTTGCAATATTTTGGCTATTGAAATAACAATTTGATGACTTTTTTCACAAAAATGTGTCAGCAGAAACATATCGAAATTGCCACAGCTATAGATATAATAGTGTGAAGGCAGCACGGAATGAATCTCTTTTTGCCAATCAGTGGTTTTCCAAGTGCCAACTTTTCGGCCACTGCTTTGGTTAGTTTGAGATCCCCTCTCCTGCTCCAATACTTGAATTTTTGATTTTTAATATCGGATAGAGCGTCACTACTTACTAGCTAGTGACGCTTTTGCCTTTTTACCTTTTGATACTTTTGTATATTGGCCTCCTGTTTATTCTTCATTTTATTACTTGACTGATCTTACAGAACTTCTGGTCGCCTGACATCCAACTGAACTACGAATTTCACGTAAGATTACTTAACAAAAGTGGTTGCCCTTTGTAGTTGCTTGGTGTTTGAGCTATAGGGTGCAGTGTGATCCGTCTACTTAATTTATTGATGCTGCTTTTTGTCAGCGTCAATTTTAGTTTGTACCCACTGTTCTATTAGTGTTCGGGCTTGCTCACTCATATTAGTGTTTTCCCTGGCACACCAGACCTTGAATTCAGTTCGCAATGATTCAGGGAGAAAAACACGAAAACTTACAGTAGGTTCGTCTTGTTTGTCATCTGGCATATCTAGGCTATGTACATCATTATGCCTATAATGCCCTGTTTTTGTAATCTTTGGTATATATCATATGGCATTTATGGCATATAAGTTATTGTTGACATATATGACCTATGTGATATAGGATAACAGACAACAGCCACAAATGCCACGGTAAGACTAAATCTGTATCCAATGGTTAAAATGCCGCAGGAATTCTATCGGCTACCACGTTGATGCAGAGATAGTCAAAACCAAAGCAGCAAGGCTATTTCAGAACCTTGTCAATTGAATAAAAGAGCATAAAACCTTATGACAGAATTGGC
This sequence comes from Nostoc sp. UHCC 0870, assembly GCF_022063185.1. Classification (NCBI taxonomy): domain Bacteria; kingdom Bacillati; phylum Cyanobacteriota; class Cyanophyceae; order Nostocales; family Nostocaceae; genus Nostoc; species Nostoc sp. UHCC 0870. The sequence continues at coordinate 31,235 of NZ_CP091921.1, read as the reverse complement.
AGTCATGCCCTTTAATGCCACCATTGGGCAAAAGGGTACACTCACCCTCATTGCAGGTTATGACCTCGGTAATTCCGGCGTGAAATTCTTTACGTCAGACCAAAAAATCAGATTTCCCAGTTATTTAGAGAATTGTTACTACCGTCCAACCGAGCTACCAACAGAGGGTTATGTAGAGTACCTAGAAGGAGATGCCATCACCAAACTCGACTACAAACAGTGGTTGTCAGGCTATGCCGCATACGACGCAAACCCCAAAAACCACCTGCGAGTCACCGACGATGCCACCGCCAAAGTCACCCAATCCCTCAAACACCTATTAGCAGCACTTTCTTACTATCCCTATAAGCCAGTAATCAACTTGATTATCTGTGCCTCCTTGCATGAACGAGGAGATTTAGAAGAGCAGTTGATTGGTGCGATTGCAGGTAAACACATCGTCAAATTTGGTGGCAAGCCCATACCAACAACAGTCAATATCCACGTTTTAAAAGTTTACGACGAAGGACACGCCGCCATCGCCGCCAATGTCCACCAACTGGACACCAGCAAACAAAACGTAATTGTAGACATTGGTAATCGCACAGTCATAGCCACCTTGATTGGACACAAAGGACATTTAGCCAACCGCAAAACCTTTGATAACGGGGTTGAAGAATTAATCAGAATGATTGGAGTCAACCCAACATTTAAGAACCGACTACAAGGTGAAATTGCCATACCGCACCTCATCCGCCAGGGATTAGAGAGTAGCGAAAAACCTTTTTGGTACGGTAAACAATTCAATTTTGAAGATGTCTATCACCAAGAATTGATGCCTTGGGTGCAGAAATCACTCGCACCAGTGTTTAAATTTATTCACCCCTGGAAGATTAACGCCGATGCCTGTTTGATTATCGGTGGAGGTTCGCAACTTATGGGTGTAGATGAAGCATTGAAAGCCAAAGGTTTCTTAATAGCAGAAAATCCAGTGTGGGCAAACGCCCAAGGTTTATATCAGCTAGCAACAATGATGTATTCGAGGGGAATAAATGAGTAACGAGAGTATTAGAGTAGTCATTCGCAAACCCTATCATCCCTTACTCAAAAAATTAGCTCGTCAAATGAATGTTGATGATTACGGTGAAGTAATCAACTTCTTGCTTTTAGAGTTTCAAAGACAAGATTACAACTTTATCCCATCAACAGAATCCCAAGCAGAGAAAGCATCAACAGATTTAGCCAGTAATTTAGCAGCAATGTTCTAAGAATTATGAACAACCTCAATAGAGTTTATGACAGCACACTATTAAGCCAATCCAAAGTTTACCAGATTGAAAGAACGCTTTACCAGTACCTCTACAAAACAGGGACAATCCAAGCACCACAATTTATTTTTCGACCACTAGCAGGACAACGAAAAAAAGCGGATTTAAGGCTGAATCACAAAGCTTTAACTACTCGCTGTTATGAAGTTGAGGGTGTGACTACAAAGAGTTCTGTAATTTCTCAAGAATCACTGCAATTATCAATATTTTGATGAGGTGAACTATGCAGAATCAACCACTACCAGAATTGATTACACAAGCCCAACAATTACTCACTCAAATCAGACAGCATCCCCAATTTTTAGCACTACAAATTGATGCAGATGTCACCATAGGCGACGTTACGCAATTTCTCAACGCACTGGGCTGGGAAGCAACAGCCTGTGTTGTGGATGTATCGAAGGAAGGTTTTTTTCAGTAATGGGGAGAGCGAACGCTTGACTGGACACCGAGCGTTCGCCCACCAGTGCATCGGGTACATACACTACAAGGATCTTACCAAGATGAATAACGAGAATCTATTTACCGCCGCATTAAACGCACTAACTAACAATGGATGCCCATCAGATTTGGCACAAGAAGCAGCCTTCATTGTGGCCAATGATGATCCATACCAATCAGACTTAGGCAGAACACCAGAGCAACAGCAAATCATTCGAGAAACACTGCCATACCTGCAATCTGGAATCTATGACCAGTTTGAAACTATTGACGAAACACCCAATCCTCTCACTCACGGGCAGTTTTTAGGCAATTTTGGCTCTGAACTACCAGACGAAACGATTTGGAGACTTGGGGAAGGCGATTCGACAGCACTAAATGATATTGCTAATGACGCGACTAGAGACAAAGCAAACAACATCTTCACCAGACTGGAAGAACTAGGAGCGTGGGAGTGATGAACCGAACCGTAAAACTCAAACTAGATGCACCCATCACCTATGCTGCCTTACATTCCTTAACCAACATTAGCCAAGAAACCATATTTCAAGCCTTAGACGGCAATGAGACAGCAGCAGCACAGGTGGCAGATTTCCGCATCAAACAAACCCAACGCGCCCAAAACGCCAAAGCCGTATTCGGTAATCTCAACCAAGGTTTAAAAGCAACCGAGGCAGTCATGGCAGAAGAAACCCAGTTTCTCACCGCCGCAGGTACTAGCATCAACAAAATGGCTGATGGTTGGTCACAGGTCAGAGTTAGTGATGCCCGTTTAGGCTATGGTCTACAGCAAAAAGTGATTGCATCTGATAACCAACTAGCCCAAGAACAGTTTCGACATGGGCGGACACTTAACTTATTGGGTGAATCGCACCGTGCCACGCTCAGAGGGATTGAGATTGACGCTACCAAGGCACAAACTCAACTTTGGCAGCAGGTAAAAGACAAGCAACAAGGACTTTCACCCACAGACCGAGCCAAAGAAACCTTAAAAGATATTCACAGACACGGTTCTAACGCTGTTAATCGTGCCAAAGGTTTCTTTAGACGGTTGATTGACTAAACGCACAAGCCCAGGCGTAATACCATTTCACGAAAATTTTGATACAGATGTAAATCCTGAAAGCTTTGCTGCATCTAAGTTTTTTAATTGCGAATTGCGTTAGCGTAGCGGGACGTTAGTCCATTGCGAATTGCGAATTGGTATAAAGCCTGGGCTAATTTTCTTCCCAAAGGTGTTGCTAATGTTGACCAACAATCAAAAACAAACACCAATTTACTTTGATGCAGAGATTGTAGACGAAAGTATACAGTCTGTAGATGGTGAACAGTACGACTCGGAGCAGGTACAGCAAACAATATCTGAAACTGACAGCAGTATCACCATCATTCAAGGCATTGCCCAAGGTGCATTCCTGGCAGGATTTCAAATCACATCAACCCAATATCTCTACCTTGCTGGCAGCATTGGACTATTCCCCGCCGTCATTGCTGGCTTACCCGTTGGGGCATCCTTGGCGGCTACCCTCTGCTACTTGCGATTTCACAACAGCATCATTCCCCAAATCAGCGACCGCCAGAAATTTGGCATTGGTGTAATTCGCTCTGCCACCCTGGCAGCTAGTTCATGGAAGTTAACAGGCGATGCTCAAGACATGGACAAAATAGCCCGTAACAGTTTTTCTACCGTAACTGAGCAGGTAAAAGCTTATGAGGGCATTGAGAAACCTAAAGAAACTAATTACGGGTTATTTCTTGGGTTAGCCGCAGTTGTTTCCGTTGCCCTATGTTTCTACTGGCATAAAAAATGAAAGACGTAAAACCATCAGAACTTAACCAGCGTCGTTATAGTCTGCCACTGCGTCTAAATCTCCTGATGATGACATCGGTAGTAGGCGCGGTGATTTGTGTTGTGGTAGGGCATTTAGGAGATGGCATAGCCAAGAAAGAAATATGTTTTTACCCAAAATCAGCCAGGATACACGATGCACCGCTAGAGGCAGAGGGAGATACAGAGCGTTTACTTGTAGGTAATAAGTATTGCCGATATGAACAGCGATCGCAAATTCCCCAACCGTACTTGAAGGCTAACCAGTACCGCACCAGTAACCCCAACTATAACGAGTGGGCATTTCTCCAGCATGAAAGCTTATATGTGTTTCGCTCACTGCCAGCTGATAATCCGTTTAAGATTCACTTTGGGCTAGGGGCAATGGTGTTGGGGGGAATCGGTCTGTTGTTAACAAGTAAAGCCAAAGACTATCTCAGCGATATTAGACCCCACTACCGCGCTACTAAACAATTTGAAGGCGTGAAAGCGTCTTACAGTGTAAAACTTGGTGAGCAACTGTTAGACCTTTCTGGTAACGAACTACTGAAATACTTGCGTGGTATCAAAATCGCTGAGGCTAGACAGCAGTTTATAGCGAGTATTACCCCACAGCAGCAGATAGCCCTACTCATGGCGATGTCAGCAGAGGATTATTATGACTTTGGGCATTTGCTGGACGGCGGCGCAAGTTTTTCTAAATTCGAGCCACAGCAACAGCCAGCCGCACAGCTACCACACGGCACACCTGGAACTGTAACCGAACAAGTACAGCAGCCAGTTATCCCACCTAACAGTAACACCGCATGGGTGCAAAACCTCATCAAACAAACTGCCCTAATTTGGGGCAACCAGGGGGGCGGTAAATCTTGGCTGGCTCGTTATGTCGTTAAACAGAAAAAACAGGCAGGCTACCGAGTTATTGTCCTTGACCCTGACAGTAATAAAGCCGAATGGCGAGGGGTTGAAAGTTATCACTCTTGGGAGGATATCGAACAACAAATCCGCGAATACGTTGAGGAATTGGAACAACGGTTAAAAACCTTTAATAATTCATCTTTAAGTGAGGAGCAATGGCGGCAGAAACTTTGGAGCGAGGGCAAAGCTACAGCCCTAATTTGTGAGGAAGCAACCACCTACGGCGACTTTATTAAGGATGAGGAATTACTATCAAAATTCGGCAAGCTGGCGTTAACCAAATCCAGAAAACAGGAGATGCCTTTAACTGTCGTAGCTCACAACAATACCCAGACTTGTTTATTTGGCATTAAAGGCTTGCATAATCTTGTCTCTAAAATGCTGCAAGTTGAATGTTTGGCACAGGTAGATCCAATCACACTGCAACCAAAATCCACGGGTAAAGCCAAAGTGAAACTCGATAGTTCCAATGAATGGATATTAGTTGAACTGCCCACAATGACTGCAAAAATATCTGATTTTAGTGACACTTTATCAGCAGCACAAGCTAACCAGAATCCACCCATTGATAAAGCCACATTGGAACGGATTTATGAACTAGAAATCAATATTTTTGAGCAGGCAGGTGACACCCAAAATCCACCTAAAAAACTCTCAACAATGGCGCAAAAATTATATGAATATCTCACCAGAACTGAACGAATAGAGGCTGATGTTAGGGAGTTTAAAAGTAACTTTAAAGTCAACGGTGAAAGATTCACTGTGGAGCAAATCAAGGGCTGGATGTATGAAATTGTGGGGGCTAATTTAGCAGACTGGATAGGCGAGGGTGTTATCAAGCTTAATCAAATTTGACTGGGACTGGTGTAAGAGTGTCTGCCCCCAAAACGCCCCTTTTTTTGCGGACATTGGACACCGGACACCACAGACACTAAAACCCCAAACCCTTATACAGCCTAGACATCTCCAGACACCAGCCATCCTAATAGCAGACACCATGTGTCTAGTTAATGTCTGTCAAATGTCTGCTCGACACTGTTAATTAATCTATTGAAATAGCTGAATAATATGCACCCTATTGAGTTTAAGAGAAAGTGGCAGTTAACTTATAGTGAACTTGCACTTGTCCTGGGTTACGAAAGTGATTATACTGTCCGGTGCTGGGGTATGAATGGAGTCCACAAGCGCAATCCTCAAAATGTTGTTTATGTCGCTTGTCGCCTTCTAGATGAAAAATGGTCAACTCAAGGTAAACTTGTGGATTCTTACCTTTGACCGAGAAGATTGGAGAAGCAGCAGATTAATTGTTTTTGGTACAAGCTTTGCCCTCACTAGCTGGGTTTTCTTTTTTGGGATGAAGTTAGCAACTAACTGTGGATCACTCCCTGAACCCCACACAACGCTAATTTTGTCGCTTTCATTCTACTCCCATACCAACCACAAATATGCATTAGGGTAGCCGTCGAGATACCCTTGTATGCAATGCACTGTATATGGAATATGAATTACAGAATCACGCCAACTACTTGAATAACTGGATTCAGGTTTTGAAGGGAGATAATAAAGCATTTATGAAAGCAGCAGGGTTGGCGCAGAAGGCTACTAAATATCTATTGGAGAATGCGGGTATGGTTGAACAAACTGAAGAGGAAACAGCATGACACCCAATATCATTACTGACTTAAAAGCAAAAACACCTGAAGAATTAAAGCAACTTTATTTTGATGCCAAGGAGTACGACACTTGGGGGGAGAAAACCAGACGCTTGGTAGACTTAGCAGAAAAGCATTATGGTGCAAGCCAGGGTGTACATCTAGATTGCTTGTGCCATACGCTTTACAGATTCCTTGCCAAGCGATACATCCAATCCATCCAGTCGAGTGGATGCGTTGGATGTGAGCCTGGTGAAGTGGGGTAATGGCTAACGCCTACTAGGAGTGAATTAGGGCTGTACCCCGTATTGTTCCCAATGCTGATGTCCCCTTTTTTCGTACCCTCTTGACAAATGTGCAATTCTCTTAACCTGTCACGGGTGGCTAATGTCTGATGAGATGCCAAATCATGTAAAGATTTGCAGCGAAATGTTTCTAGTGTGAAGAAACAGGTGTATGTGTATCAAACAGATAAAATTAGTCTTTTTTCTTATTTATCAGCATTTACATTAGTAAATGCTTTCATATTATTATAATGTTTACCTTAAATCTATACAAATGATGATTTTGTACCTTATTATCAAGTAACAACATTATATCCTACCCCTAATAAAACAATTAGCTCAGAAGTTGCTGTCTATATAAAAAAAGCATTTGAAGAAGCTTTACTCTGTTTTAATAATCAGGCATTTAGGCATCACCGTGCCAAATTCCAATTGAGGGATAAGCTTTTTTTGTAGTAAGGACTTTAGTTCTTAGAAAAATCAGGTCTAAAGTCCTTACTACGAACCGTCAAAACTAACTTGATAGGCCACTAGGTCATTCTGCTTAATTCGCCAACTACTGCGACATTTTCTTTTAAATTGGCAGTTTGTTCTATTTTATTCAGTATTACTACTCCTGACGATTTTATATGCAGATAAATACAACAAAGTAATGGCAGAATAAGCGGGTAGTTCCCGCTTATTACTTTTCTGCCATGCTGTTGTTCTGCCAAAAAATATGCAATTAAAAATCGGGTTTATTTTTAAGCCGCTACTACTAGGTTTACTGTTAACTGGTTGTGGCTCTATGTCGCCGCAGGATTTAGCCAAGAATCATTTAGAGCTTATTAAAGGTAGTAAATCTAGTGAGGCTATTCAGCAGTATTGTAGCTCAAAAGATTCTTTGAGATTACACTCTCTAAAAAGTTTTGAAATCCTTGCTTCTCAACCTAAAAAAGAAGGTGAATTACTCTACACTGAAATTACTGCTAAGATAGATACTGATCAGACAGTTTTAAAAAAACACGAAGTAGAAGGAATTCCTATTTCTAAACCACAAAAGATAGAACAGATTACTTTGGAAGTTTGGAAATCAGATGACTTTTTCAGCAAAGCTGTTTCTAGCGCAGCAAAACTCAATGACAGTGGTGAAAAAGTCGCTGCTTTAACTGGCTCTCCTGCTATAAAAGTGCCAACTCCGGTTCGCTCTGATTTCAATAAATCTACTTCTTGTGTCTTTCTTCCATTCAAGCAATTTGATAATGAATAACAGCTACTAGGGGTAAAAGTAGCGAGCCTGTCATGAGCCGCCACGCACCGCCTGAAAGTATTGTTACGTAAGGATTTCAAAAATAAAATAGCTCTTTAACCCGAAATTCTCAGAACTCGCTTGTTTTTGCAGTACCAATTGACCTTTAGGCTATTTGGTACTGCATTTATTAACGTAGCCATGCGGGTTTCAGGCTGTAAAAATCAGTGAGGTTTAAATGGTACACCTTTAAGTGTGCATCCAATGGGTCAAAATCTCATTTTAGGGTAAAAGTTGAAAAATTTTTCTGAAACTCTCTCTGGGTAGCGTTTTCAGCCGTTGCATGGCGGCTGATAGCAGCTTCGCTACTTTCTCCCCAATATGGTTGATATCACGAGCTTGATAGCAACGATGGATCAACCAGGGGTATAGAAGGAGTATAGACAACTCATGCCAGCCACAACATCAGCGAATCCTATTGGTGTGGATCATACCTGTAAGTGGTCATCGTGTTGCAATCATAAGCAAGTTTAATCACCCAACGAAAGAATGCGGGTTGTAGCGGTCGTACTGTAGGGCTGATTGATAAGCTTGGGTTAAGGGTGTGTCATCGCGCACGAGAGAATAGGCTTTTTGGGCAGTTACATTGTTTAATGGCTCTTAGATCATGTAGGCTAGACCCTATGAAAATAAACCGATTCGGCAGGGCAGAAATCCTTACGCCCGATCAAATCAATGTCCTATTTACCGAGGGCTTTGTCAACCCACGCGATCGCGCTTTATTTGGCGTGTGTCTTTATGCTGCTTGCCGGATCAATGAAGCTTGCACGTTGGCGGTTCTAGATGTGTTTGGGAGTCACGGTGTCAGGGGGGTGTTGGTGTTACGGAGTGTTAACACCAAAGGGAAGCGGGACACTAGGGAAATTCAAGTGCATCCGAAGCTGAAGCAGTATTTAGAAGAGTACAACCCCAACCGGCGCAAGGAGTTCTTGTTTCCAGGGCGGCATGGGTTGGGGCATATTCATAAGGTCAGTGCTGATAAAATCCTCAGAGATACTTGTGTGCGGCTGGGTATTGAGGGGGTGAGTACGCACAGTTTTCGCAGGACTGCGTTAACCAGGATGAGCGATGCCGGAATACCGTTGCGCCACATTCAGGAGATATCTGGACATCGGACTTTGGCTGCTTTGGAGCGGTATTTAGGGGTGACTGAGAAGCAGAAGCAGAACGCTATCTCTGCTTTGGATTTTTGAACAATGTATAAATGTAGGAGCTATACCAACATCTCTGTTAGGGAGTCAACACCTATTCGTTTAGGCGAACAGCCAGAGCGCGGGTGTAAGCTTTATAAATATGAAATTACACAAATGGGAAGTGTATGTAATAAATAAAGTGACATTTTGAAAAAGCTATGCCAGATCAGATGTTAATTGGTCGCTACGAAATTCAAAAACAACTGGGGAAAAATCCCGGACGTAAAACTGTGCTGGCTATCGATCATCAAACTCAAGAGTTAGTTGTGGTTAAGCTACTTACTTTTGGTGAAGACTTTGAATGGCAATCCTTAAAACTTTTTGAACGAGAAGCAGAAGTTTTAAAATCATTGGATCACCCCGCTATTCCTCGTTATCTCAACTACTTTGAGATTGAGCGGGGTTTTGCCCTAGTTCAAAGCTATATCAATGCTAGATGAACAGGGGGTAGGGTGTAGGGTGTAGTGAACCCCATAATTAAAATAAGGGGTTTCAAGCAAGGACGCTGTGTTTCTGGCACTGCGTGTCTTGAAACACATCTTTTTTTTTGTTTCCATTATTAAAATAAGGGGCTTGTACCCAGGTTTTGGGGCTTTTTCTTCCCCTACACCCCACACCCTACACCCCACAGCCCCAACGGGGCTTGGTCAATCTCAGCCCGGCGTTGGCTAATTGGCTACAGTTGATGACTGAACCGAGCTTAAAACGACGACTCAAATCGGCGGTAAGTGCATTGGATGCACTGGAGCAGGTTAAAAAATCCCAGTCTGCGCTGGAGCAGGTTAAGAAATCACGTTTGGTTAGTCAATGGGAGGGTGAAGGTAGAAAACGGGTTTTAAGGTGGGACATACACGAATAAACTCTACTGCAATTTCTATCCTCGACGGGGTTCTGGTAGCAATCGTACAGAAACTTACGCGCTTGACAAAGATGAGCAATGCGGGGATACCTTTGCGCCACATACAGGAGATATCGGGACATCGGACTTTGGCCGCTTTGGAGCGATATCTGGGGGTAACTGAAAAGCAGAAGCAGAACGCGATCTCTAATTTACTAAAAAATGCCCACGTTGTTGTAACTGTAATTTATAAATTATTTTGACTCAAACAGCAAAAAAATCAAGCATGACTTTAGTCATGGTTATAATCGTGACTTTCTCCTCATGTGATTACTAACAGCTAATTCCTATGATGGTGACATCCTAAACAGGAAATCAAAACGTCGTCAACAGAGCGATCGCTAATTCGACTACATCCAACAATTAAAGTTTCAGGGTGGGTTACTCCACCCTACTCAAAACCACATCTAAATCATGCAACCCGATATCGCTTCCCCAAATCTTACACCCCGCCTGCAACAATTTTTAGATATATTGGATCGCTTTACCGAAACACGCGGAAAAAACGTCCCACAAATCGTGTATGTGGAAAAATTGCGCTCGCTCCCTCCTAACACTTTTGGCAAAACTTTGGTTGAATTTCTCGACACACATAACCTCAAACCTTTCACCACAGGTAGTCGCCGTAAACAACTCCATGACGGCGTTCACGTCCTCACAGGTTATGGCGCAGATCCCATCGGCGAAGCAGAAGTCCAAGCATTTTTATTAGGCGCAAAATTTGGATTATTTAATCTTCTTATAGGACTGGGACTATTAAGAATGATTCATAAAAACCTCAACTCTCGACACAAATTTACCTGGGAAAGATTGTGGCAAGCATATCAGCGCGGCCTTCATTCTAACTTTGACCCAGACACCTGGCAGCCCGAATTAGTTTGGCATCTCCCTTTAACCGAAGTCCAAGCCATGTTTTCTGTAGACAAAATTTAACTGTAGCGAACTGGACGTGAAGCCGAGATAACCATATTTCCGCCGCAGACGTTTAACCAACCTACGCAGATTAGCCTTAACACTCTCCTTCACAGTCCAGTCAATGGTGACGTGGCGGCGGATTGTCCAAATCCTTTTATGTCTTGATTGAGACTGCAAATTCAGTAAAAACTTTGGCTTGTTCTAATACCAGTTCCGTAGCTAGTGCCTCCATATCGGGGGGATAACCATATTGACGCAGTAGCCTTTTAACTGCCACTTTCATTCGGGAACGGACACTTTCTTTAAGATTCCAGTCAATAGAAGCATTTTTGCGAATGCGATCTACTAGCACGATCGCTAATTCTCGCAGTTTATCAACACCCATTACATCCTGTGCGCTTTGGTTTTGTGACAGTGCATCATAAAAGGCCAGTTCATAGGGTTCTAGTCCCAGTTCTTCACCCCTGGCGTTGGCAGCTTTCGTGTCTTTTGCTAGTTCCAGCAGTTCTTCTAAAATATCCGTAACGCTGATGACTTGGTTGCGATAGCGGCGTAGGGCATCTTCTAACATTTCCGAGAGTTTACGACTTTGGACAATATTTGTCCGACTGCGGGTTTTAACTTCATCCTTAAGTAGTTTTTGCAGCAGTTCTACCGCAAGGTTTTGGTGTTCCATGCCCCGCACTTCTGCCATAAATTCATCGGAGATGATGGAGATGTCAGGATTTTTAATGCCTGCTTCATCAAAGATGTTAATCACTGCATCGGATACCAAGGCTTGATCTACGACTTGACGGATGGCGGTTTCGATGTCTTGGTTGCTGAGTCCACTACCATCACCGCCGCTTTCTAGTTTTCTGAGGCTGGCTTGGATGGCTTGGAAAAATGAGATGATTTCTGATGCGGCGATCGCTTGGGGATGGGGTACGGCGAGAGAATGGGCTTTGGATAGGGCGATAACTTCACTGAGAAATCTATCTTTGATGTTTGGTGCAGCTACGTAGTTAGTGGCATTTTTGAGGATATTCAGTTTTTCGCCAGTGTCAGCCTCAAAATAATGCTGATAGGTAAAGCCTGACATGATTTGCTCGACGATTTCCAATTTGGCTAGGAGTAGTCCCACTGCCACATCTTGATTGAGGGTGAGGTCGCCTTTACCGCCACTTTGAGAATAGAAGGATAGGGCTTTTTTGAGTTCGGTGGCCAGTCCCAGATAGTCCACAATCAAACCGCCTGTTTTTTCAAAATAGACGCGGTTGATTCTGGCGATCGCTTGCATTAAATTATGACTTTTAAGCGGCTTATCAATATACATGGTGTGCAGACATGGGGCATCAAAGCCTGTGAGCCACATATCGCAGACTATGGCTAATTCTAGGGAGTTTTCGGGGTCTTTGAGGCGTTGGGCGAGGTTTTGACGCTGGGCTTTGCTGGTGTGATGTTTAATTAAATTACCTTCATCGGCAGCAGAGGTAGTAATTACAACTTTGATTTTGCCTAAGTTGAGATCCTCACTGTGCCAATCAGGGCGGAGTTGAATTATGGCATCGTAGAGGTTAACGGCGATTTGGCGGCTCATGGTCACAATCATGGCTTTGCCTTTGTTTACCTGTTGCCGTGCCTCGAAGTGAGTCACAATATCTTGGGCAATCTGTCTTATTCTTTTAGTAGAACCAACAATCGCTTCCAGTTTGGTTTGTTTAACTTTGGCTTTTTGGGTGATGCTCAGTTCTTCAAAGCTCAGGTCTTCGTCTAGTTCATCTAGGAGTTGTCTACCTGCTGCGTCTAAATCAACTTGTACTAAGCGGCTCTCGTAATAAATCGGCACGGTTGCCCCATCTTTGACGGCTTGGGAGATGTCGTAGATGTCGATATATTCACCAAAAATAGCGGGGGTGTTTTTGTCGGTTTGTTCTACGGGTGTACCTGTGAAGCCGACAAAGGTAGCATTGGGTAAAGCTTGTCTAATATATTTTGCAAAGCCGTATTTGGTGCGTTTACCAATCACGTTGCCTTCAGCATCAAGGACATTAACTTGTTTAGCTGTGAAACCATATTGGCTGCGGTGGGCTTCATCAGCCAGGACAATGATATTAGGGCGAGGGCTGATTTGGGGATAGAGGGTTTCGCCATCAGCCGGGGAAAATTTCTGGACGGTGGTAAAAATGATACCGCCTGAGTTGGTGTTGAGCAGTTCGCGTACTTGATCTCTATCTCCTGCTTGTTGGGGGTCTTGTCTGAGGAGTTGCTGACAACCTGCGAAGGTATCAAATAGTTGATCATCTAAGTCATTGCGATCTGTCAACATGACGATGGTGGGGTTCTGGAGGTTTTGGTTTAAAACCAGTTTTCCTGCCAGAAATACCATTGAAAGGGATTTACCGCTTCCTTGAGTATGCCAAAGTACACCGCCTTTGCGATCGCCTGCTTGGGATGAGGCATTAATGATAGATTCGACGGCTTTATTAACGGCGTAATATTGATGATATGCGGCGATTTTTTTAATGGTGGTAATGCTAACTATGCCTGTTTTCAGGTCTTCGGTTTTGGACTTTTCAAATACGGTGAAGTGACGAATTAAATCTAGTAAGGTTTGCTTGTTGAGTAGCCCGTTAGTTAAAATTTCTAGTTCGTTGATTTGGTTTTCGCCTGTGGGGTTTTTCCATGTGGAGAAGCGGTTAAACCCAGCCGTAAGTGAACCAGCACGGGCGGATAGCCCATCTGAAATTACTAATAGGGCGTTGTAGATAAATAGGCTAGGGATTCTGCTTTTATAGGTTTGGAGTTGGTTATAGGCGGCGTTAAGATTGGCTTTTTCATTGGCGGCGTTTTTAAGTTCGATGACGACGAGGGGTAAGCCGTTAATGAACAGGACAATATCGGGGCGATGGTTATGGTTGTCTTCAATGACTGTAAATTGGTTGACGGCGAGAAATTCGTTATTTTCGGGGTGTTCCCAGTCAATTAATTTAACAGGTTCGCCTCTGGTTTCGCCGTTTTTTTGATATTCAACGGTGATGCCTTCTGTGAGGTATTTATGGAATATTTCGTTGTTGTTGAGTAGGTCGGAACTAGCAATATTAAATATTTCCCGTTGTGCCTGATATTGGGCATCATGGGGAATGGTGGGATTAATTCTTGATATTGCCTGGGGGAGTCTATCTTTTAAAATTACTTCACCGAAAGTTTCTCGCTCTTGCTTGCTGCCTTCTGGTTGGATGTCGTAGCCGTTGCTGTAGCTATAACCAAGGTTTTGCAAGAGTTGGAGTTGGTATTGTTCGATTTCGTCTTCGGTGAGGGCGGTCATTTAGATTAAAAATTAAAGGAGTGTGGAATGATACATAAATTTTCATTTTATAATTAGATTTTAATCTATCTGGTTTTTTTGTCTATGAAGAATGCAACGGTTCAAGAGGCAAAGGCATATCTTCTCGAATTAATAGAGTCAGTATTAGAGGGTGAAGATGTGGTGATTAGTCGAGAGGGTAAACCGTTGGTGCGTTTGGTACGCTATGAGGCGGAACTTGAGCCGCGTACTCCAGGGGCTTGGGAAGGGCGCGTTTGGATTGCTGATGATTTTGATGATGAGTCAGAGGAGATTAACGCTATGTTCTATGGAAAAGGTTAATGGGTTTTTTATTAGATACCCATGTTTTGTTGTGGTGGTTAGCAAATGACCCGAAGTTGTCGGCAGATGTGCGAGAAATTATTAGAAATCCAGTAAATGATAGTTTTGTTAGCGCAGCAACAATATGGGAAATAGCGATTAAAACTTCATTAGGAAAGTTGAAGCAACCCGATGATTTGTTGGCGGTGCTTCGGGATAATCGGTTTCAAGTTTTGGATATCTCGGCGGAGCATTGTTTAAATGTGGGTAGTTTGCCTTGGCATCATAAAGACCCATTCGATAGGATGTTAATTTCTCAAGCTTTGGTAGAAGAGTTAACAATAATTACGGTAGACCAAAAGTTTAAATTTTATAATGTGCCATTATTCTCTGGTGATTTCGGGTAGTTCAAAATCACCGAGGTTTGCAAAGCGTTTTTCTATGGCTGCGGCCAGGTTAATTTTAGGTGATAGTTCTGGGGCTAATACACTTTGAAGTATGGCTTTGATTTCGGCTTCGATGGTGTGTCCGTGTTGGGCGGCGCGTTGTTCTAAAAGTTTAGTTATATCTGGTTTTAGCTGGTGAATGGTGATATTAGACATAGCAATTTGGTAAATGAGTTAATTAATTATAATTTCATTTTTGTATGGTGTCTTCGGTGAGAGATTTCATAGGTTATTCCTTGACGCGGAGTTGACCACTCATTAGTTTAGGTAATAAGGCATCACGGGTTTTAGTTAGAGTTTGAATTTGATAAATATTATTTTCAATCTTTTTGTAAATTGGTTTTATTAGTTGTTCATAATTTTGTAAAATATGACTTACGGGGATTAAAAAATCTAACCCTCTAAAGTTTGATTTACTAATTTCTGGAAATGTACTCCCTGAAGCCAACATCTTAATGATTTCAATCTTTGTTAAAAGCCATCCATACAAAAAATAAACATTAAATTTTTCATTAGGAATAATTGTAATAAAGCCTTGATTTGTACAGGCATTTTTCGTGTTAATCGTTACTTCTCCTATGGTTGCCCGACTTGTGAGAAGTAAAGAATATTTAGGAAATAATTTTGCTGAACTTTTTTGTAATCCTAAACTTGTAATTTTCTTTTCAGAGTCAATTGAAAATAAAGTTTTAGCTTTTGTTAAATCAGTTGGAGAATACCAAGCAATATCGCCATTTTCCCAATAACTCGGCTCAGTTGTTGATGGCGTTCCACCACCCACTGTTTCCACTTGATCACCAATTATAGAAAAATGCCAACCTTGGGGAATCTCGCCTAACTCCGATCGCACCATCGCCCCACCAGATGATTTATAGGGCTTACCGTCTGCGTTGGGGAACTCGAAATCTATAAACCAATGCTTAAATAGAGTTTGTGCGATCGCCTCTAAAGTCTCATTCTGTCGCCTCAGATTTTCGATTTTGGCATCTAAATTATATAAAAGACTTCCAATATTTTTTTGTTCTTTTAAAGAAGTGATGTTGATATTTGTAGCCCTTGCCTAAGTTCCGCAATATCACCAATTGTTTTTATTTCCCAATCGTTAGGAATCAAGCCTAAAGTTGTCTCTTTCCAATCACTCATAATTCAGCCTTCACCACTACTAAAAAACCAATTTTCAACCGTTAAATCATTAAAAAACTCAAAATCGGAAACATTATTAGTTACCAAAATTAAATTATTACTGTAAGCAATACTCGCAATTTGACCATCAATAAAAGCTGGAGTTTTGCCCATCTTAGATAATCTAGCCCTTTTTTGGGCGTGCCACTGTGCAGCTTTTAAATCATAATTTAGGATTGTCATTTTTAAAGGTATTTGATTAATATATTCCAGCAACAATCGACGTTTTTGTGATTCCACCAAACGTAAACAACCAAATAAAAGTTCGTGCATTACAACCGAACCAGTCGCAGTCTCTAGTTGATGCTCAGTCAGTTTTTTAACTACATTAACATTAGGATTTTGACGAGTGGCTTCTGAAATAATATTTGTGTCCAATAAATACTTGATACTCAAAACTCAACATCCCTACCGACAGAGCGATCGCGCAGATCCGCAAAATCTGCATCATCAAAAGTAATATTCTCCTGCTGCATCCTTTCTCTAAATTGTAAAGTCATATCCCAAAAGCCCTCAGACTTTGTTTGTTCTTCCTCTTTTTCGGCTACATCCTCAAGGATAGATGTGATTTCTTCTTCCAAAGTCCGTTGATGACTCTGAGCCAAACGTTTTAGTTTTTCTATAACAATGGGATTAAGCTGTTTCAAGATAACTTGAGTCATATTCATCTCCTTAAAAATCAACCAACTTATCACTAACGATAAATCCCACCTTTAACAATTGCTGTTTAATCTCCTCATCCAACAATTGCCCCTCTCGCATTTGCTCACCTAATGCCATTGTAAGCTCACTCATCTTGTCCTCAAAGCTCACCCCATCCTCCACTTCATCAGGAATCCCCACATATCGCCCTGGTGTCAACACAAAATTATGCTTCTCAATTTCAGCAAAGTTAGCCGACTTACAAAAGCCCTTGATATCGCGGTAACTGCCCCCCGACTTTTTCCACTCATGGTAAGTATCAGCAATCTTGCTAATCTCAGCTTCCGTAAAAGCCCTACTACTGCGATTTACCATATAACCCAACTCTGAGGCATCAATAAACAATACCTCACCGTGTCTAGCCCTGTTTTTATTCCCGTTTTTATACCGACTAAGAAACCACAAACAAGCAGGAATACCCGTATTGTAAAAAAGCTGCGTTGGCAACATCACAATACAATCCACCAAATCCTTCAACACTAAAGCTTTACGAATATCTCCCTCACCGCTTGTATTTGACGACAGCGAACCATTCGACAACACAAAACCCGCCGAACCTGTGGGTGCTAAGTGGTAAATAAAATGCGATACCCAAGCAAAATTGGCATTCCCAACTGGAGGTACAAGGTTTTTATCCAGCCAGCGTCCATCATTCCGCAATAAGTCGCCGCCCCAATCACTATCATTAAAAGGAGGATTAGCAATCACAAAATCCGCTTTTAAGTCTTTGTGAGCATTATTGAGAAACGAACCTTCAGGATTCCACTTAATATTTGAGCCGTCAATCCCCCTAATCGCCAAATTCATCCGGCACAGTTTATAGGTTGTCTCGTTGCTTTCTTGCCCATAAATTGAGATATCATCCAAACGCCCTTGGTGATTTTTGACAAACTTCTCACTCTGGACAAACATCCCCCAGAACCACAGCAAGGGTCAAATACCCGCCCATTGTAAGGCTCTAGAATTTCCACCAATAACCGCACAATACTTTCAGGCGTATAGAACTGCCCCCCTTTCTTGCCTTCAGCTAAAGCAAACTGTCCCAAAAAATATTCATAGACTCGCCCTAAAACATCCTGTGCCTGTGCCTCAGCATCCCCTAACGTAATTGATCCAATTAAGTCAATTAATCCACCCAAAGATTTCTGGTCTAATTTCTGCTGTCCATACACCTTGGGTAAAATCCCTTTTAACCGTTTGGCGTTTTCCTGCTCGATTGCTTCCATAGCCAAATCAACGGTTTTACCAATGTCGGGTTGCTTCGCCTGTCCTTGAAGATATGGCCACCGCGCCTCAACTGGCACAAAAAACACGTTCTCGGCTGAATACTCATCCCGATCCTCTGGATTTGCCCCTGCGTACTCCCCTTCACCCGCCAGCAGCTTTTGATGCAACTCTTCAAAGGCATCAGAGATATATTTCAGAAAAATTAAACCTAAAACAATGTGCTTGTACTCAGCAGCATCAATATTTTTTCGCAGCTTATCCGCCGCTTTCCATAATTTCTGCTCAAATGACTCTGAGTTATTCTGCTTTGCTGCTTTTTCTGCCATCTTACCCTTAACTTTTAGAAATAAATCTCAATCAGTTTAAATTATCGTTTGCGTTCATTATCAGTAAATCACAAACTTTTGGAAATGAGGTAAAAACAAGGGGGTTCAGACCACATCGTCAAGTTTTATAAAGTCTACTGCTGAAATTACCGTCTTAGCCAGGACTTCTCTTCTTCTGAAGGATAAGGACATTCTTCTACAACAGCAACACTATTTTCTAAGTAAGACGTTATTCGGATTCTGTCTTACTTTAGATAAGTATTGTGATGTTTATTTACCTCCTAGCACTGCTCATAATGGGACGCAATGGGGTATATTTTGGCCAGTGTTATGTATGGGCAGTGAAATTGGCCAAGGTAATCTCACTTTTCAATCAAGCAGGTGGTGTCGCTAAAACAACGACAACCCAAAATCTTGGCTATCACCTTTCACTCCGCCACCACCGGGTACTGGTGATAGACATCGACCCCCAAGCTTCCCTGACAACGTTCATGGGATTAGAACCGGCTGATTTGGACAAAACTATTTACGATGCTTTGGTGTCTGAGTCCGATGAACCCTTACCCATACATCGGGATTTACACAGCATGGACTTAGCTCCTGCTAACATTTTGCTGGCTAATGCCGAACAAGAACTGATATTTGCTGAACTGCGCGAATTTCGACTAAAAGAGGTATTAGCTCCCCTATTAGATAGCTACGACTTTATTGTGATTGACTGCCCTCCCAGCTTGGGCATTCTCAGTCAAATTAGCTTGGTGGCCTCTACTCATGTGTTAGTTCCCATTCAATGCCAGTTCAAAGCCTTGAAGGGGACAGACTCGCTGTTAAAAACGGTAGCCAGAGTGCAGCGCAAGCTCAACCGTTCCCTCAAAATAGCGGGGTTTTTCCCTACCATGTACTCTGCTAGTAATTCCTTAGACCAAAGAACCCTGGAATCAATTCGTGAGCAGCTATCGAGTTTGTCCACGATATTTCCGCCACTACCTCGTGCTACTGCCCTGGCAGAAGCAGCTGAGTATGGTAAACCTTTGGCATTATGCCCTAATAAAAATCCTGCTCTTCTCCACATTTTTGATGAGATAGCAGCAGCTATGGAGGTTTTATAAATGAGTCCCAGACGCGCCAGCCAACCACCTGCTGATAGAAGCAAACTCAAGAATGTCGCCTTGTTTAATGAGGATGATGAAAATTTAGTCCCCACTAAGGTATCACTGGACAAAATTATTCTCCCCGCTACTCAGCCTCGACGTTATTTTGACCCCAAGGCGATGCAATCTTTGGTGGAGTCAGTAAAACGTGAAGGTATCCTCCAGCCGCTATTGGTTAGACCAGTGGGGGATAAGTATGAATTAGTAGCCGGAGAGCGCAGATATAGGGCAGCACAAACAGCAGCTTTAACAGAAGTGCCAATCACGGCGCGGGAGATGTCGGATGAGCAGGCGGCACAGTATTCTCTGACTGAGAATCTACAACGCTCCGACTTAAACCCCATAGAAGAAACTGAAGGCATCTTGCAACTGTTGGCACTGCGATTGGGATGCGAAACAGCAGCAGTGTCCTCCGTACTCTACAGAATGGAGAATGAAGCCAAAGGGAAAATTACCCGAAACGTTTCGGGTAATTCAGAGGCAGAAATAGTAGAAAAAGTGTTTGCTGATTTGGGTAAGATGAGCTGGCAGTCATTTGTCCGCACCCGACTGCCACTGTTGAAACTACCAGAGGATATTTTATCAGCCCTACGTGCTGGACAAATTGAGTACACCAAGGGCAAGGAGATTGCTAAGTTAACATCGAAAGAAGAAAGGACTGAACTCCTAGAAGCTGCCATTTCGCTGGATTTGTCTCTCTCAGAAATTCAAAAGCAGGTCAAAGCTAAACAACCAGCAGCCGCACTGCCACCACTGCAAAGTCATTTAGAGGCTACATATAAGAAAGCGAAAAAGCTCAAGGTGTGGGAAAATTCCCAGAAGCAAGAGAAACTAGAATCTTTGTTGAAAGAGTTAGAAGCTTTAATGGCTGATGAAGAATAAATGCCAGATAATGTTAAACAAAGACTAGCTAGGAAAAGGAAATATGGCTGCTATAACAATTAATATTACAGAGCAGCAACTACAAAAATTGCAGGAATTTGCCCAAAAGTTGGGGATGTCTACTGAAGAATTGTTATCTGCCTCTGTAGAAGATTTGTTGAACTACCCCCAAAATGAGTTTAACCAAGCAGCTAGTTATGTACTGCGAAAAAATGCTGAACTTTACCAACGTTTAGCATGATTCGCTTCTTGACACTGGTTGAAGTTAAAGCTATTTTTATCTCATTCTTTTTTCTAATTTTTGAATTGACTCAATTGCTTCCTGATGCTCTTTCTGCCTGCCCTGTTGTTGGAAGAGAGAAGCGGCACGATGTAAATCTTTGATCGCCTGTTGATAATCTCCAGTCAAAGTTTGGGCTAAGGCACGATGGTTGTAAGCCTCTGCACAATCCGGTTCTAATTCCAAAGCTTTGTCACAGTCAATAATTGCTCCTTTGGCATCTCCAATATGATGTCGGCAGAGCGCACGAGCAGCATATACTATTGCAATGTTCCCTCCCAAATCAATTGCTTGAGTATAGCTATTGATTGCTTTGGAGTAATTTCTAGTCTGATAATAGGTGTCTCCATAGGCCATGTGAACCGCGATTTTTTGGGGATCTAGTCGGAAAGCTTGTTCACAATCAGATAGAGCCGCTTCATAATTCCCTAGCGCGCAGTGTGCGGCAGCACGAAAAGTATACCCTCCTAAGATGTTTGGATTAAGTTTTAGAAGTTGATTACAATCATCTAAGCGTTGTTTATGGTTGCCCATCAGCCCATGCACAATGGCTCGGTTTAGATAGGCAGGTATCATCTGTGGGTTCAGTTTTAGGGCTTGTGTATAGTCAGCAATTGCTTCTGGGTATTTGCCCCAAGCCCAATAAGCATCCGCCCGATGCCAATAAGTATCAGGATGATTTGGTAACAGACGGGCTACTTGATCGTAATCGTCAATTGCACTTGAATAATTCTTGAGGCGATAGCGGGCTACTCCCCTATTTAAATAGGCATCACAATTGCGACTATCAAGGCGTAGGATTTGATAATAATCTGCAATTGCTTTTTGAAACTCATTCAGGTTGGCATAAGCCATGCCACGATACAGATAAGCCTGGATATGTTTTGAATTAGCCTGAATTACCTGGGTAAAGACTACTATCGCCCCCTGGTAATCACCACGCTGGTATTTTTCGCTTCCCTGTTTGAACAGAAATTGGATCTTCATAAATACTAGGCTGAGGTTTTGTTCTTTTTTTAGAGTTATTTAAAATTAAGCAAGTTATGTATGATAAGAGTTTCATAACCTATGGCTAGAAAGTGAGTAATTGCATAAGTTTTCTTAGCTACATCATGTACCGTTATCTACGGTAATGCTGATATTAAGGTAATGACAAGTATTTACTAGATTGGATATCAAACGCGAAAAAGTGAAACTATCGCCAAGTGAAATTAAAAAGTAAATAAAATAAAGCTACAGCAAAAATTACCCGAAACGTTTCGGGTAACTCAGATTTAGTATTTGGTGTAATAGGCAATTAAGAATCCTTCTACTTCTGCAATGAAACATTTAAAACCAAGCAAACGCTTTTATTTGGATATAAATATATGGTTCAACGTATTGAAGAAATTTTAGGTAACTCAATTACTGAATATACTCCCAACGCTGTCAAATTTCAGGGTTTATCTTTGTCATCATTAGAGCAAGTTCTTCAAGAAGGCTACACTACACTAAATGCTAATTTTAATGCTGCTCCCACCGTTGGTTCATTTATTGAATTTGGGCAACGTTGCAAGAGTATAGAAGCAACAGCAATTTTTGATGGTGTAGTTTTCAATCAGACAGAAAGCACATATTTGGTGATTGATGCAATTACAGTTAGCGGGGTAAAGGATTTAGACTTTGTAGGTGAATTTGTAAAATTTGTCTGGGGTTGCGATGAGTTAGAGATTAGTTCTCAACAGTTGTACGCTTGGTGGGATTAACTCTTTCCCCATATTAAAAATGCGTAACTATGTTCAAGAATTTTGGCTTTTTTTTCACCAAATGGTTTTTATAGTGGTTAAAGCTTGAATCCGTAAATCACGAGTAACTAAAGGAATACCCAAATTAAAAGCTGTAGCCGCAATAATTCTATCAGGCATATCAGGAACAACTACCCGGTCAATTTGTCGAATTACCCCTGAAACATTCCTATCTAGAGCTACAAGTACAATACCTATATTGGGGTCATCCAAAGCTTTTAAAATTCGTGTTAATACCTCTTCTGCAAAGCGTCCTTTCTCAACTAAATAAGCAATTTCTATGATTGTGATAGCTGATACGTAAATAGGATTGCCTGTATTAACTGCTTGTTCCAAAGCTGTTAATGCGGCGGCTGACAATCTTTGCAAGTCAAAAACGTACCAAATTAAAGTGTGTGTATCTGCTACTACCGATGTCATTAAACAATATCCCTGGGGAAATTACTCCACATTTCTTGACGCGCTTGAGCAATATCTTCTTCAGTAATATCTACTTTTAAATCAGCACATAATCCTCTAACACTCCGTAAAGGAGGCTTAAGAGTAGTTTTTTGATACAAAAATTCGGCAAATTCTAATAGTTGCTGCTGTTTATCCACAGGTAAGTGGCGTAATCTTTCTAACACGGCTTCCTCAAGATTCATCTAACCATCTCCTGATTTAACTTCCCAGCAGTTCTGATCAGTCATTGAAATTTCAACTTTCTTATTCGCTGCTGGTGTTGCTATTGGCAGTTCACCACGCTCATTTAATTGTAACTTCACTTCTTGCTTGTTCCCGTTTGCTCCCTGGCTCATCAAACATTCAGATTTTTCGCTCCTGATTTTATCAGGCTGAAAGTTGATGATCACAAGGTGTAGGGCAGAGAGTTCATCTTCAAGAGATTAAACAAAGTGAACGCCTTGTATTCCACTTGAAACAGAACCAACACTCAACATTAAATTCACAAAAAAATTTTCCTCATTTTTTGACCTCTAATTAACAATTGCTTTCAACAAAGTAAAACTCTTATTAGGCAATAGTTTCAGCATTTATTAATAATAATTACAATTGTGCTTTTATTTATTCATTTATGCAATTGATGCTAAATCCTCAGACTCACCAATTACACCCAATATTCCCCCCAACTAAACCTAAAAATCCCAATTTCTTTGTGACCTTTTTAACTAAGTGGAGAAGATAATTAATATATATTATCATTAACTCCCAAATCCCCAATAAATCCCAACAGTTACCAAAACTTCTCTCAAATCTCCCGATTTTTAGCCAATCAAATTAAACGCGCTTATAAACGAATAAACTCTGTAATCCATCTTTTTCTGACGCACAGTACGCCATCTTTGGCGGAAAGTTTTTTCAATTCGGCAGCCAAATCACCAAAAAATCGCGTTCACAGCCCCTCTGTTTACCGAGAAGATTGGAGATTAAATGTTTTCTAGAGTGGTAAAACTTGCTAGAGTAGATTTTTAATGATTGAAATAGGCGTATATGTTGTCCTAGTACAAAGTGAAGTATTTCGTGACCGTTTGGCTAAATTATCGTTCAAATCACACTACCTCTCGGCGGATACCCATCTTGATACCCCCGTTTCTAAAGATTGAGTAAATCTTCATTTGAGTAATTACTCAAATTATAATCTTCCTTATCTGCTAAATTTTGGATAACTTTTCTGATGATGATTATGCGGAGAATTAAGTCCCAACTTTTTCATAAGTTGGGGTTTGTCGTTTCTAATTAATTGACGAACAGTATCCATTCTTTGTTCAAAGGTTAAAGGTGAATCAGCTTGACCAATTAAACAGAATATTTCGTTCACCTTCTCGCCTGTAACTTTTTCACCTTTAACATATTTTCCGACTTCCATAAATAAAGCTTTAAGTGCTAGCTTATCCAAATTATGAATTTCCTGTTTAAGCATTAAATTTAAATTTTCTTGATATTGAAAACGATTAACTAATTTATCAATTACGGGTTCTAAATTGTGAATAGGGTTATTATTTTTAAGCTGTGATAGTTCATGAATGAGTGTTGGTAACTTCTCAATAAGAACAGACTCAATGACGGACTGATCAACAAAGTCAACAATTGCATCTAGAACTTGTTGTGAAAGTTGGTGTTGTTGCTTTTGTAAAATAGCTGCTTTAAGTTGATTAAGAGTGACATTTCCATGATTTAAATCATGATGGAATTGGGATAGCCCCTGAGAAAGTAGGGATAATTTTTCAACTATGGCAGACTCAATGTTGGACTGATCAACAAAGTCAACTATCGCATCCACAGTTTGTTGTGAAAGTTGACTTTGTTTTTTGTGATCAAGAACCAATCTCAATTGCTCTAGTATATTCGTCTCACTGCTGAAATCATGATGGAATTGGGATAGTTCCTGAGAAAGTAGTGAGAGTTTTTCAACTAGGGCAGATTCAATAGTGGACTGCTCAACAAAGTCAACTATCACATCTACAGTTTGTTGTGAAAGTTGGTGTTGTTGCTTTTGTAAAATAGCTGTTTTAAGTTGATTAAAAGTGACATTTTCATTTAACTCAGAGGCTAGCCGTTGTTGACGTTGCTCTGGAGTTAACTTTCTCGGTGGTTCTATGGCAATTGCACGTTGTTGATGACGCTGTTGCCAATCTTTTAAATTCATCGCTTGATGGCTCACCTTTTCATAGGCAAGTGACCCAACAGCGACGATAAAATCATCCACTCCTTTATCTGGCCCTGGGAGTGTCACGACTTTGACTTTCGCTCCCTGTTGTTCCAAAAGTCGTCCAGTCCGTGATGTAGCAATTTGAATATTGTGTAATGTTTTGGGTTTGGTTTCGTAGTCAAAGCAAAACAGAATATGCCTGTTAGGTGTGGCGAAAATGGCTAATTCTTCATGTAATACAGGCTCGATTTGTTCACCATTTTCATTCTTACTGCGATACCCAGCATAGATTCCCGGCAGTCCAATGGCGACGTGACCCTGGCTCAACAAACTGGCGGCCTTCTTCGCTCCCTCAGTAATTGTGATAGGTAAGTTATGTTTCCAAACACAATACCAAAATCCACAAGCGCGATCGCTATTTGTTGGTTCTACACCATGTTTCTTATAGATACGGTCTGCTAGATCATCAGGAATATCTAATAAAAAGATACTTAAATCAGTTTTAGGTGGATGCTCGTATTTAATGACTTTCGCTGGGTCATCAATTTGATTTCTAGGGGTATTGGGCTTGTAACATCCCCAAAGTTTTCGTTGAGGTTTTTGTTCGGGTGGCAGTAAAGGAAATGAGCGAGGGTCAACCCCAGCATGACACCACCAGCCACCAGCTTCGATGTGGGAATATCTGCGTAAATCGCTGTCTCTGAGCCGTCCATCATTCCGACGGGAGATATTGTCACTATATATTAGATGTTCCCAAGCCTCATGTTCTTGTTCGATGGGGTCAAGATGCAAGCTTTTAAAGTTGAGGGCAGCAATCATAGGATGAATCGCGCTCTTTTCTACCAGTTCTTGCCAGTGTTCTGGGTCTATATGCTCAGGAGATGGCGCAGAATATGGAGTCCAAAATGCAACATTAGGTACAGATGTTTTTGGCTTTAGTATGGGTTTCTCAAAAACCTTGGTAGCATCTGGTGTCTCTTGGATTACAGGTTGGACTAAAGGAAGTGCAGTTGAAAAAGAGGCAGAGGAGCAGGGAGCAGGGGGCAGGGGGGATAGTTCAGATGGGGATTCGACCCCAACTGTAGCGTGCTTCCCCGTAGGGGTACGAGAACCACTTAGTAGAAGTGGGGGAATCAGACCCATGTTCCGCTCCTCTACGAGACGCTCCGCGAACGCTCCACGGCTCTTGGCAGGGGTCATTTCCCCCTGCTCCTTTTCCCCCTGCCCCCTGCCTCTTGTTGATGCTTCCAGGTTGCTTTGAACATTAGATGCTACTGACTTCAAAACTGGTTGTACAACTGGAGTAGAGATTACTGTTTCGGTTGCTACTGTAGAAACTTCATTGCTAACATTTACTAGCTGCTGTTGCTGAGACTCCTTAACCTGTGTTCGTAGCAATTCCAAAGCATTTTCTTTGGCTTTTGACTCTTGTGCCAACTCCAATAATCGAGTTGGATCTTCGGTATAAATCTTGAGTTCATGTTTGGCACGACTGGCAGCAACATAAAAACTTTCTTGTCCAATCGTAAAATCTGCCGCAATGAGGACTCGGTTAGCAGTTTTACCTTGGCTACTATATGTCGTACTCACCCACCCATAGTCTAAATTCTGGGCTGGGAGTAAACTAATGGATTCAGTGTGACCATCAAGATATTGAATCTGGGCTGTGTCTTGGGTAATAGCTGTAACAGTAAACTCCTGTCCATTGCGTCTTCCAAGTTGCCTGTCATTTTTTTTCCATTGCAAGCGATCGCCTACCGCAATTTCAATTTCTTGAGAGTGATATACGGCTTTGTCAAAGGTTGTATCGACTTCTAAGTGACTGCCATCATCACTTTTAAGGGTCAATTTGTCAGTAGTTTGACCTACCACTTCATACAGTTTACCCTGAGATAATCCCCGACGTTTGTAGTCCCGTGTCGGCATGATCACATCACCAATTTCAAAGTTATGGGCAAACCGCATCTGTACTTTTGACAGATTTTTGGTTTGCAGTTGGGTGATGGTTGCAGTTTCTCCCAAAGTCCCTTCATCTTTGAGCTTGTCTCGAATGGCTTGGGTAAGGGCAAGTCTTTCGGCATTTGTTCCAGCTAAGACCAGAGTTTTGACTCGTTGCTCTGGGGAAGCCATCATATAATCATTAGCGATCGCTTCAATTTTAGACTCAGTATCAACACTAACAATAGAGCCATTGGCTAACAAATGCTCAAAACCCGCTTGTACTCTGCCATCAGCAATTAAATCTACGGCTAATTTGAGTTTGGGGTCTTTTTGGCGTAAAGATTCATTCAGATATGCGGTTTTAATTCCCGCTTGTTGCAAGGATTTAAACGGGTTGCCTGCTTCTACGGCTGATAATTGACGAGTGTCACCCACAAACAGAACTCTGGCTTGCTCAAGGGTTGCCCGTTGCAGTAGTGCATAAGCATCTTTGGCACTGAGTAATCCCGCTTCATCCACAATCCAGATTTCCTTGGTTTGTGTTTCTGGTGGTGGTTCAGACACCAACAATCGTGCCACTGTCTGAGTCTCAATCTCTAATTCTTGACTCAACACCGTTGCGGCGGCTGAACTGGGGGCAAATCCTTTAATAGTGTAGCCACTTGCGGCGGCGATTTCCTTCAATTCCTTGAGAGCGAAAGTTTTACCTGCACCAGCTACCCCCTGCCATGCAATAAACTGGTCTTGGGTTAGTGCTGCTAGTTGTACGGCTTGCCTCTGCCCCTGATTGAGTAAGGTTTTTTCTAACAGGCTTTCAACTATTTCTACTTGAGTAATTGGGGGGACTCTCCCTTGACCTTGCTGCATTAATTCGATGGTTGCCAGTTCTCGGCGAACTGCTGCCATTGTCGTAAATTGGTCAGTTAACAGAGGCAGACTGATGAGTTCTGGATGTTCTTTCACCAGTGGCTCAATTTCTGTGACATCTGTGGCTAGGCGTTCAGTGAGGATGAATTTTTCTAAGTCTTCTAGTTTAAATGCGACATTTCTCTCACTACAGTGTGCGATCGCATTTTCTAAGGCTTCTTTAAGACTTTGTTGTTCCCCGACCTCAGCCGCCTGTTCATATTTTGGTTCTCCCGGCTGAACAAAGGTAATACCCAATGCCTGTGCTTCTTGAAGCCACAAAGCTCGTAACTCTGATTCTGGTAGATTCTGCTTGCGTTGTCTGGTTGTGTCCCAAACTTTCTCTCGTTCTGCCCAGGTGGAGTTAGCCCCAGCTTTGGCAAGTATCTGCTGTCTGCGTTTGGAAAATACTTCTAAATCCTCTTCCTTAAAGCCTTTTATATCAAACTGCCCATGTAAGCGAGGTTCTATCTCATACCCCAGCTTCTGCACCTCACGAGCCAGATAGCTTTGGTATGCCATGCCCAAGAATTTCTTATTGGCGAATATCTCACCGTTGCTCAAACTCATCCATCTATCATCTGGGGTTTGAGTCATATTCATCAGCAAACAATGGGTGTGCAGATGTGGGTCTAAATCTCGACTTTCGATGTGGTCAAATTGCGCTATGACCAAGTTACCAGTCTTCACCCTATGTCTGCCGTAATCGTCTGTCACTCTGGTATAGGCGTACCTCTGCTCTATTAGCTCCAGGGTTTGTTTCAATGCTTGATGGTGAGCGTCTATTAAACGTTTATCCCCTCCCACCAATGCCATCAAGCTCACACTTTTGGGTGCAGAAAATGTACAGTCTAATGCGGCTCTGCGGTTTTTGGGTTTTACTGCTCTGGCGTTCAATTCCTGCTGACCGTCAGGCGATTTCCCCTCAATCACATTTTTAAAAGCATATTCGTCATCAATCGCCCCGGACAAGCCCAGTTTCTCAGCCCCTTGTCCACTCCACAGCGACTTTCCTTGGTGATAGTAATTCTTGACGAAGTAGTTCACCGCCATCTCGGAGGAGACGTTAGCTGCCGTTAGCATGGCGACCCCTCCTCAGCTTTTTACATAACTTAAGACCCCTTTCATTGCGGTTCAACCAATTCCGATTATTTTCTCTATCGGGAAGATAATCGCCTTTCAAATAAGTTGTGAAGTCAAAGAACATTTCCATCATCAAAATTGGTTGCACCTGATGACGAGTTGAATTTTTTTCGTGGGACTTTGACTTCAAGAAAATTTTCTTCTCAAGATTACTTCTTGATTTAATATAGCAAAATAATCCCAAAAATCTACCGCCAAATTTGGCGTACTGTGCGTCAAAATCAAAAATATTGTTGCCGCACAATTGCCATAAAAGTGCCTTGGATAAGACGTGTAGTTGTCTGATGTTAATCACATAATTAGCATAAAAGCCATTCTTAAGAAGTCATAAGAACTGCTAGGAATTGCCATAAAATCACATAAATAAGTCAGATACTTCCCCTGGTTTTTACATGATTTTGACTGGCAATTGACACAGAAGTAACGCATTAGCAAAAACGCTATACTGATGTGTTTTGTTACTAAAAAAAAGTCATTTGAAAAATTCAAAGTGAGGTGGTTCTGATCAGTCTACTAAGGTTAGTTGTAGAGGAAGATGCTTCACCTGTGATGATTACCAAAAGCATTGCTGTGTCGAAGCGTCTTATTCAGTTAAAGCGCGTAATGGGAGTTGTCCGGCGACTCTTTGAGGATTACACTTTTTAGCCCTAATGTGTAATGCTGCATGAATTATTAGCCTAAACAATCAGCTAACTAAATGGATGCCTAAGCCAGAAAGTCACCTCTCTGGCTTAGGCATCCAACTAAAGATTTATTCCATTAATTGCGTAATTTAGAACAGAAACCATGTGGTAATAGTAAAATATGATGCCACCCTTACGAGGTAGCACATCGAGCCATTAACTGCTGGTGCGATCGCGCTTGTAATGTAAATCAGTTATCAGTTATCAGTTATCAAGGCATAGGATGTGGTGTGGAGAACGCACCAACGCCTGACACCACTTGGTGTGGTGTTTCGCCTCTTATAAATAGATCACTGTTTACTGTTTACTGTTTACTGTTCACTGTCAAAAGGGGTCATCTTTCCGTAGGGAATGGACACGAACTATGGCGAGGCGTGAGCTTGGGGGTGGGGCAGAGCATCGTCACTCTCTCAACAATTGATGATGCTCAGTATCAGCTTTAACAGTGAACAGTGAACAGTAAACAGTTATCAGTGATCTATTTATCCCTGGGTTTAACCAGTTATCAGTTACCAGTTATCAGTTACCAGTTATCAGTTACCAGTTACCAGTTACCAGTTACCAGTTATCAGTTACCAGTTACCAGTTTGGTCACTGTTCACTGGTCACTGTTCACTGTTTTAAGTCCCCCACCTCCAGGTGGAATGCGTTGGTGGCGGGTCTAAACCTACGCCGATACGCCGTCAGGACTGGTAACTGATAACTGATAACTGATAACTGATTTAAGCTTTGGGCTTGAGTTGCTTCACAGCCTTGCGCTCTTCTGGGGTTAATTCCTGCCATACAGCAGCTTTAAATTCATCAGTCCATTGTTCTAACAGTGCTTCCATCAGTTCCCAAGATTGATCCGCGATGCACTCCCTAATCAGGAGTGCATTCACAACTACTGCCTGTGTTTCATCTACAAATAGGGAGGTGGAACAGGGGGTGGAACGGGGGGTGGAACACTCTTCTATTACTTGTGGTGACTGGGTTTGCGGCTCATCTACCACTTGTTCCACCCCCTGTCCCTCTAAACTTTTTTCATTTTTTTCTAGCGGTTCTATTTCTTGGGGTGTTACTTCTTTTGGTGTTGCTTCTTTTGGTGTTGCTTGGGCAGTTTCATTATTGCTATCAAAATTTGGAAAAGTTTGGGGGGAATTGGTGGAACAGGTGGAACACTCTGGCTCTAAGTCAGGTTTTACAAGGGGTTGAGGGTGTTCCACCTCCTGTTCCACCCCCCGTTCCACCTCTTGTTCCACCTCCTGTTGGGGTCGAAGCCAGGGACGAATTAACCGACCCTTTACCCGTTTGCGCTCGCCTCTTGTCCAGCCGTGAGAACGTAAAATAGCCGCTACTCGGTTTTGTTCGGCTTTACTCTGCTTGGCTAACTCAATCTTGAGAACATCGCTGAGGATTTCGCCTACGGATACTTCCTTGTGCAACTCAGCCCAAGCCATTACTGCCTCTTCCCATGTGTCGGTGCTTTGGTATTGTTTATTGGCTGCGTCTAACCATTCATCTTCAGTATCAGTCAGTCGCCATTGTTCACCATTGCGGTAGGCTGCTACAGCCGTTGCCCAAATTAAATTCCGTTCTTGCTCTAGCAGGTGGATAGGTATTTT
>NZ_CP091920.1 GCF_022063185.1 Nostoc sp. UHCC 0870 | reverse complement strand
CCCCCCTGAAAGCCTTGCCCCGCAAGCGTTCCAGACCCCCTCAAAGAATACTCCAAAAATTACTTCAGAGATTACTACAGAGAGGGAATGCGCCCCCACCCAAACAGGTAAAAGCGCGTATTAATAAGAAATAGCAAATGCAGGCGGAGGTAATCAGGGGGGAGGTAGTTATAGACACTCAAGAAACCACAAGGCCAGAAGAAAATTTTGGGCAGAACCAACAATCTTTCATGGAGGTCGATTTTCCGCGCCGGGGGGGGCGGGTAAAAAAAACGCGGATGGGGGCTAAATTTCGACGGGGAAGGGCAATTAAACCCACCCAGCATAGAAATAATCGTTTGGAGTATTTGGTTGGGGTTAAGGGCGTTCTGGGGGGAAATTTCGATTTAGCAGCAGTTTTTTTCTGTCCCGCCGACGGGACAAACTGCTCACGCCCCGACGCACCACTGTTCACCGACACCCATACCGTTAAAGTTTTTTGTAGCGCGTTGTTATTAGGCGTAAAATTATCAGACTGTTGCTTTGGGATTATATATAGTAAATTACTCTTATTAAAAAACTGATAATTAAATAGCTACGCATTTTTATAATCAGAAAATGCCAAGAAAATCGCAGCAACGTTATCCCCAAAATTGGTCTGATATCGCACTCGTTGTCAAAGAAGAAGTGAATTGGCGATGTTCTAAGTGTGGGTTGCAATGTATTCGCCCCGGTGACGATACATCCCAATTGTCTCGTTCCCAAAGAATGGCCTTAACATTAACCGTGCATCACTTTAATTTCAGACCTGAAGATAATCACAAAGACAACTTGTGCGCGTTATGCACAGCCTGCCATCTCAGTTTTCATACACGCCGCCGGGGGAATGTATCGCCTGGGCAGCTTTCTTTGTTTTGAGGTGGTGTATCGAAATTGGGGTTTGGGTAGCAAACGCCAAAAGTAACGTTATCGGTGATTAAAATTGGGATAATTTCTTGTCCCAGGACTGGGACTTGTGACACCGCTTAATCACATTGTTTACAACCAACCAATTAAAAAGCACCCGATAAAACAATTAGATGGGTGCTGTTAATGGTTATCTACATTTTGTCTAGGGAGTGTCTAGTGCTGCGCTCCGATAAGAACGTTTGTTCCTGCTGCACCCCCCACTCCTCCAACTGTGCCTCCAATGGTAGGACATAATGTAGCTAAATAGGCAGCCACTGGTGGAGCGACTGGAACAATAAAAATATCTACTGCATAACAGGTTGCTATACTCCCTGCTATGCCACCAACAGCAGTACCAAAAGCTTTCCAAAAACCGTTAGTAAATGAGTCAATTGCTGAACCAGTATCAGCCAAAGCAGGGCTAGTAAAACAATTCAAAGCGATTACACAAGTTAAAAATACTGCCAACAGGGAGCGAACTATTTTGACTGGCAACATAAACAACTCTCTCATAATTAAACGACATCATTAAACCCCCTGACAAATATTGCAGAGGGATTCAAAGTTTAAGTAGTAATAGTGTCTGCTATTAACCTAAAAACTAACTTTAAGCAGTGGCAGGAGAACTTTGAGAATTATTACCCCTGGAAGAAATTCCGCCTGCTTGTTTATCATTTTCCCAACCAGATTCCCAAGCTTCTATTGCTTTATCTGCTGCATATTCACCAACTTTTCCACAGAAACCTTCCGTTGCTGCAACTGCGCCTGCTAAAGCAACTGTGCCTAAAGCTGTTACTGCTGTAGTAGTAATGGGTTCAGCCACTTGAATCCTCAATTAAAAACTAATTTGTACTTCATGTATTAATATTGTTGCTCATCTCATTTAGTTTCTTATGTAGGATAAATACTTAAAATAACTTAAATATTCAGTGAAGACGGTGTTAATCCAAGATGTTATCGGTGATTGGGATAATTTCTTGTCCCATACCTGGGACTACCAACACAGGTAAGTAAGTAATTATCCAACTATTAATGATGGAATTCTTGAGTATTCCGAAACTTCGGAATAGTTGTATATTTATTTATTATATTTACGCTTGTAAGTCTTGAGGGGAGGGGGGTTTGGGCGTATTACATTCTAGGTAGAATATGTCCAAATATTTATGATACCTGTGAGCTATAACCGTAAAAATAAAAGCCACATTTAGGGGAGCGATCGCCCGTGCAAGTGGTTGGCTACTATTTGTCCCGCCGACGGGACTACAAGCGCATCCTTTAGGAGTGAAAATATAAAGCTGTAACTGCCTGTACAACTATATCTCGGCTTCATGTCCTATAGAAACCTAATATCAAAACCCCTCCTAGATTCACCTGGAAGGGGTTGGATTGGCATTCAGGCACAAACAATCATCATATGAAACTAACGAGATGCCTGTGCTTGGTTAATAGAATCCGTAATCGAATTTAAGGCACTGCAAATTTCATTTCGCATTATTTTACTTTTAGCTCTAATCGCTCCACAATTCTCCTCGATAGAAGTCGCATGACTATTAAATTGGGAAAGGTAGTCCAAAGACACTTGAATACGCTGCAACTGAGATTCTAAAACCTCATAATTCAATTCGGGATTCAAAGTTTTTTGAGCAGCTAATTGTTGGGTGATTACTAAGAACTGAATTGCAACATTAAGCATTTCATGCGTCGTTGCTACCCACTGCCCCTGCTCACAAATTCCTTGCGCCCAATAACCAATCTCCTGGGCTAGCCCTTCACGATTACGGCTGAGGAATATTCCCGCAGTTGCTTTTCTTTTCATCATTGCTTTGTTGAGTTGATCAGCAATTCTTTTTCGCCCCCAGCTCGCAGAGTCTCTATTACGGGCTTCAATAATAATTGATAGGTCACAAGCCACAATTGAGTTAGATGTAAACTTAATCAGAATATCCCCTACTTCTTTGTCCTTGCCAACGTGATAAATTTCAGCCCCCATTTTTGACCACTGTTGTAATTCGACTACGATGGACTCTTCGTAAGTTGCACCTTTGGCGATCGTTTGTTCAAGCACCGATTCCACCATTTCTTTTTCACGAATCTGCTGCCGTAATTTTTCAACTTCCTGGGCGAGAGGTTTTACGGCATCCCCGACCACAGCTTTTACCGATTTAGTTAAAACCCCATTTTCTAAAGTTATGTTTTTAAGCGACTCTGCAAATACCCCTGGGATGGAGTCAGTGCGCTTAGAATCCAACAAGTTCTCAATCTTCCTGATGGCAATCCCAAGAGTTGAGGAATTTTTTGACACATCTATTTCCTGCTGAAATAGCCTTTTTACTTCATCGATTTGTTGGTTAATAAAGGCTTTAGTTAAGCCAATCTGTGATTGCATGGGAGCTAAAATTTGTTTATTCTCTGCACCGAGTTGGCTTAGTATCCTTGTCTCCAAAGCCTGGGGGATAGTCGCCACCGTTTTATATAATTCGGCTAAGAGGTAGTCAAATTCGCGCCTAACAAATTCTGTATCGTTCCTATTCTGAATGCGCTGTATGCAAAAGAAACCAACCTCAAAGATGTTAATACAGGTCTGCTCGTATTCATCTGAGGGAATTGAGGAGAGATAATCCACTGCATCGTATAAGGATATCTCTAAATTTCTGATGATAATACAGTCGTTTCTGACCTCGATTTGAGATGGGATTCTTCTTGACATATTTACCTCAATCTTTTGAATTACTGAAAAAAAACCAGACAGATATTCGGCAGCAACTGTCTAAAAATTGCGTCACCTATCTGTAACTTACTGTCCGCGCTGTCCCTTGCTGTGTCAGCATTACAGCCGATAGATGTCTAGAATGTCTGTGCTGTCCATTTTTGCTAAAGGGTACGTTTTCGGGGCGAATATATCTTCAGACAGCAGACAGTATTGATGTAAATTATTTGAGTTGAATTACACCAGTCGCCACCCACTCGGCTAATTCCGCCTCAACGATTTCGTTGAAAAATCGAGTGAGTTCATCGACGCTAAATCGCTGCCCTTTGACTTTGAAATTTGGCTGAATATCTTTGACTTTGGCTGACATACGGTTGGTACGTTTGAGGAAGTTATAGAGTTTTTGTACGTTATCCGAGAGATGCGGTTTTGAGGGTTGAGCCAAACTACTGCCAACGGTTTCAGAGCTATTAGTAATACCTTCCATCTGCTCGTAACGCCGGAGCATTTGACGCGCATCTTCCATCTGCTCACTTTCAGTGCGAAAGTCTGTAATTTTTACAGCCAGTTTAGGAGTGAAAACTTCGCGTAATTCATCAGCATCAACTGCCTTAATTCTGCCCGTACCTGCTGCAACTGGTTGGTCGGTTTTCGGGTCGGTGGTGGCATCCAAAAATAGTCGCTGCATTCGTTTAAAAATGTCAAACAGTCCATCAACATTACCCAGGCATTCTTTAGATAAATTGTGCGTGACGAAAGTGACGGGAGCTTCTTGTTTACGGCTGAGAGTATTTGCGGATTTGACAAACTTCTTGATTAAATCCTTGTCTTCAATGAAGTCTGTATAGGTACTATATTCTTCACAGATAATGCTGAAGGCTTTACCCTCACGCCACAACTTTTCACGCCATTGCAATTCACTTATCGTGCTTTGGCGGAACTGGTTATAGCGGTTTTGAATTTCACCTACATACCATTTCATCTGTTCTTGGATTTCTTCATAGCTGCCGTAAAATTCCATCCCCATCCATTCACCTTGATTGCTGTTGGGGTCAAAGATAATTACTCTGTAACCCTTGAGTTTTTTGAGCAATGCCAAGACGCGAACGAACCAAGATTTACCACTGCCCTGACTCCCCAACACTAAAGCAGTGTTAGAAATAAATTCCCTCAGCCAACGATATTCTTGGGGTAGTTGATTAGCATTTGCATAGTCCCAAGGGTTAAAAGTTTCGGTAGAATTTAGTGGGCTGGGGGCTGGTTCATCGGAGGAGATTGCTGGTGGTTGTTCTGAAGGATTTATCTTATCGCCGGGGTTAACAGTTGCCTGTAAAGTTTGTGTACCTTGGAGGTAAGGGGTCTTTTGTTGGCGTAAAAATTTAATATATTCCTCCTTATCTTGCGGTGACATTCCCGCTACCTCAGCCTCAAATTTAATGTCGGCAGCTTCCATTTGTGTAATCTGGATTTCGACTTCTGCCAAAATTTCAGCTTTTTGGATGTCTATTACTTGTTCATTGGTTATCATGTCGAGTTCGGACTGTAACCGAATTTGTTGAACATTGAATTGGTGGTAATCATCTAATAATTCTGACTTGGCTTTGATTTCGGCTCGTGCTAAATCCCGTTTTTCAACAATGGCTTGGAAGTTAAATAATTGACGCTCTTGGTCTTGCAGATGTCGCAGCATCCACCCTGCGGTTGCAAAACATAAAAACGCCGCACCAGCCCATACAGGCTTGGATGAATTAGCGGCTTTGACTAACCCCTGGTAATTAATATTGGTATTGGGGACAATGAATGTGGGCATACCGTCTTGCTGCCACTGCTGCCAATGCCAGACTGTCATCCGGTAAGGGCGATTATTTTTATCCCGACATTTGAGTTCCTGCTGTTGTGTAAGAATACAAAAATAAATCCGCGAACTTATCTCTCCCCTCCAGGCTTGGGCAGTTGAAAATAAAGCCAGGATTAGCGACATCCCTATCACCGCAATTCTTGTGTCGAACGGCAGTTGATTAAACCATTGTTGGCATTGAGATTGTTGGTTTTTAGCTAAATTTTCATGCTGGTCGCTCAGAGAAGTCATGACCGTTTCTTGCCATTAAGATTGAAAAGAATTAACACCACCACCCCTAACACCAACACACTCCCCAGCCCTTCTAACCAACCAGAATTATCAGTAGATGTTGAGGTAGATATTTGTGGAATTTCTTGTGAGATAATTGATTTCATTTCTGCTGCGGCAGTTGATTTAGAAGTCTCAGCTTCCCACCACTCACTCATTGATTCCGATAGAGAACAAAGTAATGCCAACGACGCACTACATCCACTCATAATATTTGTGATTTTTCTGCCTTCTTCCCCAGTAGCTGTGGCAGTGAAATAAAAGTGTGAAACACCTAACGCCAAAAACATTCCCACAGGATGAACTTGCAGTAGATGGAAAGTAAAAATCACGGCGGAGTTGAGTGATGCTCCGGCAGTAATCTCACAAATATTCCCGGCTCTCCTAAATGTTCGCGTTCGATTGTTTTCTGGTGGTGCTGGTGCTGGGGGTGTGTTGGATGGTTGTGATTTTGGTTGTGGTGTTACTCCCGCGAATTGAAATGGACTGGGATTGCGGTTTGAATTTCTGTCCAACATCACCTGTTACCTAAACCATCCCAAAAGTTAGTCCACCAGTTACCAAAACCCCTGACATTACCAGAAGCAGATACTGAACTTGCAGGATTTTGTGGTCTGTCTAATAGTTGCACTGGAATTTGTTCAGAGGGTTCTTGATTTGGGTTTAAAGCCGTAGAACCATAACGAACACGGGCAAGTAATTGCTGGCGTTTCGAGCGCAAAGTGTTTTGAATTTCTTGACGCTGTGCCGTAATTTCTTGTTTGTTATCAATACTCGCTATCTTATTTTGATGCCGCCATAATTCTGCTTCTAAATCCTGTTGCAACTGGGCAGCAATTTCAGTCAGAGCATTTGTGCGTTTTTGTTCAATCCGCAATAAATCGGCTCTATCTTGAGCATCTACTCGCTGCATTTGGGCATCAAATTCAGCGTTCATTTTGCGGATTTTAGCTATGGCGTTAGCGACTTTATCACCGAACTCTTTTCTCAGTTCAGTCCAGGTAACTTGCCCATCTGCCAGCTTTTGTAGGGCTTGAAAATAGGTTTGAGCGTTGTTTAAAAAGGGGTCGAGATATTCAGCCAACTGTGCTGTATTTTGTGCCATGTCAGCAAATTGTTCTAGATTACTGACATCAGATAAGTACGCCAAAATATCTGGCTCAACCCCACCCCAAAGGAGAGATTTTTCATCAATGTGAGAACTATGTCCCACTACGGGATTTCTGATTCCAAAATCCATAATTATTTCAACTGTGTTGTAGTTGGTCATGTCCCCCTATTTTTACTAGGGGGGTTAAATTATTTAAAATGCTTAACTTGATTCACCAGAGCCTCAATTAAACCCACCTTGTCGCCTGATGGTAATTCGTCCATACGCTCCATAGCATCTTCCACGCTTGACCGGATATCATTTTCGTTTTCAGCACATAAATCTTCTGCGAGTTTGACAATCATCCACAATCTTTCGCAGTTGTTTAGAGACTCAAAAGTTGCGCCCCATTCCTCTTGCATATCTGCAAGTAATCCTTCTTCACCTGGGGTGTAACTGGTGTAATAGCCGATTGGTTTTGTCATTTGATATCATCCTTTTGTACTTTCGTTAGCGGCGGAAGATACATCCTTTTGGGAATAAAGTGATTGCCTTTAACTTTGGCGAGTGGAGGCAGTCGCTTTATATAAATTTGGTACATTTACATTCACGCAGCTTCCTCAAACAAATCCCCCAGGTCTGCATCGAAATCAAAATTTTCTGCTTCCTTTTTAGGCAACGATGCTGGGGTTGAAGGTGAAATTGTTGTGCTGTTGGAGACTAAATTTGCGAAGCAATTGAATACTTTCATCAACGGAATTTTTTCAACAAATCCGTAAGCTAATTTATGCTCATAGAGCAACGAATTTGCGATTGTCGTTAACTCCGCGCCTGAGATTTTTTCGGGTGATTTACCCAAGACTCTGGTCGCGTGAGACTGCAAATATTCTTCAATGTGAGGTTCTAGCCTAACCCGTCGATTTTCAGCCATAATTATTTACCCCGTGCTAGTCTTCCAGTTGCAATTCTTTCTAATCCCAAAGCATTCGCCCAGCAGCCTTCTGGCACTGGAGTAATACCCTGAGATTGGAGCGTTTTTGAAACTCCGGGCATCTCTACACCACCACCCCAGGCGACAAAGCTTTGAGCAACATCTCTCCACTCGGCAATTTCTTTAAAGGCTAGGCGCAGACGGTCTTTAAGCCAGGGTGTGAGGTGACGAGCGTAAATGCTGCGAAAGTTGAAAGGACGTGTGCCATATTGGAAGCTGCCATTTTCTATGCCCTGGCGAATGGTTTCGATGTTGCCCACCTTGCCACTGCCCAAAAATTCGACTAATTCGGAGTCAGAAGCAATTGCATCCAAGAAGTCGATGCAACCGCCGACCTCCAAAACCTGACGGTGAATGATTGCACCACCGGGGGCGAAGACAGTGGGGATGATAGTAGATGTGCCGAAGTCGATGGCGATCGCTTGGGCGGTTCTGTCGATTAGCGGTTCGGGTTTGGCAGCGACGCAATAGCTGTAGCTACCAGCCCCCTCCGGCACGACTAGAGATACATTCAGGTTAACCAGAGATGCCGGGCTAGTTTTACTGCCAAAACCAACAACGTGGCAACCGTTAACTTTACTGGGCAACGATTCCTTAAAAAGTTTGGCATTATGGATGCTCAACACCAAATGCAAATTCCATTCTTGGCGATAAGGTAGGGTAGCCAGTCCACCCAGCAAGGTGTGCAAGGCATAGTCCATTTTTAGTGCCGGGTTGTCACTAAGTTTTATGTGGCTTGTTGGGGCTTTCCATGCCGCTAACGAACCGACTAAAAACTGCTTGCCAATGAGGTCTGCGCGATCGCCATCTTGATAAAAAAAGTACCCCCCGTCTGGGGATTGTAAGTCGTCCTGCAATTCAAAAATTTCTACGACTTTGGACGGGATACGAACTCTTGTCCCGGCGATCGCCATCTTCACCAAACCAGCCCCAGTGTCGATACCTGCGGGTAATACCGGAACATTTTGGGCGGTTTCAGCCAGGGTCGGCTGACTTATGAGCATTTTGAAGCCCTCCACAAAAATTTACAATTTTCTTGAAATCCTTTCTCATCCTCGGTTTCAAGGATTTTTGAGACAACAAAGCTCTATTACCCAAAAACTGCTAAGGCATTCCTTTACCCTTTGTTTTTGGGCTTTCTTAGGCTATTAATGGTAAGATATCAGTGCATCAGTGCATTAGTCAATCAATGCACAATTTATTTTAATGTGCCACTCCACCAATAAACTGATGGATAAGTTCATCAGTAATGGGGTAACGTGGCACAAGGAGAAGCGTCTATTAGGGTCTACCTATCACCAGAAACAAAAGACAAATTCAAGACAACCTGTTTTCTCAAAGGGCTGAATATGTCAGATATTGCAGCAGAACTAATTGAGGAGTGGCTGGCAAAGAATGCTGTAGACCTGCCTACTCCACAGGTTAAAAAATCTTCCTCATCTGATAAAAAAAACAAGGAGGCTGAATAAGAACTCAATTGAGATAGCAAAAAATTACTGCAACTTCCTCAACGAGTTGGTATTTGGGATATGGAAATAAGTTTTAGTGATTAATGCTGTAGACAAAGCAAGTAAGGGGTGAGAAGTTAAATTTATAAAAATTTAACAAACGCTGAAAATAAAATTGCGCTCCCTAAGTAGGGCAAAGAAATTTCCACCCATCTCCTTACAGTCTATATTTTGCAGCCTATTGCACATCAAGGAATTTTGGGTGTAACGTGTGACACATGAGCTTAAAAGGATTTTGAAGTTGCCATGCCCAAAGGAACTGAGGAATTAAATCGGTTTATCTCAATTCGGCTAACAAAAACGGACTACTCACATTTGGTTGAAGTAGCAACCAAAATGCAAGCTCCCAAAACCGTGCTTGCTAGGGAAGCAATACTCTCTTACTTGTCAGAGGCTACCAAGTCTTCGGTGGCCATCTAAGTTCAATTTGTCAAAAAGATAAAAAAAAGGAGGTATGCCGTCGCTAAAAAGTTTTACCACGTCTCAGCGAGGACACCCGTCCCAATCATTTTTTAGATTTCTAATATCTACAACTATAGTACCCTGGTTCCCGGTGCGATGTAAAAGTTGTAATCGCAAGATAATTATTTACTGTCAAGGAACACGGGTGTAATAAAACAAATAGCGGCAGCATCCTCCTCAAAACAATAATGGAGGACAACATGACTGCAAAAATTTCAGAAAAAATTGTTAATTCGCCAGATTTAACTTCTAACGATAATTTTCATGAAGAGAACTGTGTTCAAGCATCAACTAGCGAACCGTGTCCTTTGTGTGGGAAGGAGCATTATTGCTGGTTAATCAAAGACCAAAACAACCAAGAAATTTATAAAGCAGTCTGTCATTGGACAAATCCAAACGACCCCCCAGAAGGGTGGGAGCATTTTAGTAAAGCTAAAGATGGGCGGCCAATTTTCATCAAACAGGGCTACAGTCGCAAGAAGCGAAACAGTAAAAAGTACCCTGCCATTATTACTCTCCAACCAGAACCAAAAACAGACATTCCCCAATGGCAGGATATTGAAATTGCTGTAAAGGAAGTTGCAAAAGGTCACACTGTCAGACTCAACCCAGGTTGTCCCGGTGGAAAAGAAACTTTATATGTAGTTGAGAAAATTGCGTCTGGTAAAAATCTAGGTTTAGGTAAAAACGTTTCTTTGGGAGTTGAGCTTAGACGCTGGAATGAAAGTCTTGGCGGCTCGGTTTTAGTACCGTTGTCAGACATCGCTGAGATTGTACTTTTCGACCCACACACAGGCGCAAAAGAACAATTCATTGAATATGAATACTCCCCAATTCAGAAGGTAGTACGCAAGCAATGGACTGACAGGCGCACAGTTTATCGCAATCAGTCTAAACAAATCCGTCCGTGGTTCAAAACTGATGATGGCAGGTGGGTTTGTGAAAAAGGGAATAATCCTTGGCCAATTTACCGCGAAGACGAAGTAAAACAAGTCCTTAGAAATCAAGGAATCTTGTTTGCTGTTGCCGGAGAGCAAGCCGTCGAATCTATCCGGTCAATTGGGTTAACAGCAACTTGTAACCAGGGTGGTGAAGGCGGATTACCAAAGATAGCGGACAACTTAGCTGAAATTGTGCTGGATATTGAATCCGAATCTAAGCCAGAATCTCAGTCAGAATCCCAGGCAGAATCTCAGTCAGAATCCCAGTCAGACTCTCAATCAGAATCTCAGTTTTTACTAATTATCTGGGGTGATAATGACGAGCCAGGAAGGAAGAGTGCCGAAAACTTATTAAAATCTTGTAACTCAAAAAGGATTACAGCAGTTAGAATCAATCCGTTGTCACTATGGCCACAAATGCCAGAAAAAGGAGACGCTAAAGATTGGATTTTACATTGCCAGCAGTCGGGCATTTCTCAAGAAGAAATGTACCGAAGGCTTGAGTTGGCCATTGAAGCCGCTATCGATGACGAGGAACAAGAATCTCAATGGCGTTGGCAGCGACAAGCATGGAATTCACCACAGTCTTACAAAGGTGAGATTGGTTTTTGGAAAAAGAATGCCTCTGGAAATCGATATTTTGAGCCTGCCTGTAATTTTGATTTCCAAGTAGAGCGCGAAATTGAGGACTCTAATGGCGGTGGTTTAGTTTTACAAATTAAGCGGAGTTTTGAAAATCGTCAGTATCGCGTGATTGTAAATTCCACTAACTACACCAAAGTGGATGGTTTTGTTGATGCCCTTAAACGAGAATTAGGAACTGGCATAGTCTGCAATCTCAATAAAAATCAACTCAACGCCTTAATCCACACTCGACTGCATGAATACCGCACTACTAGGGAAGGCAAGCTATTTAGGCGG
Source organism: Nostoc sp. UHCC 0870 (assembly GCF_022063185.1). NCBI lineage: Bacteria > Bacillati > Cyanobacteriota > Cyanophyceae > Nostocales > Nostocaceae > Nostoc > Nostoc sp. UHCC 0870. Next base: position 27,603 of record NZ_CP091920.1, on the reverse strand, counting down.
ATTGAACGTTACGGGCAGCAGGAAGATGGTTGTTGGATATTTGGAGATCGCCAGTACAAACCAAATAGTGAAGTCACCAATGAAAATGAATCATTGTGGGTTTTCAACCCATCACTAGGCAAAGATGACTTCATCCCCTGCCCAGTGTTAGCCGAAGAAAATCCCCAATCATTAAAGCAGCTTGTAGACGCATCTCGGAGGTTTTTTGGACAACAAAATATTCATCAAGTCCTATTAATGATGGGCTGGACTGTTGCGGGACTTCATTCACAAGAAATTTTTTCGCAAGAAAGCAGCTTTCCTTTATTCAATGCTCACGGAGAGCCGGGAAGCTGCAAAACTATCGCGGCGGAGACAGCACTTAGCCTTGTTGGTAAAAACTGGGGGCAATCCGCCATGTTAGCTCGTGCTAGTGTCTCTGCCTTGTATGAACATGGGTCACGCACGGGTTCACTGCCATTTTTCTGGGATGACCCTGACCGAAATCCAGACAATGAGGAGTTAGCTAAATCCTGGTATAACTGGAAGCCACGAAAAGTACGAGGAAATGAACAAACTCCCCACTCTCCAATGGGGATAACGAGTAATCATGTCTTCGGTGGTGAGCAAGCTGCAACCTACACTCGATTTGTTCGTGTGGCTTTTACGCGAGCCAACGGAGGTGACAAAACAGCATTTCAAGAATTAAAAGCAGCACAGGCAGAAGCATCAGGTGCATTCCGGCAGTTGATATCACTTGGATATCCTAGAAATGAAATTAGCAAACTTGAGTCGGAGTTGTTGCAATATTTACCGCACGCCCATGCCCGAATTGCTCAAGGCCTATCTATTGTTACTTGGTATGCACAAAAATTGGTTGAGTTAACAGACGGAGATGAGGATATAAAACAGTGGGTAATTGATAATTGTTGTAAATCAGAAAATGATGTCGATACCTCTGGTGACTCATTATTAGACTTTATAGACAAAGTTATGGCTTTGGAGGCAGAGTCTCTAGTAGGTGATTGGAACTTGAATCGCCAAGTGGAACGTAACGGGCAAAAGTTTTATGCAATTTACGCCCACGACGTTTGGAAGCTTGTAGACCAACGCTTTAGACCTGCAACTTACAACGCATGTTCTCTAAAATCATTAGTCACGAAAGCAGGCGGTAAAATTGATTACCCCTTTAGATTTTCCCAAGACCGCGACCAGGTTTTGGCTTATCGTCGTGCAGTATTAACTACTAGATTTAACTCTGAAGGTGACGTAATCATACCAGATAGACCAGAGACACAAACGAGAAAAGCTTGGTTAATCCCTGCCCACTTGTTTGGGGAATTAGAAGAATCTGTAACTGCTGTAACTGAGTGTAACCAGAGTTCGGTTACAGCCGCAAATCTAGATATAGCAAGCATTTCACCCTCTAAAAATAGTGATTGTAACCGTGTAACCGTAAAAAATGAATTAAAAGAAAAAAAAGAAATTGCAGAATCAGATAACAACACTCAGGGACTTACATCTAATTCGCATGAAAATTCCGGTTACAGTGGTTACACGGTTACAGAAACTCCAGATGTATTGATAAATCAAGGGTTTGAGGGTGTAACCGAAAAATCAGCACGGGCAGTTACACCTTTAGAACCGGTTACAAATTTCCAGATTGGGGAGAAAGTAAGAATTTGCCATAAACTACATCCCCAAAAAGGCCATGTACTACAGGTAATTGGACTAAAAGGTAACTATGTAGAGTGTCAATTTATTCAAGGTAAAAAGCGAGGGGAACAAGTGCTACTACAGTCATCAGAGATTGAGAAGTTCCACCAAAACGAATAGCGATCGCCTGGGCGCAGGAAAATGGTTGTCATTTGGTGAAAGATTCTAAAGGCAAGGTGGTAAGGATTGAAGATGCAGAGTTTTAACAACTAAATCTGTCCCGTCGGCGGGACTTGTAGTTGTAGCGATCGCCGGGGTGCAGAAGAAGGAATGTTATAAACATAATCCCGAAAACCCTGGCGGTGAGGGGGATTGTAGTCTTATTCCGAAACTTCGGAATAGGTGTTCTGCTGCTTATGCTTACTGCTGCTGCACTTCTAGCATTCTGATAAATTCAATCAATTGATTCTCACTCCAAGAACAGACGATACTTGACCGAGAAGATTGGAGATTGGAGATTGGAGATTGTTTTTGGTACAAGCCCCGCTCCTTGTGGGCGGAATAAATCTAAAATCTACAATCTCAAATCCTCAAGCTATATCTAAGAGTGGATGTAGTCAATCTGCAATCTACAATTGGCAATCTGCAATCAGTTGACTAGATTTGAATATATCTTCAGTATTCAAACTGCATACTTTTCAAGTAAATATACTTAAACATTAATATAATTAGTAGTTAAATATATTTGTTTGAGGGATTGTGAGATTTCTTTTTCCTAGTGATTACTTCAATCCTAAAAAAGCAGATCCAGCGTACTTGGAGGAAGTTGCTTGTATGCAAAATGCTGGTTTTGCAACTGGAGTTATTTCTTTGGAATCGTTGGCATCTGGTTCATCAAAGATTATTCCATCTCCCACTGTTGGTTCAAAAGTGGTCTATCGGGGTTGGATGCTTTCGCCCAGAGATTATGAGTTATTAGTTAGTGTCGTAGAAAGTACAGGGGCAAGTGTTTTGACTTCTAAAGATGAGTATCTAGCTACACACTATCTGCCAAACTGGTATTCCCTGATTACTGATTTAACTCCAGAGACTAAATTTTATTCCGTCGATGATGATTTAGAGAACCAGTTGAACCAACTTGGGTGGAATGGGTTTTTTATCAAAGATTATGTAAAATCTCTCAAAACCTCAGTTGGTTCTATAATTAATCAACCTTCGCAAATCAAAACAGTAGTTGCCGAGATGCAAAAATTTCGAGGCACGATTGAAGGAGGTATTTGTGTGCGGCGGATTGAAGATTTTGTAAAAGAAACTGAGAAGCGTTACTTTGTCTTATCTGGTAAACCTTTTGCTTCTTCACCAGATGAAGAAATTCCAGAGATTGTTTTTGAGTGCGCCAAGCGGATTGAGAGCCAGTTTTTCTCTGTGGATGTAGTATCGAGTAGCGATGGCACTAAGCGAATCGTAGAAATTGGTGATGGGCAGGTGTCAGATATAGTTGGATGGACGGCTGAACGTTTTGCTCAAATTTGGATTGACATCTAACCCATAAACATAATCCCCAAAACCCTGGCGGTGAGGGGGGTTGTAGTTTTATTCCGAAGTTTCGGAATAGGCGGGAATATCAAGTCAGTGAATAAACCTCTGGATATTCATGGGTATCTCGGCGGCTACCCATCTACGCAGAACAGGAGATCACCTTAGTTGAAAAGTGCATTACAGACATGGGATACTTTTGTAAACATTGAAAACAGGAGGTGTTTGCTATAGGTAAAGAGATTCTTTATTCCATTGCTAAAACCGATTCTGGGGAGCTAGTAAAAGCTGTCGATGCTGAGAAGAATGAGAATTATTTGTGCTTGGTTTGTGACCAGACCTTAATTCTCCATAAGGGAACAAAGAAGCGTCCTCACTTTACACACAAGTCACTAAGTTCCAATTGCAAACCAGAAACAGCTTTGCACTATGGTTTTAAAGTTTTATTGCATCAATCAATTCAAGCTCATATTAATCGCAAGCAGCCTTTAGAAATTCGATGGAAGTGCAAATACTGTAGCGGTGGTAGCCATAGTGGGAATCTATTAAAAAAAGCCACTCAGGTAGAACTTGAATATGATTTAGGTATTTGTAGGCCAGATATTGCTTTACTAGATTCTTCGGGCAAGATAATTGCCTGCATTGAAGTAATTGTCACCCATGCCCCCAGCCGCACAACACTGGAATATTACAAGCAGAATCGAATTGCGCTCGTTTCTTACGTTCTAAAATCAGACCAAGACATTTACCGCCTAAACAATCCCATTTTGCAGCCGGATGCTGTAGATTTGTGCCTCAATCCCAAATGCCCCGAATGCGGTATGCACATGCCCAAAAAATATATGCTCATCATTAACGGCAAGTGTTGGAAGTGTAATTCGCCAATGAAAGTTGCGGCTTTGAGGGGCGATGCAGGATACGAAGGTGATTTTTCTGCATCTGACATTCAACTAGCTAACCAGCATGGTGCGTTTCTCGCTAAACGCTACAGCAAAACGGCAGGAGAAGAATATGTAGTTAATACCTGTCGTAAGTGCCAAGCAATTATCGGCAGTCATTACTTATTTACCGACTATGTTGCCTTCAGTGAATATAGTCGAGAAAAGCTAGAGGCGGGGTATTATTGCCCACACTGTTAAAATTCTAAGCTACTGTCTCCCTCAAGGATTCCGTCTTCAATATCTAGGGAATGAGCAAGCCTTCAAATCTGGAATAAGTATATTTAGCGAAATAACGAAATCGCTAATTCTTTACATCGTTTTTTCTTGCTTTAACGAAATCGCTATTTACTTGAGGACGAAAACAAGATATAACTAATTCGCTATAGGGCGAAAGGACGAAATCAAGATGGCCTTATTGGTGGGTGTAATTTCGCAAAAGGGCGGAGTCTCGAAAAGTACAATAGCTCGGCTCATTGCTCGTGAATATGCAGCTGCTGGTTGGGATGTAAAAATTGCCGACCTAGATATTTCACAGGGTACAAGTACCGATTGGAAACAGCGTCGGGAACTAAATGGTATCCAGCCGGAGATAGCAGTGGAACAATTCCGCACTGTAGCTCAAGCTTTGAAACACGCCGATGTTTACGACCTTATGGTTATGGATGGGCCACCCCACTCCATGCAAGGGACATTAGAGATTGCCCGTGCAAGTGACTTACTTGTGTTACCCACTGGGCTATCGCTGGATGACCTCAAGCCATCGGTACTGTTGGCGCATGAGTTGGTGAAGTCCAAAATAGGTGTCGAAAAGATTGTTTTTGTTTTATGTCGCGTTGGCGATCGCGAGAATGAAATTGAAGAAGCACGTTCGTATATTCATAAAGCTGGTTATGCCACAGTAGCAGGTTCAATTCCTGAGAAGACAGCTTACCGACAGGCTTCTGATAATGGTCGTGCTGTCTCTGAGGTAAGCTTTCCCACTCTCAGGCAACGGGCAGAAGAAGTCGTGCAAGGCATCATTGATTTATTAAACGAGGAATAACATGGCAACTAAACCACCCCCGCCACCACGTAAAGCAAGTAAAACCAATAAAGGCGAACCGCCAGCCATTGATGAAACGAAGTCAAACTTGGAGAAACCTGATCCGGGCGAAACGGTTAACTTGAATTTTAAAGTCAGTGCCGAATTTAAAAAGGATTTCAAAATTGCAGCCGCTACTTACGGTTGTACCCAGGTTGAACTCTTGCAGCGTATTTTTAAGTATTGGACAGAGAATCAGGGTTAGTATTGCTTTCGTTCTTTAGCGAAATAACGAAATAACGATTTCTTGCTTTCGTACTGTAACGAAATCGTTAGTTACGGTTTTCAACACAAGGTATACTGACAAAGCATTAGTGCCAGAAACTAAGCTGAATCGGTAAAACAGGGCAATGGAAGATATAGTAGCGATCGCCTGGGTCAACGCCATCGCCTATAAAAAAACTAAATCGACAGGTTAAGTTAAAAAAGTTGAGATTTATTTCTAAAGATTAAGGGTAAGATGGCAGAAAAAGCAGCAAAGCAGAATAACTCAGAGTCATTTGAGCAGAAATTATGGAAAGCGGCGGATAAGCTGCGAAAAAATATTGATGCTGCTGAGTATAAGCATATTGTTTTAGGTTTAATTTTTCTGAAATATATCTCTGATGCCTTTGAGGAGTTGCATCAAAAGTTGCTGGCGGGTGAGGGGGATTACGCAGGGGCAAATCCAGAGGATAGGGATGAGTATTCAGCCGAGAATGTGTTTTTTGTACCAGTTGAGGCGCGGTGGACATATCTTCAAGGACAGGCGAAGCAACCCGACATTGGTAAAACTGTTGATTTGGCTATGGAAGCAATCGAGCAGGAAAACGCCAAACGGTTAAAAGGGATTTTACCCAAGGTGTATGGACAGCAGAAATTAGACCAGAAATCTTTGGGTGGATTAATTGACTTAATTGGATCAATTACGTTAGGGGATGCTGAGGCACAGGCACAGGATGTTTTAGGGCGAGTCTATGAATACTTTTTGGGACAATTTGCTCTAGCTGAAGGCAAGAAAGGTGGACAGTTCTATACACCTGAAAGCATTGTTAAACTTTTAGTTGAGATGCTAGAACCCTACAATGGGCGTGTATTTGACCCTTGCTGTGGTTCAGGGGGGATGTTTGTCCAGAGTGAGAAGTTTGTCAAAAATCACCAAGGGCGTTTGGATGATATCTCAATTTATGGGCAGGAGAGCAACGAGACAACTTATAAATTGTGCCGGATGAATTTGGCGATTAGGGGGATTGACGGCTCAAATATAAAGTGGAATCCTGAAGGTTCGTTTCTCAATGATGCTCACAAAGACTTAAAAGCGGATTTTGTCATTGCTAATCCTCCTTTTAATGATAGTGATTGGGGCGGCGAGTTATTGCGAAATGATGGACGCTGGCTGGCTAATGACCTTGTACCTCCAGTTGGGAATGCCAATTTTGCTTGGGTATCGCATTTCATTTACCACTTAGCACCAACAGGTTCGGCGGGTTTTGTCTTGTCGAATGGTTCGCTGTCGTCAAATACAAGCGGTGAGGGAGATATTCGTAAGGCTTTAGTGCAGAAAGATTTGGTGGATTGTATTGTGATGTTGCCTACCCAACTTTTTTACAATACGGGTATTCCTGCTTGTTTGTGGTTTCTTAGTCGGTATAAAAACGGGAATAAAAACAGGGATAGACACGGTGAGGTATTGTTTATTGATGCCTCAGAGTTGGGTTATATGGTAAATCGCAGTAGTAGGGCTTTCACGGAAATTGAGATTAGCAAGATTGCTGATACTTACCATGAGTGGAAGAAGTCGGGGGGGAGTTACCGCGATATCAAGGGCTTTTGTAAGTCTGCATCAATCGCTGAAATTGAGAAGCATAATTTTGTGTTGACACCAGGGCGTTATGTGGGTATTCCTGATGAAATTGAGGATGGGGTGAGCTTTGAGGAGAAAATGAGTGAGCTTACAATGGCATTAGGTGAGCAAATGCGAGAGGGGCAATTGTTGGATGAGGAGATTAAAAAGCAATTGTTAAAGGTGGGATTTATTGTTAGTGATGAGTTGGTTGATTTTTAAGGAGATGAATATGACTCAAGTTATTTTGAAACAGCTTAATCCCATTGTTATAGAAAAACTAAAACGTCTGGCTCAGAGTCATCAACGGACTTTGGAAGAAGAAATCACATCTATTCTTGAGGATGTAACGGAAAATACACCGATAATTACATCTAAAAGTAGGGACTGGTCGCCTGGTTTCTTTGAGCATACTTGTGGTGGTTGGCAAGGGGAATTGTTAGTTAGAGAGCCTCAGCCAGAAGCACAGGAACGAGAGCCGCTATTATGAGTTATTTGTTAGATACTAATGCCTGTATTCGGTATCTTAATTCCAGTAATAATCCAGTTTTTTATCGCTTAAATTCACTGCCACCAGATGAGGTTTTTCTGTGCGATATTGTAAAATTTGAGCTTTATTACGGAGCTTATAAAAGTTCTAATAGAGACAAAAATCTGGCAACATTAAAGATATTTTTTGATGAATTTGTTAGCTTACCTTTTGATGGTCAAGCAGCAGATATTTGTGGTTATATTCGTTCTGAATTGAATAAAAAAGGAACACCAATTGGAGTTTATGATTTACAAATTGCTTCAATTGCTCTTGCTAATAGCTTGGTGTTGGTAACTCATAATGTGGGAGAGTTTAGCCGAATAGAAGGGTTGCAATATGAGGATTGGGAAGTTGCTGTATGAATTTACTAAAAATGCCAAACACTGTCTGGTATTTTGATTTTGGTTGAGTGGCTAATATTTCTAAGCAGCTTTTGGTGTCGATATATCAGTTCTATTTGCCAGATACGGAGGTTTTGAAACAGGAATTAAGGCGGCTTTTAGAGGTAAATGATGGGTGAATCTAAGTTTTTTTAGGTATTTAGGAATAGTTAATAAAGTTTTATTTTCAATTATGGAAGTATTAAATAATATTTGTCTTGACATCGTTGATTGTGAGCATAAAACAGCACCTATTCAAAATGAAGGAATCCCATCTATAAGAACAACAGATATAAAAAACGGATTTCTTGATTTTAAAGGTTCAAATAAAGTATCAGAGGAAACATATCAAAAATGGACACAAAGATTAGAGCCTAGAGCATACGACATAATATTAGCGAGAGAAGCACCTGTTGGACAGGTGGGAATTGTACCCAAAGGACAGCGTGTTTGTTTAGGACAGAGAACTGTTTTAATTAGACCAAATAAGCAAAAAGTTTATCCATTTTACCTTTTGTATCTTCTGCTCTCTCGTGAGATACAACACAAAATGAAAGTTAGGGCTTCAGGTTCTACTGTCGAACATTTAAATATGTCAGATATTAGAAATCTACAATTACCTGATTTACCATCATTAAAGATTCAAAAAGAAATTGGAGATACTTTAGGGAATCTGGATGCCAAAATCGAAAATCTGAGGCGGCAGAATGAGACTTTAGAGGCGATCGCACAAACTCTATTTAAGCATTGGTTTATAGATTTCGAGTTCCCCAACGCAGACGGTAAGCCCTATAAATCATCTGGTGGGGCGATGATTCCCTCAGAGTTAGGCAAGATTCCCGAAGGTTGGCGCGTTGAGAAATTGGGAGACTTAACACAAACAATAACTAAAGGCACAACACCAACAACTTTTAAGAAAGATTTTGTTGATAGTGGAATTAATTTTATTAAAGCTGAGTCTATCTCAGAAAGCCATACTCTTGTTAAATCAAAATTTGCTTATATAGACGAAGAGACAAATATAATGTTAAAGCGTTCTATAGTGCAAGAAAAAGACATTTTATACACCATTGCAGGAACAATTGGACGTTATGCAATGGTTACATCTTCAAGCTTACCTGCTAATACAAATCAAGCCGTAGCACTTATTAGACCAGATTTTAAAAAAATCGATCCTGAATACTTACTTTGTTATTTTGCATCAATCACTTATAAACACTATCTTTCAAGTCGTATTGTTCAAGCAGTGCAAGCAAATCTTAGTTTAGGAGTATTAAGCGATTCACCTATTACTATTCCAGAACAAAGAATTAAAAATCTTTTTTCTAACGTGGTAGTACCTATTTTCTCTAAGAAAGAATCTCATCAGATGCAAATCGAAACCCTAACTAAAACCCGTGATACTTTATTACCTAAACTAATGAGTGGTCAACTCCGCGTCAAGGAATAACCTATGAAATCTCTCACCGAAGACATCATATAAAAATGAAATTATAATTAATCAAATAACTCATTTACCAAATTGCTATGTCTAATATCACCATTCACCAGCTAGAACCAGATATAACTAAACTTTTAGAACAACGTGCCGCCCAACACGGACACACCATCGAAGCCGAAATCAAAGCCATACTTCAAAGTGTATTAGCCCCAGAACTATCACCTAAAATTAACCTTGCCGCAGCCATAGAAAAACGCTTTGCAAACCTCGGTGATTTTGAACTACCCGAAATCACCAGAGAACCCATGAGAACAGCCCCTAGTTTTGATGCCTCCGAAACATGAAAACAGTTCTCGATACCAACGTATTATCAGAACTTATGAAGCCCCAAGGCTCAAGGAAGGTAAAAAATTGGGTTGCTACACAGCCAAGAGAAAACTTATTTATAACCAGCATTACCCAAGCCGAAATTCTTTATGGCATCGCCATTTTACCCGATGGTAAACGTAGCCAAGCCTTAAGGGAAACTGCTCAAGCTATGTTTATTGAGGAATTTGTAGGACAGATTCTCGCCTTTGAGCAAAAAGCGGCTGTATGTTTTGCCGAAATCGCCGCAAATAGAAAGAAAATTGGTAAGCCTATTTCTCAAGCTGATGCTCAAATTGCTGCTATTTGTCTGGCGAATAACGCAGAAATCGCCACTCGAAATGTTGATGACTTCGCAGACTGCCAAATTAAGATAGTTAACCCTTGGGATGTATGAAATCTACCCTCACCGAAGACGAAATCGAACAATACCAACTCCAACTCTTGCAAACCCTTGGTTATAGCTACAGCAACGGCTACGACATCCAACCAGAAGGCATCAAGCAAGAGCGAGAAAGCTTCGGTGAAGTAATTTTAAAACATAGACTCCCACAAGCAATATCAAGAATTAACCCCACCATTCCCCATGATGCCCAATATCAGGCACAACGGGAAATATTTAATATTGCTAGTTCCGACCTACTCAACAACAACGAAATATTCCATAAATACCTCACAGAAGGCATCACCGTTGAATATCAAAAAAACGGCGAAACCAGAGGCGAACCTGTTAAATTAATTGACTGGGAACACCCCGAAAATAACGAATTTCTCGCCGTCAACCAATTTACAGTCATTGAAGACAACCATAACCACCGCCCCGATATTGTCCTGTTCATTAACGGCTTACCCCTCGTCGTCATCGAACTAAAAAACGCCGCCAATGAAAAAGCCAACCTTAACGCCGCCTATAACCAACTCCAAACCTATAAACGCAGAATCCCTAGCCTATTTACCTACAATGCCCTATTAGTAATTTCAGATGGACTATCCGCCCGTGCTGGTTCACTAACGGCTGGGTTTAACCGCTTCTCTACATGGAAAAACCCCACAGGCGAAAACCAGATTAACGAACTAGAAATTTTAACTAACGGGCTACTCAACAAGCAAACCTTACTAGATTTAATTCGTCACTTCACTGTATTTGAAAAGTCCAAAACCGAAGACCTGAAAACAGGCATAGTTAGCATTACCACCATTAAAAAAATCGCCGCATATCATCAATATTACGCCGTTAATAAAGCCGTTGAATCTATCATTAATGCCTCATCCCAAGCAGGCGCACGTAAAGGCGGTGTACTTTGGCATACCCAAGGAAGCGGTAAATCCCTTTCAATGGTATTTCTGGCAGGGAAACTGGTTTTAAACGAAAACCTCCAGAACCCCACCATCGTCATGTTGACAGATCGCAATGACTTAGATGATCAACTATTTGATACCTTCGCAGGTTGTCAGCAACTCCTCAGACAAGACCCCCAACAAGCAGGAGATAGAGAACAAGTCCGCCAACTACTCAACACCAACTCAGGCGGTATCATTTTTACCACCGTCCAGAAATTTTCCCCGGCTGATGGCGAAACCCTCTATCCCCAAATCAGCCCTCGCCCTAATATCATTGTCCTGGCTGATGAAGCCCACCGCAGCCAATACGGTTTCACAGCTAAACAAGTTAATGTCCTTGATGCCGAAGGCAACGTGATTGGTAAACGCACCAAATACGGCTTTGCCAAATATATTAGACAAGCCTTACCCAATGCTACCTTTGTCGGCTTCACAGGTACACCCGTAGAACAAAGCGACAAAAACACCCCCGCCATTTTTGGTGAATATATCGACATCTACGACATCTCCCAAGCCGTCAAAGATGGGGCAACCGTGCCGATTTATTACGAAAGCCGCTTAGTACAAGTTGATTTGGACGCAGCAGGTAGACAACTTCTAGAAGAACTAGACGAAGACCTCAGCTTTGAAGAACTGAGCATCACCCAAAAAGCGAAAGCTAAACAAACCCAACTTGAGGCGATTGTCGGTTCTACAAAAAGAATAAAACAGATTGCCCAAGATATTGTGACTCACTTCGAGGCACGGCAACAGGTAAACAAAGGCAAAGCCATGATTGTCACCATGAGCCGCCAAATCGCCGTTAATCTCTACGATGCCATAATTCAACTCCGCCCTGATTGGCACAGTGAGGATCTTAACTTAGGGAAAATCAAAGTCGTAATTACTACCTCCGCCGCCGATGCAGGTAATTTAGTTAAACATCACACCAGCAAAGCCCAACGTCAAAACCTCGCCCAACGCCTCAAAGACCCCGAAAACTCCCTGGAATTAGCCATAGTCTGTGATATGTGGCTCACAGGCTTTGATGCCCCCTGTTTGCACACCATGTATATTGATAAACCGCTTAAAAGTCATAATTTAATGCAAGCGATCGCCCGGATTAACCGCGTCTATTTTGAAAAAACAGGCGGTTTGATTGTGGATTATCTGGGACTAGCCACCGAACTTAAAAAAGCCCTATCCTTCTATTCTCAAAGTGGCGGTAAAGGCGACCTCACCCTCAATCAAGATGTGGCAGTGGGACTACTCCTAGCCAAATTGGAAATCGTCGAGCAAATCATGTCAGGCTTTACCTATCAGCATTATTTTGATGCTGACACTGGCGAAAAACTGAATATCCTCAAAAATGCCACTAACTATGTAGCTGCACCAAACATCAAAGATAGATTTCTCAGTGAAGTTATCGCCCTATCTAAAGCCCATTCTCTCGCCGTACCCCACCCCCAAGCGATCGCCGCATCAGAAACAATCTCATTTTTCCAAGCCATCCAAGCCAGCCTCAGAAAACTAGAAAGCGGCGGTGATGGTAGTGGACTCAGCAACCAAGACATCGAAACTGCCATCCGTCAAGTCGTAGATCAAGCCTTGGTATCCGATGCAGTAATTAACATCTTTGATGAAGCTGGTATTAAAAATCCTGACATCTCCATCATCTCCGATGAATTTATGGCAGAAGTGCGGGGCATGGAACACCAAAACCTCGCGGTAGAACTGCTGCAAAAACTACTCAAGGATGAAGTTAAAACCCGCAGTCGGACAAATATTGTCCAAAGTCGTAAACTTTCTGAGATGTTAGAAGATGCCCTGCGCCGCTATCGCAACCAAGTCATCAGCGTTACGGATATTTTAGAAGAACTGCTGGAACTAGCAAAAGACACCAAAGCTGCCAACGCTAGGGGTGAAGAACTGGGACTAGAACCCTATGAACTGGCCTTTTATGATGCACTATCACAAAACCAAAGCGCACAGGATGTAATGGGTGTTGATAAACTGCGAGAATTAGCGATCGTTCTAGTAGATCGGATTCGCAAAAATGCCTCTATTGACTGGAATCTTAAAGAAAGTGTCCGTTCCCGAATGAAAGTTGCAGTTAAAAGGCTGCTGCGTCAATATGGTTATCCTCCCGATATGGAGGCACTAGCTATGGAACTGGTGTTAGAGCAAGCCAAAGTTTTTACTGAATTTGCAGTCTCAATCAAGACATAAAAGGATTTGGACAATCTGCCGCCACGTCACCATTAACTGGACTGTGAAAGAGAGTGTTAAGGCATCTGCGTAGGTTGGTTAAACGTCTGCTGCGTCAATATGGTTATCCACCAGACAAGCAGGAGAAAGCGACGATGACATGGTGCAACAAGCAGAGTTACTGTGTAGGGATTGGGCGGCGTGACGGGGCGATCGCACTAGCTACCAAGTTGACTTATAATTTCACTCCCAGTTCACGCAGGGATTCATTCATTTCATTCTCCGCTTTAGTACGTGCAGCCTCTAATTCACGTAGCTTAATAATTTCTGCCTCAATATCAATTTTGTCCTTTTCGGTTTTGAGAGGTAGCACATAGCGGTTGATGTTAAGAATATAGTCATTGTCTGCTATCTCTTCAAGAGACGCGACCTTAGCATACCCTTCTTTATCTGTAAAAGCTTGATAGCAACTCACGATATGAGTAATATGTTCTGATTGTAAATAATTTTGATTTCCAATCTTTTGGTATTGGCTACTAGCGTCAATGAATAAGACTTTATTTTTACGGTTTTCTGATTTATTTCGATTAAAAATTAAGATAACAATAGGAATGCTAGTATTATATAATAAATTGCTTGCAAGGCTAATAACTGCTTCAATCAGGTCTTGTTGAATGATTCTTTCACGAATTAAACCTTCTTTTGCTCCGCGAAATAATGTCCCATTACCTACTATTACTGCTGCTTTACCCGTGTTTTTTAATGTAGCTAATATGTGCTGAATAAAAGCAAAATCTCCACTGCTTTTTGGTGGCTCTCCATATCGAAACCGATAATAAGGATCAAAGCCATGTTTCTCATAACCCCAATTATTAAGATTAAACGGCGGGTTAGCAACTACTCTATCAAAAAGCATTAATTCCTTGCCTTGTATTAGCTGTGGTTCGCGGATTGTGTCTCCTAATCGGATATCAAAATCAAAGATGCCATGCAATAGCAAATTAATTTTAGCAATCGCCCAAGTTTCTAAATTTTTATCTTGCCCATAGAACGATAAATCTTTTAAATTTAATCCTGTCTGTTTTATATAATTGAAATATGCGACCAGAAAACCACCAACTCCGCAGACAGGATCACAAATTCTCATTCCCTTTTCTACTTCCAACAGATTAACTAGCAATTCTGCTATTTTATTTGGGGTATAAAACTCTCCACCGCTTTTTCCAGAATCAATTGCAAATTTCTCAATTAGGTATTCACAGGCTTTTCCTAAGATATCTGGTTCAGCAAGGTTGCCGTATGCAAGATTGAGATGCGAGAAATGCTCAATTAATTGACGTAATATATTGTCATGCTGCTCATGGACAGAATAATTATATTCACTTTCAAAATCAATACTAGTAAAAATTTTATCCAAATGTGGGTTTTTATATTCAATTTCTCTAGACGCTACATTAAGTCCAGTGCTAATAAATTGATTAAAACGCTGCAAGTAACTCCAGCGAGAATGCTCAGGCACAAATACACGGAAGTATTGTGGTGTACTCAATGCCAAATCTCGATTACCTGTTTTCCGTTCAATTGCCTCAAGCTCTTCTTCAAAAACATCGGATAAATGTTTCAAAAGTAAGAGCCTCAGTAAATATTTCTTATGGTCAGTAAATGGACTAAAATCAGCACGTAAAATATTGGCTGCTCTCCAAAGTTCTTCTTCCAATTGTTTTAAAGTTATCATTGTTCTCCTTTTAAGATTTGCGAAAAAGTTAATTGAGCCAAGCTATTCCGTACTTCTAGTGTCTCTAACGTCTTTTGGGTATAACGTTCAGTCGCTAAAAAAAGCTGTGCTAATTTATTTTGTGTAATTAGATTAGGTAATGGTATTTCCAAGTCGCGCAATTGGGAAATTTTTAACAACTGAGTTCCGATAGATTGACTGTATAAGGTGACAAGACGCTGTTCCAACCATTTTGAACGCATCAACACAGCTAAAAACACTGGATCAAGATTTTCTACTTTTGGACGCAAAACTGCTAAGTTTTGATTTGGTAAGCATCCTTGTACTTCATCAGTTACCACTGATGCCTTAAGGGGAGTTCCTCGAATTGTAATAACTACATCATCAATCAGCAATTTGTACTTAGAGATAGTGGATGCGTTGATTTGAACTGTGCTTAATTCACCGCCGATATATATTTGCTCAAGATTCCGCGAGTTGATAATGCGTTCTTGTGAACCCGGATCATCTTGATAACGGTTAAGTGTAACTCCTTGATATATTTGCACCAACTCTTTGAGATGCAAAACAGGATTAGACATAGATTTGATCTTTACTGCAATATAACTATACTGCAATTACTGAAATATAACCATGCTTCATTGACATTTTTAAGAAATTTGTCTACCATATCTCAAGCTAGACTGCAAAACAATAAAAAAAAACGCCACCTGGAGTACCAATCCAGATAGCGTCTTTTTAGAATTTTCAAAATTTTGTAGCTTGGTTAGCTATCAACGGTCTGTCTCACTGACTTTAGACCGTCAATCAAAATAACTAGGAAAAAACTTTATGACTATTAGTCCAAACAATGGTAACTCAAGTGAGCATCAGTTGCAACCAGATATCCTGCCATTGCTATCCATGTTGCTTGCCTTAGAAGGCTTAATTGCAACTATGTATAAAGAGGTAATCCAGTTTAGTCCCCAGATCCCAAAAGAAAAAGCAGAAGCAGAGTCCCGCCAAACAAAGGCGGAACGTGAGGAGAAGGCTTGTAACCGTCTCATTGCCATCATTCTAGAATATGCTAAAAGTCAGGGAGTTAATCCTTATAACTTGCCCTATCTCAAGCAAAAAAGCTATGACCAGCTTTGTGAATATATTCATAAAAATTGGCCCGAACTAATTTCCCAGATATAGGGGTAAAAGTAGCGAAGAGAGAATTTGCCGCCACGCGACGGCTGAAAATCTTACCCAGATTAGGTTTCAGAAAAAAAAATCAAGGAGACGCAGCATCAATTTGTAATCGCTCGTTCATATCCAGTCGAAAAGTGCCGTAAGGGTTAACATGTACCCAAATCAACGGTGATAACGCCCGGAAATCTTCTTGTCTCATCTGCTTCATCCAAGTGGCTTCTGCTAAAACCCTTTGAATCATCAGCGTATTGATGTAAACAAGGCTGATTTGCAGCAAATGGAGGCACAAAACCGATAATTCTTGTTCATCTAGGCGGTTAGTAGCAATTTCACTGTTTTTGCCGTAAAAAATAAAACCATTAGCACTATTCCAGTTTTCCACCACATTCAGCCCTTCATTAATCTCACGTCGTAAAGCCTCAGAGTTGAGGTAGTGACACAGAAATATAGTTTTCACTGCTCTACCTAGCTCAGAAAGTGCCTTTTGTGTTGGATGTTGAGGAGAAGAACGGCTAAAACGTTTCAAAATCGTGTCTGCTTCCGCCGTTCCTAAACGTAAAGCAGTAGTATATTTAATCATCTGGTCATACTGCTGGCGAATCAGTTCCCAATCAATCGCTTTAGTCAGTACAAGTTGTAAATTAGGAAAATCTTGTTTTTGTCCAGCACTTGGTAGATATAACTTTTGGGAGCCGATGCGCTTGATCCGAGGCATCAACTCAAAGCCCAGTAAACGGCAAAAGCCAAAGGCAATTTCATTTTGACCGTGGGTGTCTACATAGTTTTTCTTTACTTTCATATCAGTGCAATGCCGTAGAAGACCCTCAATCATTGCTGCCACTTCCGAAGAAGAACAAGTCTTAAGCTGAGAGTAGATGCAGGCAGATTTTTTCTCAACGTGCCAATAGATCATCACTCCCCGACCTCCGTAGCGGATATGCCATTCTGTCATCAAATTTTGATCCCACGAGCCAAACTTTTTGGAATCACTAGCACACGCTGTCGTACCTTCTCCCCAAATTGCTACCTTACGAACATTGAAAGTAGCATTTACAACTTCTGCGATAGCATTACGCAAGTGTTCTCGGTGAATGTAGTGCTTTTTGACATAACGCAGATCATACTCTAAGTCACTGTTAATTCCTCCGCACATACGCTTGAGTCCAGTATTACTACCCAATCCATACAAACACAACAACAATCGTCGTTGTAGGGTTTCTCGGTCTAGGTTAGAACGCACACCCGTATTCTTGAAATGATTAGTAAAACCAATCCGCAGGTCGGCTTCTTTCAACATATCCAGCAAACTGGTCAGGGGCCAGCGTCTTTCTATCTCACGTTTAAGTTGCAAGATATTGAGTGGTTCTGGCTGTGCTTCTAGAGGAGAGACGCTAATCCAGCCATTTTTCTTCTTTTGAATCTTGACTTTAGTATTGCTGGGCATTCCTTTATCCAGCATTGTTAAAGCCTGAGTCATTTCCTGCTGGAGTTGGCTGATAAAAGTGAGAGCATCTAATGGTTGCCCTAAAGCCAAGTAGTAGGTTTCTCGATGTACTTCAAAGTCTTGGGGCAAGTCTTCTTCTGGGTTACAGTAGCGTTTAGCCCCAACTACCCAAATTTCCTTGGAGCGCAGCTTATCTCGCAGTGCCTGTAGCACGCATATTTCATAATTGACCCGATTTACCCGTTCCTGCCCATCCTTGTCCTGTTCCAAAATCAGGTGGCGTTGCTCCTTGGAGAGAACACCATTGATGAACAATTCCTCACCGATTGCATAGTATCGCTGATTGCTGGATTGGTATCTTTTAAGCAATGACAAAGCAGAAATTACTGGGCGGTGCATATCATTATTAGAGCGAAACTCTAGTGTGGATAGCAGTTGAGGAACCATGCGCCGATAGTGATGCAGATATGATGAACGCATCACTGTGTAAACCTTTTCCTCATATGTAGGACTGTTAGATTTATATTCTTTGACTACCGCTTGCAGTGTTTTCGGGCTAACTACTGGGTAAACAACATCCTTAACAGGTTCTTCTGGACGTTCGAGTGAAGCTTGAGCAATTTCAAATAACAAGCGTGGCTTACCATCCACCTGTTTAAATTCCTCAATAAGTTGTTTATCCACCCGCCGTTCGGCATTAACATAAATGCGGTGGATAATTTGAATGAGCAACTCCACCAAACTGTCGGTAATCTCTTGGTTGCGTTGCCAGCAGAAGGCTGCCACTAATGTGTAGCGAATTTTCGCAGGATGACGACGCAGTTCGCGGGGTGTTTCTGCGCTAGCCCGCCGACGGTAGTGAGTAATAATTTTGGGGGGAACATTAGCAAACAGTTTGGTCGGTAGTCCCAAATCCCGGATACATTCAAGTTTGGAGACTTCTTTGAAGATACTCTTGAGACTGGTACGACCGGGGTCTGTTTTGAGGAAATTGAAGACCGACTGTTTAAATTGGCTCTGGTCATCATCTAGAGCATCTTGAGTATTGAGAAGGGCATCCATTTTGGTCAGCGTTTCTGATTCAATTTGGTTGAAGATGCCAGCACAGAATTCTTTTTCAGTAGTGACGACCGCAGACCGAATCAGCCGTTCTACCGCTTCGGGTATTGGTGGTTCTAACTTTAACTCCCGTAAACGTTGATACACTGCTGCTTCTAATGAGGAGGCTTGACGGTCGTATGCCAAGACAAATTCGCACAACCAAGCAA
Organism: Nostoc sp. UHCC 0870; assembly: GCF_022063185.1. Taxonomy (NCBI): domain Bacteria; kingdom Bacillati; phylum Cyanobacteriota; class Cyanophyceae; order Nostocales; family Nostocaceae; genus Nostoc; species Nostoc sp. UHCC 0870. The sequence goes on along the minus strand of NZ_CP091920.1, from coordinate 8,718 downwards.
TCAGTTCTGTTTTGTCTTGTGGGTTGAATTCTCGAAAACCAAAGAATTCACGGATTTCAGCGCGATGACGTTCAATAGTGCGTCCATGAAACGAGTATTCACCATATTGTTTTGGCGATACGGAGAGAAGTCTCGCAATGTAAGAAACAATCTGTTTGGGAACTTCCTGTTTGGTGCGGGGGAATTTTGCTTCCATCTGGAAGAATTTCAGTAGCACAGCAAAGCCCAAGCGATTTTTCCTCACTTTTATTTGACAGCAGTGCCATTTCTGTTGGCAGGAGCGTAAAATTTTCTACCAGTTCTTCTGCATCCCATTGACGTTTCACTCCTTACCGTTCCTCACCCTAGTCATAGGATACAAAAGTTTATCTAATTATCGTATCAGCTAAAGTATAAGTTATTTGATACACTAAAATTGAACAGTGCAGTACGGGTTTGAGACCGACAAAATCCAGAGGGTTTAATTGGTACAAAGAGTTGCCATTTATTGCCGAGTTTCTACAACTGATCAGTCCTGTCAGCGACAAGAACGGGACTTAGTAGAGTATGCGGCCTTGAGTGGCTATCAAGTGGTTGGAGTTTGGAAGGAAACAATTTCTGGGACTAAAAATAGCCGTACCGAGCGATCTGTTGTGATGGCGTTAGCTCAAAGTCATAAAATTGATGCCATTCTGGTAACGGAGATGACCCGTTGGGGACGCAGCACCATTGACCTGATTGAGACGTTGCAGTCACTCCATAGTTGGGGTGTTTCCTTAATTGCTCAAACTGGATTGCAATTTGATTTGAATACACCACAAGGCAGGCTAATTGCTCATTTAATGGCATCCTTGGCTGAATTTGAACGGGATTTGGTGCGAGAAAGAGTGCGTTCGGGGGTGGCGGCGGCTAAAGCACGAGGTCAAAAATTTGGCAGGCAACCGGGACAACGGGTGAAAGCAGACAAGTTAGCCCCCAAAGTTTTGCAGATGGTGCAAACTGGTTACTCCTACCGCAAAATTGCTGCTTCGCTACATCTATCGAAAACAACGGTCTTAGATATTGTCAAACGACATCGACTTTCGTCAAATGCAGCTAAGGACAATCAGACAAATTTGATATCTAATCTTGAGCAAGCAACTATGGCTTCAAAAAAATCTGCAAGTAATCAAACCGTTTACCAACTCAAAATCACCCTCAAGAACATTCGACCCCCTATTTGGAGAAGGATACAGGTATTAAGTTCGACGACGCTTGAACAGCTACATCTGATTGTGCAAGAGGTAATGGGCTGGGATAACTATCATATGCACCAATTTTCCATTGCTGGCATTGATTATGGTCAAACTCAAAGAGAGTTTAATGTGCGTTCAGAAAAGACTGTAAAGCTAAGTCAGGTGGTTAAGAGTGAGAAGTTCAAATTTTCTTACACTTACGATTTTGGAGATAGCTGGGAACACGAAATTTTGGTAGAAAAAGAACTACCATCAACTCCTAATACAAACTACCCCATATGTATCACTGGGAAGCGTGCTTGTCCTCCTGAAGATTGTGGTGGTTCTTGGGGCTATGCAGAGTTACTGGAAATTATTACTTCACCGTCACATCCAGAATACGAAGAGAGGATGGAGTGGGTAGGTGAAAGCTTTAATCCAGATACCTTCGACATCAATGAAGTTAATCAAAGGTTACAAGAATTCAAATAATTTACTGGTATCTCCAATAACATAACAGTTTTGGTAGGTAAATTAGCTTTTTTTTCTGAAATGCTTTCTAGATATGCTTTTCAGCCATTGCGTGGCGGCAAATTCTCTCTTCGCTACTTTTACCCCATATAACAGCTTCTAATTTTTAGGATGGAATACCAAGCTATCATTCATGAGATGCTTGGTATTCTGTAAAAGTAGTGGCAGTAAGAAAGAGCTATCTTTTACCAAATGGATATTGAGCGAGTATAAATGCAAAAACCTACACGGCATCAACCAACCAAATGTCCAGCATGTTGATTACCCTGCTAGCCAATAATGTTAGTTGATGAAAACCCCATCAAAAAGGCTGTTCCCACTGCCAATCAAAATGCTCAAATCGCCTGGGGTTCTCCGCAGTGTAACGCACAGTATTTTGAATCTGCTTATGCCCCAAGTAACTCTGAATATCTCGCGTAGAACGGTTCTGTTCTGCCAAAAAATAACCGCAACTGTGCCTGAACATATGCGGATGCACTTTAATATGTAACCCCGCTTTTTCGGCTGTACGTTTCACGATTTTCTCAATCGCATCCACCGACAGCGACTGCCCTCGCTCATTGGGGAACACAAAAAAACTACTGGGATAAATCTGCTTTAGCTGCCCCAACAAATCCACCTCATCCGGCTGCATCGGGTGATTGCCACTCTGACTCCCCTTAAGCCGCTTGATATAGATTACCTTTCGCTCTAACATAACTGCATCCCATTTCATCGTCGCCGCCTCCCCCGGTCGCAGCCCATGCCGAAATGACATTAATAACAACGCCTGATCTCTCACTCTATGCCGACCGCGATCGCCTGCCGCCTTAATCAAAATTTTCATCTCCTCCCAAGTGAGATACTCCCGGCTGCGATACTCATCATTATTCAAGCGGCGGAACTTCTCGTTCATTCTCTTATTGTCCGATAAATAGTTCATAAATCCGACAGTAATCATTGTCCCAAACCCTGATACTTTCGTGAACTACCCCCCTCAATTAAGTTAGCCTTATCATTCACTCCCCCCACGTTGCCACTTTTTTCTCAATTCATAAGTTTTACAAATATCTACGCCTGTCTATACTAGGTGTTGACATGACAATCTGTAGTGTAAAAAAATCGGCGGTTTTTAACACTACAATTCGTGGGCTGCAAAACAGCCCTGGCGATTGATATCAATTTTGTTATCAAAAAATTGATATCAATCCCTCCGCGAAACTGTCCCGTCGGCGGGACAAAAATAACTGCTCCTGCGTACCCGCCCGCCGTAGGCGATCGCTCCTGAACCACAGGTTGGGTCAAGTAAGCGTTCAGCTTCTTTGAGAAAAAGGCGATCACATCCGGCTTTCTTGATGGATTGCATTCCCTAGATAGGGAATCGGTAACGGGAGCAGGAACAAGGTAGCTCAAATTAGGCTAATAAATTTTATACATTATTAATCTTGTTCAAGCGTATTTCACTATACTATTTCATTGATGTTATGAGATGAAGAAGATACGTCAATGTCATTACCAAGCCAGTACGTGAAAGTTATAGAGGAATCAGGGACACATTTTAAACAGCGTCCTGACCAAGCAGACAAGCTTGATGACAAAGATAAATTGTATGTTCCTTATGGTTTTTTAATTGAAGTTAAACATATAGCAGAGCAAGGAGATCATTATCAGATAACTACAGTGCCAAGCATTGGAGGTTATAAGCAACCTCGATACACTTCTTGGTATGTTTTTAAAAATCATATAAAACTACATTAATAAATGCTCTACCAAATAACAGCTTTAAATTCCAGTCACAGAGAAGATAGAGCAGTAATCAAGCTTATTTATGCAGTGTTAAAAATTAGACTTTTTTTAATACTACGATTGGTAATCGCCCAGAGTTAGTTGGTTGTATTTTCCTAATTCCTTTTGAACTCCATTTGTGCGAAGTGGTCTTGCAGGAGTTTGTGGATGAAGCGATAACGACCACCAACGCGCTGGAGGAATAATCGCTCGGTGCAGTAGTCGAGGAATCGGGCGTAGTTCCAGGGGATGTAGCCGTTGCGGTAGAGGATGAGGCGGAGGGTGAAGTGTTTAATAAGGGGTGTTCCGCTTCTAGGTGTTCCCACCAATAATCCCAAGAGTAATCCATACACTAAGCTAGAAAATAAAGCTTCATTTAAACTATTCTTTTCTAGAATTAGTTGAATTAAAAAGATTAATAGAGTGGAAGTAAAAGACAACAATGCTGATAATTTAACTGTATTTTTAGCAGATTCCAAAATACCTTGATTAGGAATAGTTTTATTTTGTATCTCTAGACCATGAAATCCAAAGATTAAGCCAAAAAGTAGCCCGAAAAACAGCCCGAAAATTAACCCCAAAAACAGCCCAAAAGTTGGTCCAAAACTTAGCCCAAAAATTATTAGGGAAATCTGCTCTCCTTTTAAGCTCTCATCAAATAGACCTCCAAACAGCCCAAAAATCAGTCCGCCAAGTAGACCTCCAAACAGTCCAAAAAACTGCCCTGCAATCAACCCAAATATTAGTCCATCTTTAAAATCATTATAAGAAATTTTAAAAATTTCAATTGCTTCAATTTCATCCCCTGTCAAACCTCCGATTAGCGCGCCAATCAGCCCAAAGATTAGCCCTCCAAGCAGACCTCCAAATAGCCCATAAATCAGACCTCCAATTAGCCCTCCAATAAACCCTATAATCAGCCCATAAATCAGCCATTTTATAATGTTTCTGTTGGTGAAATTTTTAAATTCAATTAAACCTACATTTTGAAATTTAGACTCTAAAATGTCACCAAACAAACCATTAATAAACCATACAACAATTACTCCTAACAACACAATAAAACCATATAACAGCGTTTCGTATACCCTAAAAATTAGCCTATATAACAGTCCGCCGCATATTCCACTAACCAGCATTTTTTGTATATTTATTTTAAATATTTTTTTAGAGCGAATTAAACTTAAGTTTTCTAATGTATGTTCTATTAAATCACTGGATGTCCCATGAATTATTCCAAATAATATTCCAGAAACTATCCCACTAATTACCCCAATAAATATCCCATTATCAAGTCCAAATAAAAGTGCAAAAATCATTCCAAATATCAGTGTTTGTATAACTCCCCAGACAATCAAATTATAAATAATTTTGGGGATTTTAGTTTTTAACAAACTAGGCTGCATTTCTTCAATCAAAAACTCTGTTTTCGAGTCTCGTTGCATTTTTTGAGCTAACCAAACCAGCCACATTCGGGTTTGTTTAGCATTAGGAGTTTTGCTCTTCAAATATGCCCTACTATTAATATCCCGTGTCAACATACGCCCTACATAGGCATCTAGCAAATACTGAATCCGGTCTGCTGTAGATTCCAAATACTGCCATTGTTCAACAGAGATTTCTTGAGATGCTAAAACGATAATACTTAGTAGTAAGGGAGTCTTGACTAACTCTAGTAAGTCTAAGTCGTTACTGATAGTTGACCACAGTTCTACATAATTAATAGACGTTAGATAATCACAAATTTGATTATTAGTTAAAGACTGTAAGTAGATAGCACCGTTTAGTTGTAATTGAGTAGCGTAGTTACTATATTCCTCAATCCGGCTACAAACAACCAGATAAAGCGGTCTAGTCTCACCTGCTAAAAACTGATTAATTGCCCAAACACAAAGTTCTTGACGCTGTGGCTCAAGTTCATCCAGACCATCAAGCAATAGTAGTAATTGATGATTGTCTAGCCAGTCTTTACCCAGTTTAATTGAAACACCATATTTAGATTTAAGTTCTGCCACTAACCAATCAGTTAAGGATTGTCGGTCATCTTTCCACGAGGATAAGTTGAATAAAACGGGAACGGGATAATCAGGCTGTTCTTCTGCACGGCTAACTAAAGCTTGAGCTAGTTCTAATTGTGTGGTTGTCTTACCTGACCCTGGCGCACCCAAAATTAACAACTTTCCTGCAATTTCTTCCGAGTCAAATACTTCTAAAATTGTTGTGGTATCTGGGAGAGGTTGAGCAGGTTTTAAGCCGATTTTTATCTCTGCATCCCAAGGGCGTTTTACTTGTTGAGGTTGTGACTCCTTCCCCAAATTAATCAGCACGGCATTGTGTAGAGATTGCCTTAACCGTGCTGTAACTTCTTCCTTGACTGAGGCTAATAGTATCCATTCATTCTTTGGTCGAGCCGGGTTGCCTACTGGGGTTGTTGTCTGCTGTCCAAAAAAAACATTCCAAGTATTACCTAGCCAGTTATTGTTCCCCTGATTTTGGATATTATCATTACCTATTGCAGCCTGCTGTCCACTACCGAATGTTGAATTATCAGCCTCCTGTCTAATCCCAGGTTCAGGCGAAGATGCTTGATTATCATCAGGAGACTTCGGCTGATTCATAGTAAAAATTTGATAGTAATAGATAAAATACTTTTTCACACCAAAGCCAGCAAGGGTTATTTTAAACTGCTCTGGTGTTTTCTAATTCAACTTAATAATTTATTGATTGTTTTTATTCCAATCATCTAAAGCAGCAATGACAAAGCTGGCTGCGGGATGGCTGAGGGCTTGTTCTAGAGCCGCAGTACCACCAGCCCTCAACGCGCTGATTGTTTTCTGCATTAAAGTTGGGTTATTTTCGATGCGTTGCGTAGCTTCTGTTGCCAGTGCCATTTTTCCTGCCATTGTATTAGTAGGATAAGACTGGCTTAATTGCTCTAACAATGCCTGAATTTCTGCTGCGGCTTCTGCAAGATTTTGTTTTTGTTCTGGTGCATAATTATATTGCTTACCTATCTGTTGGCTACCAGATTGAGCCGTATCAACAACGTTACCTACATCAGCATTAGTGAAGTCATATTTAGATTTATAATTTTCGTTATTATTCATAGACATCTGATGGTCACTTCCTATTGCAGCTTGTTGTCCTTGACCAAATTGGCTGTTATTTGCACTTTGATTAATTCCCCCTTGATTTGAGTTCATTGTACCTACCTCTTGTATTTGTGTGCTTGAATAAAAATTAGGACGTTGTAATGCCTGATTAACAAAATTTTCTAAACTACGAATCCTGCTATCTTTTTCCTCTAGAAGTAATTTAATATCTCGCTCTGGTAAAGCTTTAAGCTGATTATAACTATCAAAATATTCTGCACTCAGTTGGGACTTATCAGCCGTATCTGCGGTTTTGGCACGAAGCAGAAACTTGTCCTGTCCCCGTTTCTCCATTGCCACAATTTCTAGTTCGGCATCTGGGTGATTCTCTGCTAATTGCTTAAAGGAAATTGCGATCGCTCTGGGGTCAACACCTTGATTATGATAAAGGTCAAGAGTATCAACGATGGGTTTGATAAAATCACCAAACTCACCATCTGCAAACTCTCCTTGATTGTTATCTGGTTTGCGGAGGCGGTCAGGATTTTTTTTGGTGGGGAGTCGCATATAAACATATTCACACTGCACCCCATCAAATTTCGTGCCGGTGGTAATACCCCAATCTTGAATGTATGCCCCGGTGAGAGTAGCTCCTGTGAAATCAGTTCCGTCTAGTAGAGTCTGTACTAATTTCGCATTGGATAAATCGGCATTTTGTAAGTTAGATTTACTTAAATCTGCACCAATAAAACTGGCATCTATTAATTTCGCTTTTTGAAAATTTACTCCTCGTAAATCTTGACGGTTAAAGTTTGTACCCTGTCCACATCCAGTAACTAGAACTTCACAGAGTTTTATGTTTTGAAGGTAAGTTGTGCCTGGACGAATATAGTAGAGCATCTTAGCATCATAAAAATTTGTTTGCGTTAGGTCAGCATCTCGGAAATCTGTACCTTTAAGTTTAGCTCTTGTGAAATTAGCCTCTGTTAAATCAGCGAAACGGAAGCTTGTACCTCCTATAGTTGCAAAAGCAATAGCAAATGAGTGCATCCAATCTTGTACCAAATTCTTTTTTTTGTTTCTTACCCAAGCTTGCCATCCTAGGAAAGTATTAAGCACTGGAATGTGCATGATTTGTATAATGATTTCTACAGTACAAAGGACGGCAAGAATGGCGATAAAAGCTATAAAAAAGAATTGCAGGGGTTGGTTTTGAATATTAAAATTATGTACAAATCTAAAGACACCTAAGCATACAGAGATAATAAAAATAATTCCTAAACCTAGGATGACAATTTGACGCAAGGTTATAAAAAAAAAGGGAATTATCGCCAGCAATATAGCCCAGTTTGTAGCGGGATTGTCCAAAAAATCAAAATTAAAAATTAATGTAACTAAGTGTCCCACTAAACTATAGCTAAATCCTGACAATCCAAAGAGTAAGAAAGAGACAATTATCACAAAAATTACCCAACACTTTTTTAGTCCAGCTTTTGCATCAGTAAAGTTGGCCTTAGTCAGAACTGCCTCTGTAAAATTTGCCCCACGGATATCTGCCCCGCTAAAGCGTGCATTCTTCAGATTCGCCCCTGTAAAATCCGCCCCTCGAATATCTGCACCACTAAAATTTGCCCCCTCAAGGTTTTGACCTTTGAAGGAGCGTCCTCGGAGATTTTGACCGGAGAAATCCTGGGGCATGGTTAGTTACAGCATCCAATTTCGCTTTTTGGATACAGATATAGCACGATAAATTCCGTAATCTCAACGCTTCAAAGCAGATTTATTTCTATAACGCTACTTTTAGCTGATTAGCGGCAATTTACAAATCTAAACCCCAGTTCCCCAGTAGGGATTATGGTATTAGTAAAATATTGATACTAATGTACTAATTTAGATATTTAACAGAGTGTAAATAAGTGCCGATTTTCACAATCCCCCACACCATACCCAGAAAGCTTTGTGGGGATGGGGTTGTGGCTGAAAAATCCGATGTTTTTGGGTTGAAGTTTTGTTAAGCTAAATCGCTGAAACCCTTGAAAAATCCATAATCTAAGTTTCTAGGATACAGGCCTCCTAGTTCCTCAGAAACAGGCCTTCCAGTTTCTCAGAAACAGTCAACCTAGTTTCTCGGATTTGCA
>NZ_CP091919.1 GCF_022063185.1 Nostoc sp. UHCC 0870 | reverse complement strand
CGGCTCAGTTAATGAAGATGATTCGCCCCGACTACTTTGGAAACAGGGAGGTAATCTCAATAAATATAAGTGTTCTTTCGCCAAACTACAGACAGAATTAGGGATAAGCTACGACCCCCAAAGGGACGATAACGAGATTAAACGCTTAAATAAATTCTTAGAATCTGTAAATAATCAACCTAATAATCAGCAGATAATATCTACTATATCTGCTGCTAATTCTCCAGTTATAGCTGAAATTAATCCCCAGATTTATCCGGCATCATCAGAGGTATATCAGCCGGAGAGCGTTGCTCTACCATTAGTAGCACAATCAGAAAAGCGTCAGTTATCACAGAAAGCTATCAACGCAATCGCTGAGTTTATTGACTCTTCATCTCTTGAGTCAGTTCTAGATGAAGCATTACCATCAGTGAACCAGTCACTTGACCAATATCAGCAATCTTTAGCCGAAGTTTCCGCCACTTTTAACCAACTACAAGTAGCATTAACTCAAGCAGACAAACACCAACTATCGCAGAAAGCAATCAACACGATAGCTGAGTTTATTGAACAGTCAACTATTGAGTCGGTTCTAGAGGAAGCATTACCATCTGTAATTCAAGAGCTTGAGCAATATCAGCAGGAATCGGCTAAATTTACCACCACTTTTAACGAGCTAAAAACAGCAATAAATCAAGTCGAAAAACACCAACTATCGCAGAAAGCAATCAACGCGATAGCTGAGTTTATTGAACAGTCAACTATTGAGTCAGTATTAGAGGAAGCATTACCATCTGTAATTCAAGAGCTTGAGGAATATCAGCAGGAATCAGCTAAATTTACCACCACTTTTAACAAGTTAACAACAGCAATAAATCAAGTCGAAAAACACCAACTATCGCAGAAAGCAATCAACGCGATAGCTGAGTTTATTGAACAGTCAACTATTGAGTCTGCACTGGTGAAATTACTGCCTGTACTCAAAGAGCTTTCTGAATCTCAGTCAGATACAATCATTAAACCACTATCCCAAATAGTAGAAAAATTCAATCAACTGCCAAAGTTATTACCGAGTGAAACTCAGACCTTAACAGATACCAAACCAAAGCTAAAAGAGGAGCTAAGAGCCAAGTTATACAACTATTACAGTGCTGACTTGCAAAATCTATTAGTGACTGACCGAGACAAAGAAATTGCTACAAGGGCATTATTAGATAATAAGCCAGTCCAAGATATAGAAGAAATTCTCCTAGCTAGTCCTGCCGGATGGACTGATGATGAAGCTAAAGCATTAGTGCTAATCGCTCAAAATAAATTGGCATCCAGACAAGAACAATCAGAACAGCGACTCTTCCAAAAACAGCAGTTACAGTCGGAATATTTAGCCATAGCTGTACCTGTTGCAGTGGAATTAATCAATTGGCAGTTAAAAGAAAATGGTGAGAATAGCTTGAGATTTAAACGTGCAACACTGTCAAAACAAGGAAAAGAATTAGTATTTACCCATGATGAACGCGGTGAAATCTTTCGCCTGAAAGTCAACAGAAATCAGTTGGGTGAGCTTGAGTATTCCGTCGTCAATATAGCTGAAGTTAGCCAGTCAGATATTGAGACTTGGGAAAAAGCCGAGCAGATATTGCTGGAATATCTAGAACATAAACAACAGCAGTCAATGACTCGAACTAGAGGATTATCACGGTAAATAAAGCTGCTATAGTAGCTATGCTTAAAAATAGTGTCTCAGTTATCAATTGAGACACTATTGATTATCTACAAAGATTTTTTACTCGATTTTTTTGATTTTTTCTCCTCATGTGGCTTTCTGTATTGAGTTAACTTTTCCCTTTCAGGCTTCTTCCCAAACAATTGTTCTACTTTTTCAATCAGAACCATAACTCTCAATGCTGTGTCTAGGAAGTTGGCATCAGGCTTGACCTCTGTGAAATGACAGATGATTATTACCAAAATCAGTAGTATGAACTTGTTCATTAGATCACCTTGAGTTGAACAAGTTATTTGCTGCATGGAATATCTGTGAGTGTGTCAACGTTTGGTTAGTTAAAAAAATCCGACAACTGTCCTTGCAGAAGCGATCGCATTAAGTTTTTGAAAGCGTTTACTGTTAGCCTGCCTTGACATATCAGCCGTGTCACGGTTATATTTGAAAATAGGAATTGGCCTCTTCTAATTGAATAGTAAAAATTTGATAGCCGTGCTAGCAGCAGAAGTTAGCAATGGTATAATCTTATTTCTATTTATTCAGTGATAGCTTTACATGGATACCGTAGGTATCCATGTAAAGCTATCACTGAGGGTAGTCTAAACGCGTCTAGCGATCGCTCTTCAGGCTTCTTCCCAAACAATTGTTCTACTTTTTCAATCAGAACCATAACTCTCAATGCTGTGTCTAGGAAGTTGGCATCAGGCTTGACCTCTAAAACAGTAGATAGTTATTACCAAAATCAGTAGTATGAACTTGTTCATTAGATCACCTTGAGTTGAAAAAGTTATTTTTGCATGGAATATCTGTGAGTGTGTCAACGTTTGGTTAGTTAAAAAAATCCGACAACTGTCCTTGCAAGCTTCCTATATGGACTAAATAGAAGGTTCGTGTCACCAAGTGCAGCCTATGGTTATAAACCTTATGTAGCAACAGTTACAGAGATTGATACAAGATTTAAGCGCGATCGCTACGCCCGCCGCAGGCATCGTAAAACTATAAGTTGCACAAATAGGTTTTCTAGCGCAGAGACAGTAAAAAAACTTTGCCAAAAACGGAGCTTGGAGTACCTGGAAGTTCGTGTTTCAAAGTATTATTGCTCCGTCTCGAAACTAAAAAACATTGCCTAAAAGGAGACAAACTAGGCAAAGTTATTATTTGTATTTCTTATCAATTAACCCTCAAAAATCGGTCATTTTTACAAAACTTTACAAGGCTGCACTTGGTGACACGAACCTTCTATTTTCGCCTATATAGGGTAGATATAAGGGTAGATCCACTACTTTTATTCGTACCATTTGAACCCTTCTAATTTTTAGAGCCTGAAACCCTTGTGGCTACGTGACAAAAGTCTGTGCCAAATAACTTAGACTTTTATTGGGGTAAAAGTAGCGAAGAGAGAATTTGCCGCCACGCAATGGCTGAAAAGCATATCTAGAAAGCATTTCAGAAAAAAAAGCTAATTTACCTACCAAAACTGTTATGTTATTGGAGATACCAGTAAATTATTTGAATTCTTGTAACCTTTGATTAACTTCATTGATGTCGAAGGTATCTGGATTAAAGCTTTCACCTACCCACTCCATCCTCTCTTCGTATTCTGGATGTGACGGTGAAGTAATAATTTCCAGTAACTCTGCATAGCCCCAAGAACCACCACAATCTTCAGGAGGACAAGCACGCTTCCCAGTGATACATATGGGGTAGTTTGTATTAGGAGTTGATGGTAGTTCTTTTTCTACCAAAATTTCGTGTTCCCAGCTATCTCCAAAATCGTAAGTGTAAGAAAATTTGAACTTCTCACTCTTAACCACCTGACTTAGCTTTACAGTCTTTTCTGAACGCACATTAAACTCTCTTTGAGTTTGACCATAATCAATGCCAGCAATGGAAAATTGGTGCATATGATAGTTATCCCAGCCCATTACCTCTTGCACAATCAGATGTAGCTGTTCAAGCGTCGTCGAACTTAATACCTGTATCCTTCTCCAAATAGGGGGTCGAATGTTCTTGAGGGTGATTTTGAGTTGGTAAACGGTTTGATTACTTGCAGATTTTTTTGAAGCCATAGTTGCTTGCTCAAGATTAGATATCAAATTTGTCTGATTGTCCTTAGCTGCATTTGACGAAAGTCGATGTCGTTTGACAATATCTAAGACCGTTGTTTTCGATAGATGTAGCGAAGCAGCAATTTTGCGGTAGGAGTAACCAGTTTGCACCATCTGCAAAACTTTGGGGGCTAACTTGTCTGCTTTCACCCGTTGTCCCGGTTGCCTGCCAAATTTTTGACCTCGTGCTTTAGCCGCCGCCACCCCCGAACGCACTCTTTCTCGCACCAAATCCCGTTCAAATTCAGCCAAGGATGCCATTAAATGAGCAATTAGCCTGCCTTGTGGTGTATTCAAATCAAATTGCAATCCAGTTTGAGCAATTAAGGAAACACCCCAACTATGGAGTGACTGCAACGTCTCAATCAGGTCAATGGTGCTGCGTCCCCAACGGGTCATCTCCGTTACCAGAATGGCATCAATTTTATGACTTTGAGCTAACGCCATCACAACAGATCGCTCGGTACGGCTATTTTTAGTCCCAGAAATTGTTTCCTTCCAAACTCCAACCACTTGATAGCCACTCAAGGCCGCATACTCTACTAAGTCCCGTTCTTGTCGCTGACAGGACTGATCAGTTGTAGAAACTCGGCAATAAATGGCAACTCTTTGTACCAATTAAACCCTCTGGATTTTGTCGGTCTCAAACCCGTACTGCACTGTTCAATTTTAGTGTATCAAATAACTTATACTTTAGCTGATACGATAATTAGATAAACTTTTGTATCCTATGACTAGGGTGAGGAACGGTAAGGAGTGAAACGTCAATGGGATGCAGAAGAACTGGTAGAAAATTTTACGCTCCTGCCAACAGAAATGGCACTGCTGTCAAATAAAAGTGAGGAAAATCGCTTGGGCTTTGCTGTGCTACTGAAATTCTTCCAGATGGAAGCAAAATTCCCCCGCACCAAACAGGAAGTTCCCAAACAGATTGTTTCTTACATTGCGAGACTTCTCTCCGTATCGCCAAAACAATATGGTGAATACTCGTTTCATGGACGCACTATTGAACGTCATCGCGCTGAAATCCGTGAATTCTTTGGTTTTCGAGAATTCAACCCACAAGACAAAACAGAACTGATTGCTTGGTTGTGCGAATTTGTCTTGGCATACGACCGTCAAGCCTCCTCATTAGAAGCAGCAGTGTATCAACGTTTACGGGAGTTAAAGTTAGAACCACCAATACCCGAAGCGGTAGAACGGCTGATTCGGTCTGCGGTCGTCACTACTGAAAAAGAATTCTGTGCTGGCATCTTCAACCAAATTGAATCAGAAACGCTGACCAAAATGGATGCCCTTCTCAATACTCAAGATGCTCTAGATGATGACCAGAGCCAATTTAAACAGTCGGTCTTCAATTTCCTCAAAACAGACCCCGGTCGTACCAGTCTCAAGAGTATCTTCAAAGAAGTCTCCAAACTTGAATGTATCCGGGATTTGGGACTACCGACCAAACTGTTTGCTAATGTTCCCCCCAAAATTATTACTCACTACCGTCGGCGGGCTAGCGCAGAAACACCCCGCGAACTGCGTCGTCATCCTGCGAAAATTCGCTACACATTAGTGGCAGCCTTCTGCTGGCAACGCAACCAAGAGATTACCGACAGTTTGGTGGAGTTGCTCATTCAAATTATCCACCGCATTTATGTTAATGCCGAACGGCGGGTGGATAAACAACTTATTGAGGAATTTAAACAGGTGGATGGTAAGCCACGCTTGTTATTTGAAATTGCTCAAGCTTCACTCGAACGTCCAGAAGAACCTGTTAAGGATGTTGTTTACCCAGTAGTTAGCCCGAAAACACTGCAAGCGGTAGTCAAAGAATATAAATCTAACAGTCCTACATATGAGGAAAAGGTTTACACAGTGATGCGTTCATCATATCTGCATCACTATCGGCGCATGGTTCCTCAACTGCTATCCACACTAGAGTTTCGCTCTAATAATGATATGCACCGCCCAGTAATTTCTGCTTTGTCATTGCTTAAAAGATACCAATCCAGCAATCAGCGATACTATGCAATCGGTGAGGAATTGTTCATCAATGGTGTTCTCTCCAAGGAGCAACGCCACCTGATTTTGGAACAGGACAAGGATGGGCAGGAACGGGTAAATCGGGTCAATTATGAAATATGCGTGCTACAGGCACTGCGAGATAAGCTGCGCTCCAAGGAAATTTGGGTAGTTGGGGCTAAACGCTACTGTAACCCAGAAGAAGACTTGCCCCAAGACTTTGAAGTACATCGAGAAACCTACTACTTGGCTTTAGGGCAACCATTAGATGCTCTCACTTTTATCAGCCAACTCCAGCAGGAAATGACTCAGGCTTTAACAATGCTGGATAAAGGAATGCCCAGCAATACTAAAGTCAAGATTCAAAAGAAGAAAAATGGCTGGATTAGCGTCTCTCCTCTAGAAGCACAGCCAGAACCACTCAATATCTTGCAACTTAAACGTGAGATAGAAAGACGCTGGCCCCTGACCAGTTTGCTGGATATGTTGAAAGAAGCCGACCTGCGGATTGGTTTTACTAATCATTTCAAGAATACGGGTGTGCGTTCTAACCTAGACCGAGAAACCCTACAACGACGATTGTTGTTGTGTTTGTATGGATTGGGTAGTAATACTGGACTCAAGCGTATGTGCGGAGGAATTAACAGTGACTTAGAGTATGATCTGCGTTATGTCAAAAAGCACTACATTCACCGAGAACACTTGCGTAATGCTATCGCAGAAGTTGTAAATGCTACTTTCAATGTTCGTAAGGTAGCAATTTGGGGAGAAGGTACGACAGCGTGTGCTAGTGATTCCAAAAAGTTTGGCTCGTGGGATCAAAATTTGATGACAGAATGGCATATCCGCTACGGAGGTCGGGGAGTGATGATCTATTGGCACGTTGAGAAAAAATCTGCCTGCATCTACTCTCAGCTTAAGACTTGTTCTTCTTCGGAAGTGGCAGCAATGATTGAGGGTCTTCTACGGCATTGCACTGATATGAAAGTAAAGAAAAACTATGTAGACACCCACGGTCAAAATGAAATTGCCTTTGGCTTTTGCCGTTTACTGGGCTTTGAGTTGATGCCTCGGATCAAGCGCATCGGCTCCCAAAAGTTATATCTACCAAGTGCTGGACAAAAACAAGATTTTCCTAATTTACAACTTGTACTGACTAAAGCGATTGATTGGGAACTGATTCGCCAGCAGTATGACCAGATGATTAAATATACTACTGCTTTACGTTTAGGAACGGCGGAAGCAGACACGATTTTGAAACGTTTTAGCCGTTCTTCTCCTCAACATCCAACACAAAAGGCACTTTCTGAGCTAGGTAGAGCAGTGAAAACTATATTTCTGTGTCACTACCTCAACTCTGAGGCTTTACGACGTGAGATTAATGAAGGGCTGAATGTGGTGGAAAACTGGAATAGTGCTAATGGTTTTATTTTTTACGGCAAAAACAGTGAAATTGCTACTAACCGCCTAGATGAACAAGAATTATCGGTTTTGTGCCTCCATTTGCTGCAAATCAGCCTTGTTTACATCAATACGCTGATGATTCAAAGGGTTTTAGCAGAAGCCACTTGGATGAAGCAGATGAGACAAGAAGATTTCCGGGCGTTATCACCGTTGATTTGGGTACATGTTAACCCTTACGGCACTTTTCGACTGGATATGAACGAGCGATTACAAATTGATGCTGCGTCTCCTTGATTTTTTTTTCTGAAACCTAATCTGGGTAAGATTTTCAGCCGTCGCGTGGCGGCAAATTCTCTCTTCGCTACTTTTACCCCTTATTGGTACAGTTAAAATCAGCTTTTTCTCCGTTTTTTGATGAAAAGAGCTATTTTATTTCTGTAACTCCTTCATAGCAAGCCTTTCAAGCTTTGCATGGCGGCAAAATGTGTCTTGGCTACTTTTACCCCATTTAGCATTGCAAAACTGCAATGTATTTTGTGTAGCTATTAAGTTCATCCAAGGGCTTACATAAACTTGGTCACGCTCTATTTCTTGACGTAGAGAATTTACTTGCTGTATAAGATTTCTTAATTTTGTAATTGCAACTTCGGAAGCTTGAAGATTGTTATTGTTCCTAGCATGACCTAAAATCTCAAGATTTTCTTTCATGGCGGAAACTATTTCTTCTAGTTTTGGTGGAATATCTATGCTTACTCGAAGTTGATTGTCCCAATTGTAGGAAAAACCAAAAAGAAACCATAACCAGCTAGATAGAGAACATACCCCTGAAAACACAACACAAAAATTTCTAAGCAGTGCGTTATCCCAAACAGTTGTAGCTATTAGAAGTCCAGGGGCTACTCCCAAGCTTATAAAATCTCTCAGCCTTTTCCATTTAGTAAGTTGCGATGCTCTAAGCTTATAAGCGACAGCTTTGTGATTGGCATCCTGAAGAGTAGCCCACGCTTCACTAATTACGGTATCAAATCCTGCTGAAGAGCTATTCACCATCAATTTAATGTAGCAAATGTACTGATTAAAACTATTATTATACTTCGTCCCTATTTTCTGCTATTAAATGCTAACTAACCTGACCCCTAACGACGGTTACAGCATCTAAGAAAAACTATGCCAATGCTCACAATTGTCTAACTAACGATAGCTAAGATTTTATCCCATGAACTATGACAATCATAAAGAGAGGAATGTTTGTAAGAAAAAGTTTCATCAAGCATTTGAAGACCTGACATATCATCAACGTTCATACGCCTCCAATCTGGAAGTTTCATTGAACTGCTTTTACCCATAACTTGATACACTAAAACCTGTATAACCTCATCCTTTAATCCAAGAATATGAGGTTCTGCAATACGGTGTAAACCTTGGTAGTAAAACTCAATTAAACGCTTTTGCATAATTGCTTGTTTAACTAGTCCTGTGATGAACTGTGGCACAGATGGTTCTGATACTTTAATGTTTGGTAGTGGTGGTTCTGCAAGAAAACTTCTCTTTGGACTTTTTATGCCATTTACACCTTTAAACTTTGGAAAGCTAAAATCATCCCCCTGATTTTTCTTTTTACTCATAATTTCAATTTCCCAAATTATTTAGTACCAACATACTACTAGATTTCCTCAATTGTCACTATTAACCCCGACCGCGCAATCTGTCTGCTCAGTCGTACCTATCCCAAACCCTTATAAGTCAGGCTTTCTAGTTAATTAAGAAAATTTATTTCTTACTTTTTTTCTTACTTGCGTGATTTTTTATTAGTTTATTACTAATAAATATGAAAGTATCATTGATTTAAATCTATGTTTGATTTTGATTTCTTCAGACTCTCCAAAATTTTCGCTGGCGATCGCAGATAGATTGTCTTGTACTTCATAAATTCTAGATTCTTCATTCTAGATTCTTTATTCTAGATTCTAGATTCAATAAAACTGCACGTAAGCTGTCTTCTGAATCAATTTCTTCCCAATTCACGGGCATGGCTTTGAACAATTCCAGAGCCGCTTGAACCCAAACTTCCTTCGGCACTTTAGCACCATGTTGACGCTTGCCTTTTTTCAGTAGTTCGTTCAACCAGTCGTTGAGTTCGATGGGCAGCCGCAGATTCACTGCTTCTCTATCACCTTTAATCAAGAATCTAGATTCTTGATTCTTGATTATTTCTTCTTGTGGCTGAGTTTCGACCTCAGTTTTGTTGAAAACGCCTTTTGCTAAAGGATTAGCACCGAGAACTGAACGCGACTTATTTTTATTTACTGCCATTTGTACACCTCATCAACTAATTCCCGGTAAGCCTTTGCTCCTACGCCGTTTGGGTCATACTCAAAGATAGATTGCCCGTGAGAAGGTGCTTCTCGGATTTTTACCGTCTCAGGAATCACAGTTTTAAACATCTTTGAGCCAAAATGCTCAGTTAGGGCATCCAAAACTTCTTTGCTGAGATTGTTCCGGCGGTCATACCGAGTTGCCAACACACCAGCTATGGCAATGGGATGATCCAGTTGCTCTCTCACCAAAGTCAAGGCGCGTTCAATTCCCTGAACTCCCAACAATCCCAAATAGCTCATATCCACTGGGATAATTACCCCATCGCTGGCCATTAGTGCGTTGATCGCAAAAATCCCGATGTTGGGGGGACAATCTATCAGCACAAAATCATACTTATCTAATATTGGGGCGATCGCTTTTCTGAGTAACAACTCTCTCCCCGGACGACCTGAGATTGGAATTTCTTCTTCTGCCAGTAAAATGTTAGACGGTAGTACATCTACTTTAGAAGCAGTTGTTACCACGGCCTGCGCTAACGAAACTTTGTTTTGCAAAACATCCCTGATTTGAAATGAAAGCTCCCAGATGGGAATACCCAATGCGGCACTAGCGTTTCCTTGGGGGTCGATATCAATAACCAACACCCTCTGTTTTTTAAATTTGACTAGACCCACAGCTAAGTTATAGGCAGTGGTTGATTTAGCCACCCCCCCTTTCATATTGAAGACAGCCAGTTTTCGGGTCACGTTTGCATTGTCATCACTATGTTTACGGCAAACATTATATATTCAAGAATCTATATTCTTGAATATATAATCTATTTTTTCTCTTGGGCTGAGATGCCAAGGAGTGCGCGCAAAATCAAGTGAAGCGGGGTGAAACTGTATGCAGCTAGTGGCTGGGAACTATATTGCTTACCCTAGCAACGGAGGATATACCCCAAAATACTGACAGTCCTTCAATTTTCCTTTTGAGTAACTGGGATTGGCTTCTCGTCAAGGGTACGTAATTAAATATTGTATATATTGATTTCCGTAAATACTACCTCGATAATTCCTGGTTTATCCGGTGGTTAATTTGAAAACAATGTAATATTCTTAACAATAAATGTATTGTGTATCAAGAGTAATTTTACCTTTTAATAATATCTAATTATTTTTAAACATTGGCTTAAACACTAAAATTACTATTAGTAAACCTAACTAAGTATCCGTAAATATATAATTATAAATTCAAGTATTTTCTCCCTCTGCAAAGCAAAATTTATATAGATAATATGTAACTTGATATATCACTTACCGAATTTGGTAATGAATATTAATCCAAATGAATATTAAGAAGCCGTTAGCTATTAAGCAGCCTGAAGCCGGCAATCTTATACGGGAAATGCGCGTATTAACTGGTCTAACTCAAGAACAGTTTGCAGCCGCATTAGGTGTAACATTCCCCACTGTTAATAGGTGGGAAAATGGGCGTAATAAGCCCTCACCTATCGCCATGAAGCAAATCGAAAAAATGCTGTTAGAAATGGGCGACACCGGAAAAGAATTGCTGAATAAATACTTGAATCAATAGTTTTTCAGGGTAAATATTGGGCTGAATTTCTATACTGTTCTACAGCTAATGTCTGCAATACACAAGCTTGTTGCTAATGCAGACGCGATTAGCTGCGTCCATTTTGCTACAAGTCTTTAATTATTAAAACTTGCAACAGCATTATACGTAAATTCTCCCCAACTACCCCACCAGAAGCATCTAGTTCAACTCACAAAAAAACTTAGATAAATAAGAGATTGGTGGTTTATGACTTTCACCAAGGATAATTTGCGTACCTTCATGGTTGGAACAGAAGAAAATCGCGTTGAAGCATTAAAAGAACTGTTAGGATATCCAGTCTTACAACGTGACCCTCAAGGCTCTCAATTTTGGTATTTGCGTCCTGGTGAAAATGAGGATGAGGCTTTAGAAACTTGCCCAATTGCAGTGGGGTTTTATTCTGAATTAAATAGTGCAACAGACCAGGAAATCAAAAAAATTTTAACATCACAAGAAAAGCAGCAAGAAATATACGGTCATTACGCCAATAGAGAATTTGAACAACAGCCTGTAATGTATCTGCTGTTACCTACAAAAGAAGGTACTGGACGAGTGCCGTTGGTGCTGCCAACTGAAGGGGGCCTGCGCCAGCGACAGATTGAAACTTTTCAATGGAACGATGCAGAACTAATAGCACGTTTAAACCGCCTCAAGCAAAGGGAATTACCTATTGCTACTAAAGCTGTATGTTCTATCCCCCAGGTAGATTGGGTATTTTACCCGGCAGCAAAAACAGCAGGCGAACTGGCAAGGGCGCTAGCTGAAGCAGCACGCCGGATTGAGCAAACTATTCCCAAAGTTTATAAAAATGAAGGAACCGATGGTTATCTGCACAACTTGCTAAAGAGTTTTCAACGGGAGTTACTGCCCAAACTGCAACTAACTTCAGATAATGAGAAAGACTATAGTTTCGCTGATATCTATGCCCAAACTATTGCTTATGCTCTCTTTACTGCCAGAGTATTTGGCTATGCAACGGATAAAAGAGAAGGCAGGGAGAAAGAAACTCATTTTGACAGAGAATCAGCTTGGCAGCAGCTACCAGAAACTAACCCATTCCTTCGCAAATTATTTGAGGATATCTCAAAGCAAACACCAAAAGCATTAGGCGATGAGTTAATTGGTGCAATTGCAGATATTTTTGGCATCCTCCGTGCTGCCAAGATGGAGGCGATCCTGTCAGACTTCCAACTGAAGATGAACCGGGAAGACATTGTAATACGGTTCTATGAAGATTTCTTGGCAGCATACAAACCGCAAATGCGTGAGCGTCGGGGGGTTTACTATACACCAGAGCCTGTGGTGTCTTACATGGTGCGGTCTGTTGACCAGTTGCTTAAAGATAAGTTCAACAAGCCGTTAGGGTTGGCCTCTCCAGAGGTAATGATTCTTGACCCTGCTTGTGGTACAGGGACATTTTTATTATGGATTTGTCAACTAATTTATCAACGCTTTCAAGAATCACCAGAAGCACTTACAGAAGGGTTAACAGACAAGTCTTGGTCTGGTTATGTAAGAGAGCGGTTGTTACCCAGGATATTTGGGTTTGAGTTATTAATGGCTCCTTATGCAATTGCACACTTGAAGTTGGGGCTATTTCTGGAAGAAACAGGATATCAATTTAGCAATGATAAGCGACTTGGTGTTTATTTAAGCAACACACTTGAAGATTCAGCATACAAAGATGTAGAACAATTATCACTACCTGGACTCGGAGATATTCTTGCTAAAGAAGCGTCTGAAGGTGCAAAGCTAAAAAAACAAGAACCTATTATGATTGTAATTGGCAATCCACCGTATTCAGGGCATTCTGCAAATACTAACAAATGGATAAAAGATTTAATTAATACATACAAAGAAAACTGCTCTGAATTATCAAAGCCAGGCCAAGCTAAATGGCTGAGTGATGATTACGTTAAATTTATACGATTTGCTCAATGGCGTATTGATAATACAGGTTATGGAATTTTGGCGATGATTACGAATAACGGATATTTGGATAATCCTACGTTTCGTGGGATGCGTCAGAGCCTGATGAAATCTTTTGATGAAATGTACCTTTTAAATCTTCATGGAAATACTAAGAAAAAAGAATATACTCCTGATGGAGATAAAGATGAAAATGTCTTTGATATTCAACAAGGAGTAGCAATTACCTTGGCTATTAAAAACCGTAAAAATAAAAAAAATACTGTAATTAATAGTCATGATTATTGGGGAAAACGTGAAATCTTTGATGTAAATAAAATAAATAAAACTCTTATTGGTGGCAAGTATTATCGACTTTGGAATGACAATTTTATAAATGAAACCTGGATGAATTTATTTCCAAATTCTCCATTGTTTCTGTTTACGCCACAAAACAATTCTTTCCAATTAGAGTATGATGAAGGATGGAAAATTTCTGACATTTTCAATATAAATGGAGATCCAGCACCTGGAATTGTAACTACACATGATGAGTTTGCTATAGCGTGGAATCAAAATGAAATAATTAAAAAAGTAGAGATGCTTTTAGCAACCAATACTGAAGAACAAGCACGAAATATATTTCGTCTTTGTTCACAAGAACAGTGGCAATACCAACGTGCTAAGAATGAGCTAAAAAATAATTTATGGAGGAAAGAATTAACAAAAATTATTTATAGACCTTTCGATACAAGGTGGACAGTTTTTAATCGTAATGTTGCAGTGCATAGACGTGAACGTGTTATGCGTCATATGCTAGCAGGAGAAAATATTGGATTGAGTACAACTCGTTCAATAGAAATAGGACGTGGGTGGGAACACATTTTTTGTACTGAGAATATTATTCAACACCATACTGTATCTATCAAAGAGGTCAACTATTTATTTCCACTTTATCTATACCCAGATAATAACGAATTTAAAACTTCAGTATTATTAGAAAAACGACGACCTAACCTTTCTCTAGAATTCCTCAAAGCCATCACCTCAAAACTCGGCTACACCCCCACTCCAGAAGCTATCTTCTACTACATTTACTCCATCTTCCACTCACCCACCTACCGCACTCGCTACGCTGAATTCCTCAAAAAAGATTTCCCTCGCGTACCCCTCACGAATGATGATGAACTCTTCTGCCAGCTAGCAGTATACGGCCAACAGCTAGTAGCACTCCACCTAATGAAATCACCAAAATTAGACAACTTAATAACTCAATTTGTGGAAAATGATGGTAAATGCTTAGTCGATGCAGGATATCCTAAATACAACCAAGGTGCGGTCATCATCAACAAAAAAGGTGACAAATTTACTGGTGTTCCTCAACAAGTGTGGAACTTCTACATTGGTGGCTATCAAGTCTGCCAAAAATGGCTCAAAGATCGCAAAGGATGCACCCTCAGCGATGAAGATATCCAGCACTATCAACGAATTGTCGTATCCCTTAAAGAAACTATTGGGATAATTGAAAAGATTGATGAAGTCATTCCTGGTTTTCCTATAACCTAATTGTTATCTTTATGACTATCAAATAACTCCTTTTTCCAAGAAATTGAATCTTGGCTGTAAACCTTACTCTATTAGCCTCACCTATGCTTGAAGCCGCCATTCAAGATATTATCCGCAAACAACGCCCCTACTACTTATTACAAGGCAACCCCATTAAAGGCGTTGACAATCAATATTGGCTACTCTTTAAGCATCGAGATGCTGAAAATCTCCTGCACAATATCATCACCTTCCTGGCTATTAGTAACAAACACGCTGCTTACAAACTGCTGCGTATTGACCTTAAAAGTGCCAAAGTTTTTGAATATACTACCCTGAAAGATGGAAATCTACCTAGCCCTACTTTACTTAGAACCAGCAATCTAAAGATTATTGAAAAATTTCTCAAAAAAGAAAGTTATTATAAAGAAAAGTCACTGCTAGTTGGAAGTTTTTTAGAACTTAAAGGTCGTCGCCGTAAATTAAATTTACCGGATGAATTTGATAAGTATCATCCCTTTATTTCTACCATCTTAGAACGTACTCAAATTTATCGTCGTTCCACTGCCTATTTTGATAGTGGAGTCCTAAAGCTATATGAAGAACCTCTGCAACAAATTGTGCAAACAGAAGGTCAAATTCGCCTGTTAATGGACTGGCAGGGGTTTACTAAATCTACAGATATTAAAGAACTAGAGAAACTACAAGACCCAAATTACCGCGTTGAATTTAGCCGCCGTACTTTAGCTGAATTTCTTCAAGGCTTAGAAGATAATGCCTTCTCTGGCACAGAAATTATGGCAGAGTTAGTGCGCTTGGGATTTTTGCAAATCAAACTGGTGAAGATGGTTTCAGGGCGAGGCATATATCACAAAAAAACTGGTATCCTCACTGATATTTTGGAAAACCACATTTTACATGAAGGATCTGATAACTTTACTCGTGCTGCGTACACCAAAAATGCTGAAAGCGTAACATTTTTGTACTCTTGGGATTCGCAGTTAGATGCAGAAGAAATTTCCAACAGCATCCAGCATTTTGATGCTGAATGGCAACGGGAAGATACCACTTTTGACCTTAGCCAAGAATTCTTAGCACAGGTACTAGCAGAACGAGAACACCGCCTTAAAGTTAAACAACCAATTATTGACTCTATTACCCCGGATGAATTCCCCCCAGGTGAAACCACCACTGTAGAAATCACGGGTAAAAATCTGGATAAGGTTGAGGATATTCAGGTTATTGATGACGAATTGGTGCAAGTCACCATCGACAGCAAAGAATCAGAACGCATTGTTGGTCAAGTTGAGGTACATCCCGACCACCCACCCACAAAATTAAATGATTTTCGAGTCAAAACCAGCACTGGCACTTACAACACATCCCCCCAAACACCGGCATCTATCAGCCAATCTTTAGAAATTCCTGACTACAGCGAAATAAATGGCTTCAAGCAAGCAGTAGAAATAATACTGGCAGGCAACCACGGCACACCTAATGATTTCCTATATTGGCTAGCACAGCAGCGTCCCCACCAGTTTCGAGTAGAAGGTAGTGACTTGCTAGATCAGCTGGTTGACCAAGATATCTTATTTGAACATCAAAAATCTGGGGCGCAACACTGCTTGCGAGTCATGCAGGATTTTGGTGTAGCTGTCTGTGCCGATGCAGTCGGCTTGGGTAAGACTCGATTAGCGGCCACAGTTGCCCGTTTATATCGTGAATCAAACAGTAGTTTCAAAATTGCTATTATTGCCGCCAAAAAATTGCATGATAACTGGAAGCGAGAAATGGCAGAGTTGGGTTTTGATTTATGACAAACAAGACTACGAACTCTACAATAAAAACCTCATGAGCCGTAAAGGTAGTGGGTTTACTGAAAATCTGATTCGCTACGGTGGTGCTGACTTAGTGATTATTGATGAGGCACATGAAGGCATCCGCAATTACAAAAACCGCATCCATAAAACCTGTTTGCAAGTTCAAGAACGAGATCGTAAATCAGGAAGGCAGCGAAACTTTTTACTACTAACCGCTACCCCGTGGAACAACCGCCGGGAAGATATCTACAATATCCTCTCTCCTTTCCTTAGCCGCCCTGAAGGTTTTAGTAACCTTGGCTTTCCCAAAGAACTTGTGCATTGGTTTCAAAACCGCGAGATTGGTGTAGAACCATTTACCGATAATACTGAACTGTTTCGCCGCACCTACCGAGAAGTATTCCTCCAACGCACTCGGCAGATGTTACGCGATGCTACCCCTGAGCTTAATCTCTACGCCAAACGGGTAGCAGAATGGTTGCCAGTGGAGTTTGAACCCACTACAGAACAGGCACTAGACCAAATTTTCACCCAATTTGAAACCAGCCTCTACATCCCCTTTGCTGACCCCATTCGTTACCTTACAGGTAATCCAGAACAGCGTAGTTTGTTGAGTAACCAGCGACGCTTCTTTCTGCAACGGGCAGAATCGAGTATGTATGCCCTCAACCGCACTATTAAAAGCTTTGGCGATAAGATTCGGCAGATGCAGGAACGCTTAGAAAATGTTGCTCCCGATGCCGACGGTTTAAAAGAATTTCTACTCATCCACTACGGTTTTGAATCAGAAAAAAAACATAAACAAGCAGACTTATTTGATTTTTCTGACCGCGAAGACTCAGATGAAGATTATGAAGAAGATGAGGAGGATGAAGACGAAGAAAATAGTGCTGAACAAGAACAAAAACGCCAACAATTGCGACGTTCTATTGATATTGTCACAGATTCGTTACGCCAGGATTCCACTAAAGCACAACTTATTTATAATAGAATTCTCTCAGATTGTGAGGGAGATATTAAACAATTAGAACAAATTCAAAACCTGTTAGCTGGTGAATTTGTTATTGACCATAAACGTGAACAAGTTAGCAGGAAAGTAAAAGAATTAGTCAGTCTTGGTCATAAGGTGTTGCTGATTTCTACCTTTAGTGACACGGTAGTTGACTATTACCGTTACATGGCTAAAGATGCAACAATTGCAGCCAAAGGTATTGGTATGGCTATTGGCTCAACCAAAAGGTATTATCCCAACAATTCAAACAGTAACCCAATTGTGGTTAATCCCAACAATGCCTTAAAAGTAACTAGCCATCAAACTAATCTTAAACGTCAACATATATTTCGCTTATTTGCTCCTGCTGCTACCTGCAAAAACCCAGCAGAACGACCAAAACCAGATGAAGAACTAGCAGTTCTTATTGGTTCAGAAACTCTCTCAGTTGGTCAAAATCTCCAAGATGCAGACTATTTAATTAATATTGACCTGCCTTGGAATCCTATGATTTTGGAACAGCGCATAGGACGAATTGACCGACCCAAGCAGCATCAAACCAAAAATATTTATATTTATTACGCTAACAGTGAAAACCAATTATTGAGGCAAGCTTCTCGTCTCGCTAATCTTAATAAAAAACTCGTAGGAGATTTAGCATCAAAAGATGGAGATATTCCTACAATTCCTAATGTTGATAGTCTGGGTGCTTCCATATATGGCGATACCTTATTTGATGATGAAGTCTTACCTGGATATATCAACTTCCTGCAAAGCTTAGTTAAAGCCAGAAAGATGGAGCAGGGCAATTTACAAGAAGAAGCTTATAAAAAACAAGAAACTAACAGTAATCTTTACACCCATAATGAGATTTTATATAGTGAAGAACTTAGCAAACTACTGAAAGAACTAGGTGAAGATTATCAAGCTAATCCCATTACTTTAGGTCGCTGTACAGGTGGTAAAGACGAAGCCACCGGATTGATAGCCCTAACAGTGGAATATTTTGGCCCAAATGGCGAAGCAATCCCTTCAAAAACACAAACTATCTTCTGGAATGACAAAACTGGAGAAAAAGATGGTTATGGTCTGGCGATTGCTACATCTGCTAATACTCCAGAAGCTAGTAGCGTGTTCTCTGCCAAACATCTACTTTCATCTGCTAATAATCTTTACAACCAATTAGTTAAGGTTAAAAGCTATTGGGCTGCTGAACTGCAACAAGAAGAGACATTAGAAAATCTCAATATCACCTCAGAACGTATTAATGCCATCAAAAAACGGCTGAAGCAATTTGATAATTTACCTGGAGGATTAGACCCTATTACAGTCAGGAACAATATCAAAAAACTCAGTGCTTGGAAAGAACTAAAACAAGTTCAGAAGCTTTTGCGCGAGTACACAGAAGGCAGTAAATCTAATTTAGATGATGAAACTTTTTTAGTGCAGTTAGTACAAGATACTGACAAACTAAACCTCATCGCTAATGATGGTATCAAACCTACAAGCTTACGAGTTTCTTTAGCTGCTATTTTAATGAGGGCTTGATCCCAGGATTATGCTTGGCTAGAAAATTTTTAATTTCAAGTATCTGTTCTCTATCTTCTGCCTCTACATTAATTATTAAGACCAAAACGTTTTCATCTTTGTAATCTTGATAACAACCCTTTTGATAAACAATTTTCTCTCTACTAATAACTTTAACTTTAAGTGAACGTTTTTTATCTATATTACAATTTATCCAAAGTTCCTCACCTACTTGCAACCCAGGGTCAAAGCTGTACTCTGCCATTGTGTAAAAAATAGGCTCATTCTCCTCCGTGATGAGTGATAAAAGTCCAATTTGACATATAAACATACAAAATTACCTATTTTTTTTAAACTTTAGGAAAACTCTTAAGCGTACCGTCAAGTAACTTACACTATATTTTGCAAATAGTTAACAAATTACTCTACGGATACCAATGACCTCCAATACCACCCCATATTTTTTCTGTAATTATTGCTAAATTATAGTTTGGAGTTAGATAAGTACAGGTGAGTTCCATTAATTTATGACCACCCATTTTATCTAAAGATTCACCTATATCTCTGATATTTTTTTTAATTTCATTTTTTTCTTCTCCATCTTGTATTACTCTGTAATTCAAAAGTAAATTATTTAAGTTATCTACACATTGTAAGTAAGATATAAGATGAGTTTCATGAATATGTGGAGCAATTTTTATAGCAACTATACAAGCCATAATGCTTTTTACTGGTGTAATTTCATCGCTACTGTTTGCACATCCAAACATTGTTTAATCTCCTTTAATATTTATTACTAATAGCAAATTTGAGAAATATCAGTCTTGTCTGACAAGGAATCTAAATTTTAGTATTCCCTATACAATGCCAAAAACTATAAATCCCTAAGAGGAAAATTAAATATTGAGGGTATGAACAGGGTGTAGAGATGTCGCTTAAATCCCCTTGTTCACCGTAGGAGCGATCACGCTTTTGGCTCATCGGTGGTTGAATGCCTTACTGTCGGTGCATTTTGCTTCGATGTCGTTTTATTCCCATTTCCCGACATTTACCCCACTACCTCTTCCCCTAACGGGGACTATTCGCATCAATTTCTAGCTTTTCATCGAGTTTTAGTTCTACACCAGTTCTACCCACAGGTGACAGCATCGCCAAGCTGGCGGCTGCCCCTAACACCTGCTGATCCGATACTTCCAGGTATCTCTGTAACTGTTCTAGGTTGCGATGCCCACTAATTTCTTGAATTACCCTGAGTGGGATACCTGCATTACTCATCTGCGTTAGGGCTGTACGCCTGAAGCTGTGCGTCGATACGCCGATTATCCCTACTTGTTTGCAAGCTCCGCGCAGTATCCTAGCGGCTGAGTCTTCGCATAGGTGTCCATCACTGCGACCGGGGAATAAGTAGGGATTACCTGCTAGTGGGTAGTAGTTGGTTAGTATTTGGCGCAAGTCTTCAATCACTGGGATTGTGCGTGTGGCCAGTTTGCCTTTAGTGTTCGCTTTTCTGATAATTAGCTGGGGTCTGACTAACCCAAGGGGTGTGTAGATGTCTTCTGTTAACAGGGTGCAGGCTTCCCGAATGCGGCAGGCACTAAACAGACACACGCCAAATAAAGTTCTGTCCCGGTCATTGTCTAGACCGTGACTGAAGATTAACTGTATCTCTTGCTGCGTCAGAACCTTGGCGCGTCCGTGTCTGTTTACCTTCATTGCTCAACTGTAGACCCAATACACAGCCTACAGCTGATGCACCCCAGTTCATCAAATTTGTTTACCTTGAATCAGCCAGAGGCTCATCTAAATTTCATTCCCAATCACGAAAAAAACTTAAAACTCAAAGGTAAGAATCCACAAGTTTACCGTGAGTTGACCATTTTTCATCTAGAAGGCGACAAGCGACATAAACAACGTTTTGAGGATTGCGCTTATGTCCTCCTTTCATACCCCAGCAACGGACAGTGTAATCACTTTCATAACCCAGGACAAGTGCAAGCTCACTATAAGTTAATTGCCACTTTTTCTTAAACTCAATAGGGTGCATATTATTCAGCTATTTCAATAGATTAATTAACAGTGCCGAGCAGACATTTGACAGACATTAACTAGACACATGGTGTCTGCTATTAGGGGGGCTGGTGTCTGGTGATGTCTATGCTTTATAAGGGTTTCAGGCTTTTGTGTCTGTGGTGTCCGGTGTCCGATGTCCGCGAAAAAAAGGGCGTTTTTAGGGGCAGACACGCCTACACCAACAGCAGTCAAATTTGATTGAGCTTGATAACACCCTCGCCTATCCAATCAGCCAAATCAGCCCCCACAATTTCATACATCCAGCCCTTGATTTGCTCCACAGTGAATCTTTCACCGTTGACTTTAAAGTTACTTTTAAACTCCCTAACATCAGCCTCTATTCGTTCAGTTCTGGTGAGATATTCATATAATTTTTGCGCCATTGTTGAGAGTTTTTTAGGTGGATTTTGGGTGTCACCTGCCTGCTCACCAATATTGATTTCTAGTTCATAAATGCGTTCCAATGTGGCTTTATCAATGGGTGGATTCTGGTTAGCTTGTGCTGCTGATACAGTGTCACTAAAATCAGATATTTTTGCAGTCATTGTGGGCAGTTCAACTAATATCCATTCATTGGAACTATCGAGTTTCACTTTGGCTTTACCCGTGGATTTTGGTTGCAGTGTGATTGGATCTACCTGTGCCAAACATTCAACTTGCAGCATTTTAGAGACAAGATTATGCAAGCCTTTAATGCCAAATAAACAAGTCTGGGTATTGTTGTGAGCTACGACAGTTAAAGGCATTTCTTGTTTCCGGCTCTTGGTCAGTGCCAGCTTCCCGAATTTTGATAGTAATTCTTCATCCTTAATAAAGTCACCGTATGTGGTTGCTTCCTCACAAATTAGGGCTGTTGCTTTGCCCTCGCTCCAAAGTTTCTGCCGCCATTGCGACTCACTTAAGGATGAATTATTAAAGGTTTTTAAACGTTCTTCTAGTTCTTGAACATAATCGCGGATCTGCTGTTCAATTTCCTCCCAGGAGTGATAACTTTCAACCCCTCGCCATTCTGCTTTATTACTGTCAGGGTCAAGGACAATAACTCGGTAGCCTGCCTGTTTTTTCTGTTTAGCGACGTAACGGGCTAACCACGATTTACCGCCGCCTTGGTTGCCCCAAATCAGGGCAGTTTGTTTGATGAGGTTTTGCACCCATGCGGTGTGATTGTCGGGTGCAATAACTGGCTGCTGCGCTTGCTCATCCACAGTTCCAGGTGTACCATGTGGTAGCTGTGCGGTTGGCTGTTGCTGTGGCTCGAATTTAGAAAAACTTGCGCCACCGTCCAGTAAATGCCCGAAGTCATAATAATCATCCGCCGACATCGCCATGAGTAGGGCTATCTGCTGTTGTGGGGTAATGCTGGCGATAAACTGCTGTCTAGCCTCAGCGATTTTGATACCACGCAAGTATTTCAGTAGTTCGTTACCAGATAGGTCTAACAGTTGCTCACCAAGTTTTACACTGTAAGACGCTTTTACGCCTTCAAATTGTTTAGTAGCACGGTAGTGGGGTCTAATGTCGCTGAGATAGTCTTTGGCTTTACTTGTCAACAATAAACCGATTCCCCCCAACACTATTGCCCCTAGCCCAAAGTGAATCTTAAACGGGTTATCGGCTGGCAGTTCTCGAAATACGTACAAGCTTTCATGCTGGAGAAATGCCCACTCGTTATAGTTGGGGTTACTGGTGCGGTACTGATTAGCTTTCAGATAAGGTTTTGGAATTTGCGATCGCTGTTCATATCGGCAATACTTATTACCTAAAAGTAAACCCTCTGTGTCTCCCTCTGCTTCTAGCGGTGCATCGTGTATCCTGGCTGATTTTGGGTAAAAACATATTTCTTTCTTGGCTATCCCGTCCCCTAAATGTCCTACCACAACACAAATCACCGCGCCTAGTACCGATGCCATCATCAGCAGATTTAGACGCAGTGGCAGATTATAACGACGCTGATTAAGTTCTGATGGTTTTATGTCTTTCATTTCTTACGCCAGTAGAAAGATAGGACAACAGAAACAACTGCGGCTAACCCAAGAAATAACCCGTAATTAGTTTCTTTGGGCTTCTCGATGCCCTCATAGGCTTTTACCTGTTCAGTTACGGTAGAAAAACTGTTACGGGCTATTTTGTCCATGTCTTGGGCATCGCCTGTTAACTTCCATGAACTAGCTGCCAGGGTGGCACAGCGAATTACACCAATGCCAAATTTTTGGCGATTGCTGATTTGGGGAATGATGCTGTTGTGAAATCTCAAGTAGCAGAGGGTAGCCGCCAAGGATGCCCCAACGGGTAAGCCAGCAATAACGGCGGGGAATAGTCCAATACTGCCTGCAAGGTAGAGATATTGGGTTGATGTGATTTGCAATCCTGCCAGGAATGCACCTTGGGCAATGCCTCGAATTATGGTGATACTGCTGTCAGTTTCAGATATCGTCTGCTGTACTTGTTCCGAGTCGTACTGTTCACCATCTACAGACTGTACGCGCTCGTCTACAATCTCTGCATCAAAGTAAATTGGTGTTTGTTTTTGATTGTTGGTCAACATTAGCAACACCTTTGGGAAGAAATTAACCCAGGTTTTGCGCCTGGGCTTGTGCGTTTAGTCAATCAACCGTCTAAAGAAACCTTTGGCACGATTAACAGCGTTAGAACCGTGTCTGTGAATGTCTTTTAAGGTTTCTTTGGCTCGGTCTGCGGGTGAAAGTCCTTGTTGCTTGTCTTTTACCTGTTGCCACACCTGAGATTGTGCCTTGGTAGCGTCAATCTCAATCCCTCTGAGCGTTGCGCGATGCGATTCACCCAATAAGTTAAGTGTCCGCCCATGCCGAAATTGTTCTTGGGCTAGTTGGTTGTCAGATGCAATCACTTTTTGTTGTAGACCATAGCCTAAACGTGCGTCGCTAACTCTGACCTGTGACCAACCATCAGCCATTTTGTTGATACTTGTACCGGCGGCGGTGAGAAACTGGGTTTCTTCTGCCATGACTGCCTCGGTTGCTTTTAAACCTTGGCTGAGATTACCGAATACGGCTTTGGCGTTTTGGGCGCGTTGAGTTTGTTTGATGCGGAAATCTGCTACAGTGGCGGCGGCTGTCTCGTTGCCGTCTAGGGCTTGAAATATGGTTTCTTGGCTGATGCCACTAAGGGAATGTAAGGCAGCATAGGTGATAGGTGCATCCAGTTTGAGTTTTACTGTCCGGTTCATCACTCCCACGCTCCTAGTTCTTCCAGTCTTGTGAAGATGTTGTTGGCTTTGTCTCTAGTTGCGTCATCAGTGATATCGTTTAGTGCTGTTGAATCGCCTTCCCCAAGTCTCCAAATCGTTTCGTCTGGTAATTCAGAGCCAAAATTCCCTAAAAACTGTCCATGTGTTAGCGGGTTTGGTGTTTCGTCAATCGTTTCAAACTGGTCATAGATTCCAGATTGTAAGTATGGCAGTGCTTCTCGAATGATTTGTTGCTGCTCTGGTGTTCTGCCTAAGTCTGGTTGGTATGGATCATCATTGGCCACAATAGAAGCTGCCTCTTGTGCCAAATCTGACGGGCATCCATTGTTAGTTAGTGCGTTTAATGCGGCGGTAAATAGATTCTCGTTGTTCATATTGCTAAAATCTCTGTGTGTATGTACCCGATGCACTGGTGGGGCGATCGCTCGGTGTCCAGTCAAGCGTTCGCTCTCCCCATTACTGAAAAAAACCTTCTCTCTTCATATCCACAGCACAAGCTGTTGCTTCCCACCCCAGCGCGTTGAGAAATTGCGTTACGTTGCAAGGCTGTCATTGAAAGCATTTGGTTGTCCCTCAACTTGGGAATAGAACTCGATATTTAGAATTGCTTCGTGAATCTCCATCAAGGCTTGAACAGCATCACCCATTTTTAGGTCATTCGATGTACTGAACCGTTCGGAGGCTTCAATTTGTTTGTAATTGGGAGATGCTTGCACAAACCTTAGAGTCTGTTCACAACCGAGGATGATGGTCATGATTTCGGTTGTTGTTAGGCTTGGTTGTGTCTGCACGGTGTCTTGGTCGCTCATGACTTCTTTCCTTGACTTTGAGCTTTTATCGGTGCGGTTGGGGCTTAAAACAGTTATCAGTTATCAGTTATCAGTTATCAGGTAGGGGACTTAGACCCAGGGATTTAACTGATAACTGTTTACTGTTCACTGTTCACTGTTAAAAGCTCCCCATTGGGGCAAATTTCTTAGCTTGTGATGATGGCTGAGGTTTGATAGATGGTGGCTGAAGAGGGTTTGGTGTGGGCGTTTGAGCTACTAGAGATGACTGTATAGGTAGTTGGTGTGAGTGCTTTAAGCAGTTAACTAGACAATCACCGTAATTGACTAACAGTAAGGTAAACAGTTGAGAGAGGTTATCTATTCCAGTCGCTTCTAAGATTTCTTCGGCTTTGGGCTTGTACTTAGGATTAAGAACAATTCTTGTTTGCGTCATTGGCATTACTCCTGATAAGCCATTGCAATGATGTTGAATAACTGCGGTGATGGGGCAATCTTGAAGCGATCTCCAGAATAGGCACAGATAGGGGCGGCGATATCTGCACTCCCGCCTACAATCAAGACTTCTCCCAACTCTGGTAGGTGTTGCGCCCACTTCGAGCGAATTTCTCTCCGGGCTGACTCTACCCACTGGTCACAGGCTTTTTCAAAAATGGAGGAGAAATCAAGCTTGTCTGTCCCGTAGAGGCAATCACCTCGTGCGATCGCGTCCATGATGCCCTGTAAACTGGGGCTGTAATCGAGAGAATAAACTTCTTTCATCTCTACCGCTACTTGCTGGGCGAGTGCCTTGGTTCCGGGTAGAATCACCTCCGCATCATGGATAATGGTTCCGTTCGGCGTGTAAATTCTGGCTATAGCCGTTCCGCCCCCTAAATCCCAAATCGCGTTCTTTGCCTCTGGGAAGCTGAAAAAACCTTGATTTAAGGCGTAGTGGAATGCTGGCTCGGTTTCATCAACTGGGACAACTTCACCCACGGTATAGGTGATGTATTCGCCATTGCGTTTAAATTCTTTGGTCAGTGGGTGGTTAGCAATTCTCTGTACTGCGGCTACATCATCATCATTGAGAGTATTCGGCAGTGCCACAATCATCTGCTGAATGTGTACAGATGTTTGTCCTGGATTTGGCTGGATTGCCGCTAGTGCCAGGATAGATGCTAATTGGCATTTGTCTGTTTGGAAAGTCGGCTCACCACCTAACTCTTGAGCTAATCGCCCAATTACAAAGCGTTTACCGTCAATTTCAATCAATACTGACTGGTCATCGGGCTTGAGCCGCTTCCACTGGTATTCACTGACTTCTTTTACAACACTGAGCAAACATTGCACAACGTTGTTGGGGTCAATCCACTTCACAAAACGGTTGCCCCCATCAAAAACTACTCGCGGTCTTATCTGTCCGTGCTGTGGACTTACAAACCCGTTACTTGGCGGATAGGATGAGCCGTAAACTGGCTGGATATATGCGTAATTCATGGTTCAGATTTTAGAGTTAATCCTTTGATTGATAAGCGTTTGCGGTCAATTTTAGGCGGCTACTAAGTCCAACTACCTATTTATCCTTGGTGTGGCATTTCACGCGCTTCATCGTCCGTTTTGCGCTCATGTCTTAACTATAGCACAAAATCCTAAATAGGATTATAGGATTATAGGATTATAAGTTGGAGCTGCTTATATAAATATCAAAAGAATAAAGAAAAAGTTATAGTTAGGATTAAAGGATTTTAGGAGTGCTTATAGTGACCGATACAAAAGACCACACCTTTATTCGATGCCGTGTATCGACAGAGATGCACGCGCAATTCAAAAGCAGGTGTGCGGCTTTACAGCTACGTATGGAAGATGTGGAAAGAGCTTTGATCAAATGGTGGATGGAACTACCTGACGAGGAAGCACAAAAATATAAAGAATCAATATCTAAAAACTAAAATAGTTTTTATCCTAAATAGGATTACAATAACCAATGAGAGATGAGAGTGATTGCGACTACCCAATAAACACCGTCTTTTAGCACTGATTTAGTGGTTATACCAACTTTATACTAATTAAGTTGGTATAAAATTACTAACTAAATTAATTGAGACAAAATTAATACGTAGAACGCTTGTTAAATAAAAATAAATAATTTTAATTATTCACTTCCTTAATTAATTGATAAAGAGGGAGGTTTTTGATTATTAAATAATAGATAAAAGCTTTGAAAGTTTTGATACATAAGAGTTTGAAGGTAAAAAATAAATTTTTAAAAATAAAAATTTGCAAATGAAATATCAAAATTAAGGAGATATCAGCTATTATGAGATGAAACTACACCTGTAGTTTCATCTTTTCTCAGTGTTACATCAGCAGATATACATAAGGAAATAATGCCTCCCCGGACTCAACTTGTTAGAAGCAAGTTGTTTAACAGTCCTAGAAGACACCACACAATTTTTATCTCTATTAAATTTCTTTATAACTTAATGTTATCAGTTCCGATGACTTCCTACAACGGGTTTAACGAGAAATTTGATTAAAACTTTGGTAAATCTTCAGGGGAGGTAAAGCCCACACAATTTACCTCACAAGGATTTCACAATGGTAGCCATTTTAAAAGGACACGAAACCGTTGGCGGCTCCGTTATGCCAGGGGCGTTCGCCTCCTTCGACATCCGAAATTTTCAAGACCAGCTAGAACCGTCCAAAGAAAAAGGCAAGTACATCTGCCCCGTTTGCGGGGGGCACAACTTATCTATCGTCCCAGAAACCGGAAAGTATCAATGCTTCAATAATTGTGAGTGCAAGGACATCCGAGAGGCAATCAAACCTTGGGATGAAGTGCAGGCAGAGCGACAAAAAACTAATTTCAGTGCAGCACCAAACAAAAACCCAATCAGAGTTAAGACGGTCAAGCCCAACCCAACCCCAATTCCAGATGGCGAATTAGGTTTGGTAATGTTGACCGAGCCTGTAACAGATATTCCCCAACCTCAAAAATTAAGGAGTAAGCGAAAGGGCATCCCCGGAAACGCAACCGAAACAACCTATCAATACTCCTCAACCCAATGGATTGACCGTTACGAATGGGCAGACACCAGTAAAGAGAAAGGTTATGACAAGAGTTTTCGGCAATGGCATAGACTCCCCGACGGCACACCAGAGATGAAAAAAGGCGATAAACCTTGGGGGGCATATCGCATTGATGAAGCACTAGCCGCCGCTAAATCTGTGACGGGAACCCCGGCACTACTCCAGCATGAAGGTGAGGGATGCGTAGAAGTTGGTCGGTCGCATGGTCTTGCTGGGATTACGTTTCAGGGCAGTGGATGGGACAAGAAAACCATTACAAGAGAATACCAACGTGTTAAAGATTCAGGCATAGGATTAATCGTTTTTCTGCACGATGCTGACGACACTGGCTTAAAGAAACTCCAGACCTGCCAAGACTGTGCAGCCGAGGTGGGAATTGCATTTATTGGAATTAACCCGCACGACATCTGCCCCGATTTACCATATAAATCAAGTGACATCAAAGAAATCTTGGGGCAGATGGAAACACCAGAATTTATCCGTCGGTTAGAGCAGGAAATTCACGCGGCTGTGGCAGAGCGTGAGCAACTGGCAGAGCTACAAAATCTTGGCGATGCTCCAAATCATCAAGATCCAGTTGTCAGCTTTATTCAAATTGCCTTCAAAACTCTCTATGGAGACAAGAATTGGATTTGCGCTACGGATCGGCTCTACTGGCATACTGGCAACCACTATGAACACTCTCCAGACTCAAGAGAAATTAAGCGAATCACCGAGTTTTGCAATTCTTTTGTAGTTGAAAACGAGCAGGGTAAAAAAACTTATCCCTACGCCTCACCCAGTTCGGTCAAGAAGGTTTTGGAATGGGCAAAAATGCGAACGGGAATTGAGGCAGAATTACTCAATCCACCAGGGATTAACTGCACTAATGGGATAGTTAGACCCGTTTGGATAGGTAATAAGGTTATTCCACGGCTAGACCCTCATACCCCGGAAGATTACTTTATTTATGAACCGTTGATTGAGTACAATCCAAACGCTGATACTACAGATTGCGACCGATTACTTGAGTGTTTGGATAGACCCCAGCAAGAAATTCTTTTAAGAAATCTTGCCGCGTCGATTGACCTGAAAACTGTTAGGAAGCTCAGAGGAAGAGAGGTAAAAGCAATTATAGCAGTTGGTCTTGGGTCTAATGGTAAAGATGCTCTGCGCGAATGTGTATCCATTATTTACGGAGAGAACGGACTAACTTCTGTTTCCTTGGCAGATTTTCAACTCTACGATGAAGGTAGGAAGTTTAATTTAGCTCCATTGATGCACAGCCGAGTGAATTGGGCTTCAGAAAACCCACAAACATCTAGGATTGATAAAATTCAAAGTTTAAAGTTGTTTGTGACTGGTAACAAACTCCACTGTGAACGGAAGGGTAAAGACCATATTGAGTTTACCCCTGAAGCCATAGGTCTTTTTAACTTGAATGAAACGCCATCATTTCAAGGAGTAATAAAAGCAATTCAAGATAGGATTGCCGTTTTAGAGTTTAAGAAAACCTTTGAAAAAAATCCAGATCCTAACAACCCAAATGAGTTGCAAGCTGATCCCCGCTTTGCTTACGACAAGGAATTTATCAGAACAAAAGTAGCCCCAGCATTTCTAAATAAAATGCTGCAAGCACTTAATGACCTGATAGAAGTTGGTATCGATTATGAATGCACAACCGACGCTTTCCGCAACCTTCAGAAAGAAAATAATCATCTGTTTGATTTTATAGAAAGCGCGAACATAGGTTATGTGCCTGATAGTGAAATTACCGCACGGGCTTTATGGTCGATGCTCGAACAGCACTATATAGATAACGGCACACTCACCATAGACCCTGACAACAATCGAAGGACGTGGATAGACCAAGTGCGCCTCAGCGATAAAAACGTGAAGGGCATCAATCAAATAATCCCACGCATCTCTCAACTCTTCCCCAAGGCTGTCAAGGGAACTAGGTACTGTGACATTGCTAAAAGAAACATTCCGGTACTGAAAGGTATTGGCATTTTGGAAGTTACCCGCACCACTTTAGACGAAACCCGCACCACTTCCGCACCAGTTTCCGCACCAGTTTCCTCGCCAAATCAGGACTTCCGCACCACCCGCACCACTTTTTCGGATTTACAGGAAAATAACATTGAAGAGGAAGGGGTGAAAATTGAATTGCTTTCTTCTCCAATGAAAAAAGAAGAATATGCCACCTCAACTGGTGCGGGTGATGCGGAACTCTTGCAGGATAAGGAAAACTGCTGCGGGGAGTCCTGCGGAAATGGTGCGGATCAACTAGAAAGTGGTGCGGGTATGCCAACTGAGGATCAGGCAGTGAAAGACGCGCCAATTGCATCCGATACTGTTTTGGTAAAAGCTGAGTCTGAGTTCTCATACTCACTGTTGCAGATTGAAATCGACGGCGGGGACATCGCAGGCTTTGTTGGTTGTCAAGTTGAAGTGCGATCGCTTAGTGGCACTGTCAAGTTCGCAGGTGAAATGATTAACTGCAACTCAAAGAATGGGATTATTACTGTGGCAACTGAGCAGGGGAACAGAGATGCATCTTTCTCTGAGACGTTTGTAATTGACCTTTTTTGAATTTTGAATTGGAGCGTAAAGCCTGCGGCGGAGCTTCCGCTTAACGCGTAGCGTCTGTCTACGACACGCTGTGCGAACGTAGAGAAGCGACTTGACTCTGATATAGCAAATTTTCCCACCTATGCAGGGCAAGATTTTTCACACCTCAATTGAAAAACTAGTAAGTGTCTTTAGTAATAAAAGATACTAGAATGGCTACGCGCTCTTTTGCGTCATTGAGTTGTCATGGAGTTGTCAGTTGTGAGTCAAAAAGATGCACATCTGTACAAAATTTCTCTAGAAATGTATTTATTAGTACGTTTATCTAAGTACAATGGGAGTCAAAATAGGTGTAATTTGGTGTCACATATAAGTAAAATCCGTGCCAAATTGCGTCAGTTTGGGGTAATTAGGTAGGATTTGAGTTTCTGCAAAACCTAATTTTCTTTACGCACAGCACGTTACGCTTGACGGAAAGTTTTTTTTTGGCTCAAAAAGTGATTTGAAAGGGAGAACAAGCCGTCTCAAATACTACTACATTAACTACATCAGCACTACAAAAACCACTTTTAACCAGTGAACAGTTATCAGCTAAATCCTTGACCTTTTTTGAATTGGAGCGAAGCGACTTGACAACTTATCTTCGGCGATTAGGGTCAGTACCAAGACGGCGTTCAACTCGTTGTAACTTGGTATTAGTCCAACCAACACGCTCGGAAATACTTTGTAGATATTCATGGATATCATGTGATATTTTCACAGGAATTAACTGATTAACGAGAAAGAATAACAGCAAAAAAGCTAGCCCAGTACCCAAGGAAACCAAACAACCATTTCCTTGTGCTTTAGCGTGAAAAACCTCTTTTTCTGTGTTGGTAATTTGAGTCAGGTTGTTCTTCAACTCCTGAATATTCTTGGTCAAATTGTTGGTCTGAGTGGCTAAGTCGTTCCAGTTCGACTTCAACCATGAGACTTCGCTCCTCAGCCCTTTGAACTCTAAGCTCTCTAACATGGGCGAAGAGTTGGGAGTATTCTGTAACTGCGTCATGAAGAGAGTTAATTGCTGCATCAAATCGGCGTTGTTCTGCTCTAACTCGTTCGAGGAGAGATTCTGAGTCTTCAATTGTTCCGTCAACATCTCGATAGTCACCATAGCCTTGCTGAGAAGTTGATTCTGAATCAGATTCGTTTGCGCCCATGCTTGTAACTCCGCCCTATCGCGTTCTCGTTCAGTTTTTTGTGATTGCTTAAAACTTTCAAACTCTTTATATAATCTGCCCAGTGCCGTTTTAACCTCACCCAGTTCACTGGCATCTACAGAATTACTAATTGAGTCACTCTGATGACTAGACTTCCCATTGCCATTGCCATTGCCATTATTCATAAGTCACACACCAAAATTAATACTTGAGATTAGGTGTAATACCAATTCGCAATTCGCAATTTGGAATTTGGAAACTTGAATACAGTAGAACTTTTGTGATTTGTATTTGTTGTTCTCTGTTAAAGATTGGTATAAAACTCCGACCCTAAACCCCAGACTCTAACCCTCTCCTCAGTCCAAAATCATGAATGATTGCAGCCATGCCCCTCTGACCATAAGCATGATTATTCACTAGCTTTCTTTTGAACCCGACGAGAAGTAGAAGCAGTTACTTTAGTCTGACTTGACTGAGTAGAAGACTGAGTTTTCCGTGAAGTAGTTGACTCAACTGCTGGTTGATTGTTCTCAGATTTTTGTAAACCCAAATAAACCCCAGCCTTGGATAGTTCCGGTTTAGCCTGATCTAAAAACCCACTTACCAGCAGATAATCACCAAAAGGAAAACCATTCGACTCAGTAGCAGCCGAGTAAGGCAGACCTTTTTCTGTCAACGTGTCAAAAGTCGAGTAGTCTAGCTCTGGGCATCTCTATTTCTATACCTTTAAGTTCAGCTATAGCAGCCGAAGTTTTGCTATTCTCCCAGCGCAGAAAACCTAAACCCTTATCCCAACAGAGATTTTTCACCACCACATAATCAGCTTTATCGCTACAGAACTCAGCCATAGTTTTTAAGCTAGTAATCACCGAGTAACCAAGGTTTAATACAGTCACCAGCGTTACCCGATAACCCAAATCACCAGCAATCTTGAATAGCCCAAACTTACTGATAATCTCCCTAGTTTTATTGCTAGATGCCCCCGGCATATCTACGATTATTGAGTCTGGTGATTCCGCTTTAATTTCCGTAAAAAAGCGTTTAGCCTCAGCCACCTCCAGAAAGTTTAACAGCCTTACCCCATTGCCAAAGTTTTGATAATACTCATAGAGTTCTGGGTTCTCTGTATCAGCGTCATAAGCTAAATAATTAATCCCCAAAGAGTGCATTACATCCAGTAGTAAGCGAGTAAAAGCCGTCTTACCCGTACCGCCCTTACCGCCCAAAATCATTACAATACGTTTCATAAATCACTCCTATCAGTGATATTAAATTGGGAAGAAGTATTAGGAGTTGTTTTCTTTCGTTTACTAGTTTTAGTTGATGATGAGCCGGATTGTTCACTACTAGCAGTTAGTGAACTATCCGGTTCTACTGGTAAAACCGAGTCATTATTTGAGGTTGATGAATCAGTTAATTCTGGTAAGAAGTCAGAATTAACTGATTCATCAACCGCTTTATCTGATGATGAATTACTCGAACTATTCTCCGTTATTGTTGAAGCTTTTTTATGAAAAATCTTCAGACCACTGGCCGCTAGTTCTACCCCATGACCTTTAAACACATCAGAAACATCGTCATAAGAGTAGCCAGCGTCTAACATATCCTGAATAGGTTTAGCCAAACTGAGGACTAAATCTGACACGCTGATAGTTTTAGGAGTTGCCGCTTTCTGTTTGAGACTGGTTTGAATATCTTCTATTTTTGATAAAGGGACAGCTTTCGGTTTACGAGACATAGCCACCAGTAGTAATAAATTATTCCATTGTAAAAAATTCGTGGTCAAAAAAAGTTTAAGTTTCTTGTCGTGATGTGACGAATATCAACAGAAAAGGGTTTGTATCTTCGTGAGGTAGACTAGTCTAAAAAAGCAGTTACCCATGAATCAACATCCTTCGTATCACTAGTATGGCCAGCATTGCCCAATAGACCATACCCTCGGTTACACCGAGGTTGTTGCAGACAGCCACTCGTGGTTCGCCAAAGTCTCGTACTCCCCCAGTCTCCCGTTCCGCCCCCTGGCTTTGGTTTACCCTATTCCTGTCGTTGGGGCATAGGCAAGCAATACGCCGTAACGCGCTATCGCGCTCCTTTCCCTGCGGGAAAGCGTCGTGTTTGCTTGTTGGGGGTGTCCCCCAAACCCCCAGTAAACAAGTATCTTAAAGGGGTGAATTAGTCCAAAAAGTTCCGGGTGATTCGCCTACCTGCTCGGCACTTCGTGCCATAGCAGCTACAGCGAATCACCCGGTTAAAAAATAAAAATACAGATACTTAAAAGCCCAATTATGCAAACAGACCCCCGCACCAATTTAAGTAATCAACTAGCAGACGCACTAAGTAATCGGACAGTAGAGCCAGATACAAAGCGAGAAATAACCATTACCTTTAGGGTAAGCACTGCTGAAAAAACTAGGCTAGAAAAACGGTGCAATGGCGTGGTGCAAAGTGACTATATTAGAGCCAGATTATTTGATTACCCTTTATCACAACCAAAATTAACTATCCCTGAAGTTAACAGACAGACCATCTACGAGCTAAAAAAGATTGGTAACAACCTCAATCAACAAACCAGAGCCATCAACGAAGCAGTAAAAATTGGTAGCCAACCTCTCACCAGTAATGTCAGGGAATACCTGCAAACAATCAAAGAACTAACTGCTCTATTAGAACGAACTCACGCCAGCTTATCTCAACCAATAGCAGACGAGGATTAGCGAAATGATTACCAAAATCAAAGCCAATAAATCATTTCGCGGCACTACCAAATATGTACTAGAGAAAGAGAAAGCCCAGATTATTGGCGGGAATATGTACGGGATAACCACCGATAAATTAGTAGAACAATTCACCCTATCAGCCCACCTCAACCCTCAACTACAAGACCCCTGTTATCACTTAATGCTCAGTGTACCGAAGACTGACAGAGATTTAAATGATGAAGAATTAGCTAATCTTTCTCAACGTCATTTTGCAAATGTCATTGTGTTATCACGGCTAAAAGGTGATGAAGCCCAAGTTAAACAACCTGATAAAAGGATAGCTGACACCAAACTAAACCAGCTAGTTGATGAATTTATAGAAACAGAACTACCAGCCTATGACTTTTTCATAGCCCGACACTCAGACAAAAAACACGACCACACCCACATTGTTGCATCCAGGGTCAATAACCTAGATGGGAAATCAATCCGCAGTTGGAATAATTACGCTCATTCCGAACACTCAGCCCGACTATTAGAGCGAGAATTTCACCTCACGCCAGTACAGAGTAGTTGGGAAAGTAAACGCAAAGCTATGACTCGAAACCAATTGGAACGGGTCGAGAGTTTGGGGCTTCCAGGTGAAGAAATAATGCGTCGAGCGATTGAAAAAGTGGCAGTGAATAAACCAACCATGCCAGAATTTATTGAGCGATTATGGTCAGAGCATCAAGTCAAAGCCATCGTGAGTTATTACAGTCACGGCGGAGTTAGAGGCATTAAGTTTGGTATTGATAT
>NZ_CP091918.1 GCF_022063185.1 Nostoc sp. UHCC 0870 | reverse complement strand
TGTGCGTCTTTTGTTGAGATGAAATCCTTGAAGTTAGCTGTTACTAGCACTGCTGCCCGACCTGCCAGAGCAGTTTCAAGAACATGAGCATCTTCTCTGTCCTGTAACGCAATAACACCAGTCCCACCCAAGGATAACTGAGGACTTGCCCCATATGCACCATGCTCGGCATATCCTCTAATAGCATCAATATATAAGTCAGCAGTTGATTGCGGAATACTGAAATCCTTTTCCAAAACCCAACGCAGGCGGTTAAGCATACCCCAAGATATAACCAATTGTACTGGCCCCAGGTTGCAAAAACCTTGTTTAACAATCTCAACAAGAATCTGAGATGCTGTACCCTGCTTGCCTTTCCGATCAGCAAGCAGGGCTGCACACCAAATAT
The DNA here is from genome assembly GCF_022063185.1 of Nostoc sp. UHCC 0870. Taxonomy (NCBI): domain Bacteria; kingdom Bacillati; phylum Cyanobacteriota; class Cyanophyceae; order Nostocales; family Nostocaceae; genus Nostoc; species Nostoc sp. UHCC 0870. Next base: position 32,629 of record NZ_CP091918.1, on the reverse strand, counting down.
TAAGGTCTAAACACAAATGAAGGGGAGTTTCCCAAGTTTTTTTCGGAAAAGATGCTATTTCTTGGGTCATTGTTTTAGTCTTTGATTGGCTTTGAATGTCATATGGAAATTTATATTTCATCATTGTTCAGTCGTTGTAATTTTTGAAGTTGGGCGCAGTCTAGTATCTTGAGAAACACTAGGCTGACTCCGGTTATTTATGTAATTGTGGGTAATGTACTTACTTAGTAAATGTATAAATTATTTATAGTGATAGGTTGTCTCCTCTTAAGTCAGTCTCTTCCCTTACTTTGTCAGCCTAGCCATTTGGTCTCAAATAACAAAGCCTTAAAACTAGAAAAACTAAGGTCTCAAGACTGCCTGCAAAAAAATACCGCAACCGCAGGTAGGATCAACAATCAATAGTGCCAATCGGCTTCAGCTGCTCTCCAAAGCTGATCGCACTCTCGCCAAACTCAAACTAGGTAAACAATCAACGGCAGGTAAGACCATCGATGCTTTCATTAAGGAGCTAAACGCCAGTAAAGCGTGTGCCAAGTATGCTGGCGGTCACAAGTGTCATTGCAAGACGGTATTAGATTGCCAATTTTGTATACATATGTAGACAGTTTGTATACAAAAAACTGTTTTTCAAATGGATAGGCAGGCATCCTGCCTATCCTCAGCTTTTTACAACTATCTACTTATCTCGGTCATCTGATTTCCCTGAAATTTGAAAGCAGCAGATAATTACCGTTTCAACAAACACTGGACGAACATTTTCGTAAATGATCGCCAAACCTATGGCACTTACGACTAAAATAGTAGTAAGCGCAGGCAAAATAACACCTTTATATAAGGTGTTGGGATTAACTATTTTCATTTTTTATCCTTTAATGAATGAAAAGTGAGCTTGTGCCTGTCATCAAAAAACTTAAAAACTAACACTATGCAGTTTTAGCTGACGGCTATTCAGCTATCACAGCTATTTAGCGAAACCCCAACCCCTGTGTAAAATCAGGGGTTGTTGCTTTTTAAACTTCTATGATTTCAAGCATACTAATAGTTTAGCATGGATTTATTAATTCAATTGTTTGAAAGATATCTGGAATAATAAGTAGTCAATATTATTAACTACTGCCTGAAATCCTTGCTATGTCAATATTGTATTTATTTCAAATAATACTTGACGACGATGGAAATTCAAAAAGAAATATTCTAGTTTTGTACAAGTAATATTATTGGATAGAATGAAAAACTGTACTAATGAATATGTATTAGAAAATCAAATCTTGAAAACCTTGTGTTTTCGTGGGTAAAGATCCAATTTTACTTATGTAAGTAACTTATGTAAGTTACTTGGGATAAATATAGCGGTGTGATGTAGAAGGGGGGCTACCGTATCTCGGCGGCCACCCAAATATTTATAAATTTGAAAACCGTTTTCAAACGCTTACTGCCCTTGGATTCCAACCGAAAGCTTCATTAAATTTCTCAATTGATGATTCAGAATTGGCTTCAAGACCAACTTGACTCCTAAAGTAAAGTCACTTTATCACACAGAAAACTAAACTGTTTAGTTTAGTTTTCTGTGTTAGCTAGGATATATCAGTCCCGTATAAGCTGTTGTTATCGATAAAATCCCAAAGCCCGATTCTACCGTTATTTGATTGATAGGTTTAGCTTTTGCAGCGTTATCTCTGATCAACATATCAACGAAGTTTCAAGAGATGTAGGCAGGAATTACACGAAACCCAGATTTGGTGTAGTCTGTTGGAATACTTACTGTGTAAGGGTTATGAAGGTTAGCGGTAACGGACAAGCCAAAATACTCACCTCAGACGAACTCAGGCGATTGTTTAGCGACGGGTTTACCAATCCCCGCGATCGCGCTCTATTTTAGTGTCTCCACAGTTGTGGATTATGAGGGTCGCAATCATACGCTGCCACATGAATATTTTTAGCTAAGTACATATCCAAGAGAAACCGAGCCACAATACTTTTACCTGTGCCTCCCTTATCCCCAGTACACACCACTATTCTTTTATTGACTGCTGCTCTTTTCCTGTTAGCAGTAGTTGTTTTATTCATAATTAAGCCAATTTATAAATCTTCGCGGCTGTAAAGTTTTGGTTGAAAGGCATGGTTATTCAACTCGTTCTTTAAGTCTGATTCAACCTCTTGCTGCTGTGTGGCTGGCTCTTGACTTTTTCTCTTCCCTTTGCCACTACTCATTGGTGCTTTCTCAGTCTGACTACTCCCTTGAACTGAGGTAGTATTTACCTGTGATGACTGAGTTTCAGTAGCTAGATTTTCTGATTGATTATTTTCGTTCCCCTCAGATGTCCTTTGACTGCGACGACTGCTTTTCTTCAACTCGCCTATTAAATATTTGATTCTGCTGCCACTCAAATTAATGCCCAGACCCTTCAGCATCTCTGACACTTCATCGTAAGTGTAGCCGTACTTAGAGGAAGTCAGCTTTTCAATGTATCTCCTCATCTTGCGAACAGCTTCTCTATCCGATACATCTTCTCGCTCTTTTGGTTTTAAATCCTGAAGCAATTTAATCGCCTCATCAACCTTGCTTACAGGAACTCGGTCGTTATTTTTTTGTCTACCCATAGCCATTAATAAAAATTGATAATTATTGCTATATACCGTCTAATCTACTATTTTCAAGATGTAGCGCAATTTAATTTTTTAATTGTTGAAAATTCCGTGTTCACCTCTACGTGAACAAATCCGCTCAATGGCGACAAATGCCGCCATTGAGATTCCCCAAAATTCTCTCGTCGTGTATCCCCTGTCTGGTTACACTCCTCTTTCTGCCTCCCCCGAAAATGGGCTAGAAGCAAGCCGTGCCTTTTGCCTACGGCAAACCTCGCTCCGCTCGGACGACAGGCTTGCCAAAGTGGGAAGCATCCCCCTTTGGATACCCCCTCTCATACCTCCCACAGTTATGCGCCCGAAACTGTCAAAAAACCTGCTTCGTACCAAGACATTGGAAGCTCGTGTCAACGCAATCGAACACGAGATGATTAAGCTCAAAGCACAAGATGCGGGACTAAGCATAGCTGAATTAACCAGACGCAGTGTTTTACTAAAACCACTGCCCAAACGACTGAGCAAAATAACCCTAGCTACTTATAGAGAATTAGTCCGCATCGGCAGCAATATTAATCAACTCACCAGAGCCACCAACACAGCTATTAAAATGGGACTGCGACCACCAGCAGATCCATCACAACTAAAACAGCTACAAAAACTCTTACAACAAATTGGTCGGGAACTGTCACAAATCGAAACTGAAATCACTGATGAGGATGAGATTGACGAGGACGAAGATTCGGAGGAGTGGGAGTAAGAATGATTGGCAATCAAACCAAAGGTAAAAGCTTCCGTGGACTCTTGGAATATCTCTCAAATCGAGAAGAGTCATCTTTAATCGGTGGCAATATGTTTGGGAGAAATGCTCGTGAATTAGCCAGAGAATTTCGACTATCTCGACAACTTAATCCAGAATCTCTAAAAGTAGTTCATCATGTTTCGCTTTCACTAAGTCCAGACGAACAGCTAGACAATGATACTTGGTGTGAGATAGCAGAGAAATATATGGTGGCAATGGGCTACACAGCCAACCAATATGCCATCTATCGCCACAACGACCACGACCATGATCATATACACATTTGTGCTAGTAGAATCAGTTTGGATGACGGCAAGATTACCCGCGATAGCTGGGAGTATGTGCGCTCAGAAAAAATCATTCGCCAGCTAGAACTGGAGTACGGTTTACAGCCAACTCTAAGTAGTAAGGAGAAACTGAACCGCGCCCCCAGCGTAGGGCAACAGCGACGAGTTGAGAGAGAACAGCTAGAGTATGAGCAGGGTTTAAGAGACACAGCCCCTCAACAACCAATAAAAACCCAGCTAATTGAATTAATCGACCGCGCCACCCTAGACAAACCGACCATGCCCCAACTGATAGAACGATTGCAACTGTTGGGTGTGGAAGTGCGCCACGGTGTAACACGCAATGGTAAAAGTAAAGGCATCTCATATTGTTGGAATGACCAAAAATTTAGCGGTACTTCCTTGGGGCCTGCCTACACCTTCCCAGGATTACAGAAGCATAAAGAAATTGACTACCAGCCACAAAGGGATGATGCACGAATTGAGCAGCTGTTAAACAATCCTGTCAAGCAAGCGGTGGAGAGCGAACAACCCATAAATGCAATTGCTGAAAATAAAGCTCAAATTCCCACCACGGATAAACCAAAACTAAACCAGAATCAAGCAGCCGAGTTATATCAGTATTACAGTGGCGACTTGCAAAGTTTATTGGTGATTGACCGAGACAAAGAAATTGCTAATAGAGCATTATTAGATAATCACCCAGCCCCAGATGTAGAAGAAATTATACTAGCCAGTCCCGCCGGATGGACTAATGATGAAGCTAAATTATTAGTTCTAATCGCTAACAATCAACTGGCATTCAATAGAAAGCAAAAGCAGAGTGAACCCCAGTTTACACCACCACCAGAGGATGAAAGTCTACGCCCAGTATTACAGCATTTCTTGACTCAAAAGCGCGGTATCTCCAATTTCCTTGTACACCCATTACAGCAGCAGGGGTTAGGTTACATAGACCAGCAGCGAAATGTTGTTTTTATCAAGCGGGATTTAAACGGTAAAAAATCAGGCGCACTGGTTTGGGACACCACACGCCTTGACAATCGCTGTTCGCAGTATCCCGAAAACACCCAATCAAATCAGGGTTGGTTTCAAGTCAACTTGGGTGGAAAACCAGACGATAAAATCGAGAGAGTATTTTTATGTGACTCTCCCATTGATGCACTGTCAATAGCAGATATGGATAGGAAGGCACACAAGGGAATGCCACCAGTGAGAACAATGTACATGGTGGTGGATGACCCCAATAACCTGCCGCTATCTGTCCTTAAAAACGTCAGCAGAATTGGGCTGGCATTTAATAAGGATAAGCAAGGTCAAGAAACCGCCAGTGCTGTACTAGAACTCTTGCCCCAAAGTAAAAAACTTCCGCCTGATAATCAGACTTGGAATCAGGATTTGCTAGAACGGTTGCACCACGAGCAAGAAAAACGTTTTCAGCAGCAAAGAGGTTTTAGTCGGTGATTCGCCTTGCCCCACGAACTCGTCGCCGCTTCGCTCGATGAGGCGGTGGCTCTTACGGGCATGAAGATAGTAGTTGAGTTAACCAGATCCACAAGCCCGCAAGAGCCACTCCGCTATCGCCGCCTCATCGCAACGAGTTCTTAAATCTTGGAAATAAGACACTCTCCAGTAAAAGCATAGATGAAAATCAATGTTTAAAAAAAATAATTAGGAGTTTACTTATTGACTGAGACGTGAGTAAGAAAGCAACTAAGAAAAAAGTTCCCTTTTCATGCGTTTCCATGTTTCGGATGTCATCTGATTTTCATGCACAGAATCGACCAACACTAATCCAACCACATCTTCCTGATATTGATTTGCATATAGCCGCATATTGGCTCCACCCAACGAGTGTCCAACCAAAATGTAAGGAGGCTTAATCTCAGCTTTATTCAGAAGTGTATGCAATTCATCAACGCTCTGCTGGCTGGTACGTGATACCCTGAGATTGGGTTCACTCCAACCAAAACCCGCTCTATCGTAAATGCAGACACGGGTAAATTTAGCAATTTCAGATGGAACTAAGCCCCATGTGATTGATGGAGATCCAGCACCAGCATCCATGACAACAGTTGGTGTACCCTGCCCCATACAGTTTATATGTAAACGAAATCCCCCAATATCTACAAGTTCACCTTGTGGAGGATACCTACGTCGATCAATGGCTTCACTCGCTGCTTGATAGAAAATCCCCGCAAATAATCCAATTGCGGCAATGCCTAGCCCAGGCAGGATCAAGTTTTCCGTGATGGTCATAGCAAAATTTCTACTACTTATACTGCTGCACTTTAGTTTATCTTTCTTACCAATTAATTTTGGGGAAATTATACGTCAAGGAATCTGATCTAGTGAACTTCAACCACGCAATAGAGATACTCAGTATTGGCTTGAAAAATCATTGATTTCGCCCGGCTGTGGCAACTAAAGTAAGAAACTCTGTGCGCTCATTTTCTTACTTTAAGCAATAGATTTATTTTTAATATCTGCTGCAACAAGAAAGAATCAAAATACTCTGCCTGAAACTGCTTTCACAAGCGCACAATTGGGTTAGGAGAAACGTTTCTCCTAAATTCATTTCAATGTTTACCCTGTCGCTTTTAAGGTTGCTCAAAAGTGTCTCATCTCGCCAAATTCCTTAATATATTCAACCAATTCCCTCGTATGCCCCCCTTCAGAAATTCGTCCCAAATTCCCGACCAAAATAAACAGTTCTCGCGCTCTGCTAACAGCAACATTGAGTAGATTAGGTCTGCGATTGATAAACCAGAGACTATCAGTTGCAGAGCATTGGCGAGTCGAGAAAATTATCACTGACTTTTGACCACCCTGAAATGTGTGAACTGTGCCAATGCTCTTGTCTGAAAAATTAGTCCAGCGAGATTGTAAACGTTGAGTCAGAGCATTTACTTGACGACGGTAAGGCGAAATCACCCCAATTGTGTTGTCAGAATCAGTCGAATTTAAGCAATAACCTGCCCCTAACAACTCCTCAATCAACGCTTCTACTGCATCAACTTCTGCCCAATTAACGTTGTTCTCAAGTTTCCCTTCAACGTTGCAAGCAATTAGGTTAGCACCCAAGCGAGAAGCTTTTGGTTCAGTCTTGATGCTCATGCCGTAATTGCACAGGCGATCGCAAAAATCAGCAATCACCGGAACGCAACGGTAATGATATTTCAGGATAATGCCATTACCAATATCTTGCGGTTGCCCTGATGCTCCTGCCGCCCGATGATAAGCTGTGGTAGCAGTAGGGCTGTAACGGTCATAATCTACATCTGTAAGCCCCTGTTCCAGAAAAGATTTACTACGATATTCCTCTTTCTTCTGGTCGCTCAAATTAACAACCGGCTCTAATTGCAATGGATCGCCCACAATTAAAGCCCGATTACACCGTACTAAAACGGGGAAAACCTGATGTGGGGGAATTTGACCCGCTTCATCTACAATTACTTGGTCAATACAGCCACTATCGGGATAGGGTAACAAATTGCGGATGGAGTGCAAAGTGCAAAGGAATACTGGAAACAACAGACTGATATCCCGATAAATGTTTCTCCAATTAAGACTTAACTGACGGTAAGCATCCCATTCGCCATTCATGACAGCAATGTAAGTCCTCATGGAAGCTATCACTTCATCTTTCCGCCGCCTAGCTTCCTGCTGTTGAAATTGCCAAGACCACTCAAATAACTCTACTTGCAGTGAGTGCAATTCGCTGTAGAAACGACTGTAAAAATCTTTAGTGGGATAAGCAGCGAGTCGGGTTTCAACTTGAGAACGGCGATTAATGAGGTTGGTGAGTTCTTGCTGTAATGACTTTAACTGCTGTTGTGTGCTGTCAAAACTATTCTGTTGTTGCTGCCAAGAAGATGCTTCTGCTAGTAGCTGGTCAACACTTTGCGCTGCTGCTATGAGAGATTCAGTTGTTAGTGGGATTTGAAAAGGAAATGGTGTGGCCAGTGTCGCTAACACAGGCATCTCTATTTGTTTATGCAGGCGTTTGAGAATATGATGTGGGCTGGTTTTGGTTATCGACTGCCAGAATCGCTTAATCGCCTGCATAATCAGGACAAAGCAGTTGTCATTTCTACTCTTATCCTGCCAGTAATCAATTCTCGGTAAAGAACGCCTAGCACTGTCAAGATGTCGCCCTAGCTGCTGGTAAGCTTCTAGTGGAAACCTAGAGTAATCGCGTGAAGATTCTAATGCTGATGAGGGCTTAAAAAGAGAGGTCTTCATCGCTGACTCAACCGATTGTATATCTCGGCATAGTTCCTCTAATAGTTGTTCATCAGCAATTTTCTGTTGAAGATTATCTTCATCTTGTTTTTTATAAGATTCTATTTGTTGAACACCAGCTAATACTTGTTGTTGTGCTGACTCCCATTCATCGTGATTAAACGTTTCTTTGGTTAACCAGTCGAGTGCAGCTTGCAAACTAGGTAACACTTGGCTCTCAACTAAATCCCTTGAGCCTCCTGATAAGTAGAAATGGTCAGAGGTCAAGTTGTTGGCTAAGATTTTCTCAACGTTCTTTACAGCAAAATTGTTAGTGCTTGTTACCACAGTCAGGTTACTTCTATCTCGCCCAGTTGTTGCTAATTCCACGGCTCTACTTACCACTTGCTGCGCTATCTTATGCAACAACAATGTCGTCTTGCCATTCCCCGGTGGGCCAATCACAGCAGTAATAGAGTTTAACTGAGAATGTTTAAGAGCTTGTGCCTGATAGTCATCGGGTAGCGAGTTGGGAAAAGCACCCAAAAAAAGCACTTCATGCCGAGGTGTTTTTGGTTGTCCAAACAGGTATTCGTAAGCTGGATATCCTGGTCTTGCCCACTGAAAGTAATTTTGTTCGCTGATTTTTTGAAAATCTTTTTTGAGGTGCTGATTAAAAGGAGCGTAGTCAAAATCCAACAGATAAGGGAGAAGTTTTGACCGCACAGGAAACAGTGGTAATTCAATCAGTCCCATAAAATCTTGCAGTGTCTTAAAGGGACGATTGAAAGTAGTTTCGAGAAAAACTTTCAATCCTTCCCTTGTCACCAGGGACTCAGCCGCTTCTTCCTCTAGCCCGTACCACTGCATCAAATTGGGAATAACAGGCTGAAACTCGTACTGGGTTAAATCCCAGCCGCTACTACGATAATTCCCCTCAAAGATAGGAGAAACATTGATGGTGAACAACGGGCGAAATTGACGGCGATTGCTTTCAATTTCATAAATCTGAGGGAAAGCTACAGCAATTGATGGTAATTCTGTTTGAACTTTGTTCTTGGAATTTTTAAAGGGTTGCTTTAGTTCTTTAAATAAAGACTCGTCTATTAATAATTTATCCCCTACCAGATTTACAAGAGAGTCCCAGATGTTGGGCTGAGTAGATTCGTCAGCTTCTACTTTGGCATTACTCAAATTTTCGACTTTTATGTAATCTAACCAAGCTTTGAGTAATGCTCGAATCTGTGAAGCTTCCGCCATCTCTGTTTCTCCCCTCGCACCTAATCGTAATCACGGGTTTTAAAACTCTATTCGTATAGTAATGCTTCTAGCTTGTTTAGAAGATTTACTATCTGTTTTTCCTTGCGAGGTTCTTTCCAAAGCTGACGTTTTTTAATGCGCTGGGTAATATCTTTGAGCCGTTCTGGTATTTGGTTAGGTGTTTTAGATGTGGGGGATGGATCATCAGGAGTATTGACGATGATTTGTTCTTTGATTTGGCTTAAAGACCAATCCGACGCGATCGCTCCTGACAAGAGTTGTTTTCGCACTTCCTCATCTTTTACTCGCGCCAGTGCTTGGGCTTTAGTGTATTCTAGTTTGCCTTCTCGCAGTGCTATTAAAATGTCTTCTGGCAGATTGAGCAATGGTAAACGCTTGGTGGTAAACGATAGCCAATTCATCAGCCCCAGGCTCTCAAATACCTGTTCTACCGTCTTTGATTGCTCCAAATCCACTTTAGGAGAAACGTTTCTCCTAGATTCTATTTCCTGGTCTAAATTATCAGAAACGTTATCCCCAGTTTCCGTTGATTCTGAGTTAGGAGAAACGTTTCTCCTAGATTCATCTAATGAGTCTGTTTGCTGCTTTTCTTCTTTACTGTGAGCGTTCTTCATGCGGTACAGCAAGGATTTGACAGCTTCTACATCGCAATGCAGCCGGATTGCCAACAAGTGTAAAATACCTTCAGTTTCTTCAACTGGGTTTAGGTCTTCCCGTTGTAGGTTTTCAATCAAAGCCAACTGAAACGCTTGGTCATCAGATAGCTCACGTACAACCACAGGCACAGCTTTAAGCTTTACTTCTTGTGCTGCCCGATAGCGTCTTTCTCCTGCTACTAATTCGTATTTTCCCCCGCTTAGTGGACGCACTAACAGAGGTTGAAGGATGCCATGCTGTTTGATTGAGGAGACTAATTCTTGTAATGCTTGTGGGTCAAAATATCGTCTGGGCTGGTGTTGAGGCAGAACTATATCTTCCAGCTTGACAGTAGTTTCAGTCGCTCTTGATGTTTCTGCTTCTGGTGAGTCTAACCAAGGTGCAGGGGGTGGTGTGGTAATTTGTCCTGCAAAGGTTTTTTTAGTTTGCTTACGTTGGATCACAAAGCCTCCAAAGCCAAAGCTATTTCTTCAAGGATATTGACTACAGGATGTTTGGGGTCAAACACTGCCAGGGGCGCACGTTCTTCTGTGGCATCGACAAAAGCCGTAGCTCTGGGAATAGGTGGAAATATCCTACCCCAAGCTAACAGTTGTGTTTGGATAGCTGCTAGTGCGCGTTTATCGGCTGAGTTCTGGTGAGCATACCGAGTAGGAACAAACCCGGCTATTTGGATTTTCCGGTTAGCTTTATTTTTTACGTGGGTGATAGTTTGTAACAGTTCGTCTGTTCCCTCAAAGGCTTTGAGATGGGTTTCCACTGGTACGAGTACGTGTGTAGCCGCAACTAAGGAGATATAAGAAAGTAATCCTAAGCTGGGGGGGCAGTCTATAAGGATGAAGTCGTATTCTTCTAAAATAGGTTCAATGGCTTCCTTAAGGCGTAAGTCGCGCATGGCAGCACTGACTAATTGCATTTCTGCCCCACTAAGAACTCTGCTTGCTGGAGCCAAATCCATACCGTGAATGCCCTCATGAATCGGTAAGGGCTGCTCGTTAATAATGGCATCAGCAACAGTTTTTTGTAGCTGAGATGGCACTAACCCCATGAATTTGGTCAATGAGGCTTGGGGATCTATATCGATGAGGAGAACGCGGTGTTCTCGCTTTGCTAGGTGGTATCCCAGGTTTTGGGTCAGTGTCGATTTGGCGACACCACCCGCCTGATTAAACAGGGCTATAATGCGGCATTGCTTGTCAGTAGTTGACACTGGCTTTTGTTCCTAGAAGATACGTTAACGTAGGGTCAACCGACTCGGTTTTAGTTTCTAGTTTATTGAAGTGTATCAGAAGAAGACAAGTTCTAGGGGACGGGAGTAAAGCAACCCTCAAATCTTACCCGCTTAGATTAAAATACAGTTACCAAAGTTGAGATTTAGTTTAGAGGAGCTTAATTGATGAATTTACAAGAAATTATTAATTCCATTAACAGTTTGCCCACAGAAGAACGTGACTATTTATTTGAGTTTCTCCGCCAAAAAAAGGAAGAATCTAAAGGTGATAATTTTTGGCAAGGATTACAAAAATTTAGACAGGTAATCCAAAGTGAAGGAATTATTTTTACTGATGAGGATTTTGCTGATTTACGAGACAAGAGTGTGGGTAGAGAAATTGATTTATGAGTTTACGATTCTTACTTGATACCAACATTCTCTCAGAGCCAGCACGCCCTATTCCTAATGCCCATGTTTTACACCAACTAGATATTTATAAGTCAGAAGTTGCTGTTGCTAGTGTTGTTGTTCATGAACTTCTACATGGTTGTTTGCGGTTGCCAGAATCTAAGCGGCGAGAGTATCTTAGGAATTATATTTATGAGTCAGTATTGAATTTACCAATATTTGATTATGATCTCAAGGCAGCACAATGGCACGCCCAAGAAAGGGCTAGATTATCCCAGATTGGCAAAACTCCTGCTTTTGTAGATGGTCAAATTGCGAGTATTGCTTATAGTAATAATTTAGTTTTGGTAACTAATAATGTTTCGGATTTTGAGTTTTTTAATGGTTTAAGCGTTGAAAATTGGTTTATTAATAAAGCTTAAGGCTGAGTTCTAGGGGAAAATCACAAACCTATACCAGTCTAAATCATTTGTAAAAATAATTTAACCGCACAGAAAGGAATCAAAGATTTTCACTACCCCAAATTAGCCGAACTTCACGCTAACGATGATGTCATTGAAATCTTTATCGCCGCCGTTGGACAAGTCCTCAAACCCGAAAACATTGTTACCTAATATCCGCACATGGTCTATTTTGTCCGAATTTGCACCCAGATAGGGGAAGTAAATTGCAGGGTTATTATTGGGGTTGCTGTCAAGAAGTTGTTCTGGTGTACCATTAACGATGAGAAATGGTGCAAATACTGAACCAGCTTCAAACTGACCCGTAAAGGTTGCTTTTCCCTGGTTCCCCACACTCAGGTCAATGCCGCCGACACGGTTCTTCACTGCCGCTTCTCCATAACCAGCTTGTCCGGGTAGCAAATCCCCTATGCCGTCACCGTTGGTATCGATGCCGCCTGTAGCATCCGCCACACGAAAGAAACCGACAAAGTTGTTATACGCCGCCTCACGGTTAACCGTAAATGTTGCATTCTGCGTACCTATCAACCCACGCAAGTCCAACACCTCGCCTTCCTGCTGGTCTTGTAGGGCAGTGCCTATGGGTTTGTCAGCTTGTGTTCCCAGTTGCATTTGCACTACCGCATCGTTGAACTGACCACTCCCAGGACTATCCTCAAAGCGCAGGTCAAAGTTGCTGTTACCTGCATCAGAAACTTGCAAGGAAGTAGGAGAAGAGAGCAGCAATTGTGACAGTGGTACTGTACCGTTCCGCAAACCATCGAGGGTGCCGTTTTGTACTAGTAATAGGCGGAAGCGAATACCAGCATCGAGGTCAATAGTCCGGGTGAGGTTGGTATTAAAGCCCTTGGGCGAATTTACTAAAGTTGAGAAGATACTGCGAGAACGTGCCAGCGCTGCCTGAGTGTAATTGGAATCCTTGGGGGCAATGCCGTCGATAGTGCCTTTATCATCGTCTACCGTAAACAGTCCAATTTCGTTGACAACACCAGGACTGGCACTCTTAAGGAGAAACTGTACGGGGGTTCCAGTACCGCTAAGGTTGAATACGCTATCAGTATTATCAGGTGCCAAGCTGATTTTTGGCTCCTCTACAATTAGGAAGACTGTGTTTAGTGTTATGTTACCAGCATTGTTACCAGTATTTTCACTAGTATTGGTGAGTGTTATGTTACCACTATTTATTCTGATTTCACCAGCATTGTTACCAGTATTTTCACTAGTATTGGTGAGTGTTATGTTACCACTATTTATTCTGATTTCACCAGCATTGTTACCAGTATTTTCACTAGTATTGGTGAGTGTTATGTTACCACTATTTACTCTGATTTCACCAGCATTGTTACCAGTATTTTCAAAGCCTTCCGTAGCGTAGATATTACCCTTATGATCAGCAGTTATGTCTAAGCCTCGGTCTGCTGAAGGGATAAAGTTGGTAATCATCAGTGTTAAAGAGTGTGGTGTTACACCAACAGTTTGTTGATATGATCTCTTATCTGCTGATTTTTAGCTATTTATGCAGTTTCTCCTAAATTAATTTCAAGGTTTATCCTGTCGCCCCCTGGAAATCATTGTTCTGGTTTTCTGATTCTGTTTCTCTAGCTTTTTTAATCAAATCTCCGTACTTGCTCGCCTACTCTTCGTAAGGAAGTTGTGTAGCACTAGCTCAATATCTAAAACCCAATCACCGAAACAGCCTTTCGCTTCTGCTCTGGCGTGACCTCCAGATAACGCTGCAAAGTCCCCAGGTCGCTGTGACCAGAAATTTCTTGAATAGTTCTCAAAGGTATCCCCGCGCTGGACATCTGCGTGAGGGCAGTTCGCCTAAACGAGTGGGTGCTAACTCCTTCTACCCCAATCCGCTTGCAGGCATCCCGTAAAATCTTGTCTGCCATGAATCGGGTCAGCCGCTCAGTTACACCGCGCATACCTGGGAATATTGCTCCCTGTTTGGGTTGGTATTCGTCAAGAATTGCTGCCAGCCCTAGTGGGATGTCCACAATCCGGGTTTTATGCTTACCTTTGGTGGTAGACTTGCGGAAAGTGATAGCACCAGATTTGATATCAGTCGTCTGGAGTGCTAACGCTTCTGATACGCGACAACCAGTAAACAGGCAGATGCCAAACAGTGCGCGATCGCGGGGGGTCAATAACCCTTTGGTGAACAATCGCCGCAGTTCGTCTTGGCTTAATATCTTGCCTTGCCCGTTGCCGTCTACTTTCATTTTTCTCTTCTCTCTGGAATTACACGTTATGTTGATAACGTGGAACAAGTGACCAAAAGTATTGTATCTTCGTTGGGGACACCAAAGCGACAACGAGCGATCAATTTCAACTTATCAATGAAAACCGCTACAACCCTCATTCTCTCGTTGGCTGATAAAATTTGCTTATACGAAGAGTGCGATGACCACTTGCAGGTATAATCCACACCAATAGTATTCGTTCATGTTTGGGCTGGCATGAGTTGTCTATACTCACTTCTGTACCCATGCAAGATAAATCGTTGCTATCAAAACCGATATCATTTTTCTCTCCACCAGCGTCTAGACATGGTGTAGACGGAAATCAAATGTAAATAAAATTTAGCTCTCTAGTGGTGCGGGGGACATTTCATGCTATGGTCTGACTGATTTTATAGGAAATTTCATATAAGATGGAAGATGATGAGGATATTATAGAAATTCCTTTACGACCTCTTGTTTGGATGGGAGACTCTCTCAAAAATATCCGTTCATTTCCTCTTGATGTGCGTGCATCAGTAGGGTATGCACTGCAATTGGTGCAAGCGGGGGAAACACCAATGGATGCCAAGCCTTTTAAGGGGGTTGGCAGTGGCGTGTATGAAATCGTCAAACGCTACGATACCGATACTTACAGGGCAGTTTATGCGGTAAAGATTGGAGAACAAATCTATGTCCTGCACGCTTTTCAAAAGAAATCAAAGCAGGGTATTAAAACTCCACAAGCTGATGTTGATCTAATTAAACAACGCTATAAGGACGCAGTGGCAAGGGAGAAACAAGAATGACACAGGAATCCGTTTTTGAAGAAAGCAGTGGTAACGTATTCGCTGACCTCGGTTTGTCGAATGCTTCGGAACTTTTTACCAGGGGCAAGATAGGGATTCAGGTACTCCGCCTTTTGAAACAGCGCAACCTGAAACAGCGTGAAATTAGCGAACTTCTCGGCATTCCCCAGCCCGAAGTATCTCATTTGATGAAAGGAGAGTTTCAACGGTTCAGCGAGGGTAAACTGCTCATTTTCCTCAAGCGACTTGATACGGAAATTACTTTACATCTTCGCCCCCGTCACGCACAGGGCGAGTCTGCTGAAACTGTGATATCGCTATAGGGCTGGATGGAAGGGCAATCGCTACAGCTACAAAGGATTTGAGTTATAAACTTCTCACACAACCTCCATGATTGTAGGCAAATTGTATGATTCAACAGGATAATTGGTGATGAACAGCTCCTTGCCTTTGTCTGCCTTCTGCTGTTTGTAGTTGTTCATCCCGTATTGCAACTCCCATTCATAAATGTAGGCAAAAGAAAAGTGATGCCGCACTTGTTCACAGTTATCGTAAGTGATCAACCATTTGTGTGAACACTCCGCCATTAGCTTGGCAAAGCGAGAATGGTCAAAACAGGTGTGCAAATCACCTCTCTTACCATAGAGCTTAGATTGAGTCTTGCTGAGATAAGGTGGATCTAGAAAGATAAATACATCATCCCCTGGTTCAGTAAGTAGGGTGCTGTAGTCGAAGTTAGTCACACGGGTATTAATAAAACAACCATCCAAAGCTGCTAATCGCTCAATCGAAGAGTCTGTAAACCGACTTTTGAAAGAAGCACTACTATAACCACCACTCTCAATCGTTCCTGAAAAGCTGATCCTGTTAAGAACAAAGAACCGCACACCTCGCTCAAGTGGACTCATGGTACTCGGAGGAGCGGCAGCGAGAGATTTAAACAAAGCACGTCCATCTGTTGTCTGTTTTTTTACTTTCCAGACTGACTCAACTAACTCTGGTAGATTAGTTTTGACCATGAGCCAGAAGTAATACAGTTCTGAGTTGAGATCATTGACCCAGCAAGGCATATAGTGGTACTTCTGTGAAACATGAAAAAATACAGAACCACCGCCAACAAAAGGTTCGCGGAACTCCTTAAATGTAGGAGGTAGGTAGTGAGCAATTTGAGAAATTGCCTTTTGTTTACCGCCGGGATAACGTAATGGACTTTTAAGCATAAGGAATTATCGTAGCAGGAAGCGGATTTTTTAGTGCCTTAGTATCAAATTTCAAGCTAGGAGAGTTTTTCAGTTGGCTTGATGCAGTATGTAAGCGCATAGAAATTTCCCATCCATTATCAAAAATCAAATTTACATACTGTCTGTTAACCGTTGCTATCACATTAGTAGGCGTTTGGATTTCTGCAAACTGCTGAATAGTCAGGGTTTGGGCGTTGGTATCAACAATAATTTTGTAGTAATTGACATCACCAACAAGGTACTGAAATAACTTAGTGGCACAAATGGAAGCATAGCTATTGATAAATTGGCTCACCAAATTACAGACAGGAGTATATAAATGCTGTTCAATCAAAGCAGGAGGTAATTCTGCAAAAAGCTTTGCCTGCCCGATATATTGCATGAACTCTTGTGTAGTTGCTCGGTATTGTTGTCTAAACTGCTGCATCTGTGGGTCATTTTTAGCGTAACCGCAGTGAACTGGAGTTGTTCCAGGGCGTTGGTGTCTGAGTGCGGTATGGTTATGTTTGAGTGATAAGTTTACTGTCCATGCTTTTGAAGTTAGGCGAATGTCAGTAACATCATTTTGATTTTGATCTGGTAATCGATCTACTGTGATTAATGGTTGCTGGGACAACTGAAACTGAGGATTGAGCCACTTTTGCAGCAGCGCATTAGCCGCTTGTCTCAATTCATTTAAAAGTGATGGTTTTAAGTCTGTTAACTTGCTGACATCTCTAAGTTGAGCATTGTTAGCTCTAACTGTTAGGTTTACTCCTGGCTGCGTTCTAATTATTACTTCTGTTATCAGGTACTCTAATACACGACCATGCAGGTTTGAAAGGGGTGTCATATTTGTGGAACATTATGTTTTTCCACAGAGTAACCGATGACCAGCCACAGCAGTCTGCCCCAGACACTCCGCTTACCACCCGTTCTCCCCCACTTTCTTGAGGCGATTTACATTAATCTTCAAAATTGATTGGTTTACCGTTGAAGTGCTGGTAAATGCGCTCAGGATGAAACCAGTTGGGTAGTGTCCGTTCCTCGTCTTCTAAGTTATTGCCGTTCTCATCGACAAGCCCATAACGGACAACTACCCTAGAAAGTGGTGTTTCACCATTGGCACTAAACTTCTCCAGTAAAACTGTCCCTGATTTACGTGCTGCTGCTGTTCCATCTGGGAATGATTCATTGGTGGCATTGTGAGTAATTCCTAGCAGGTATTCCTTGGCTTTGCGGGTGTCGGTGAGGGACATTTTGAAGAAAGCGATCGCCGTGTCACCACAAAGTGATTTTAAATTGGTAAATTCATCCACAATCACCTGCTGCTTTTTGGTGGGTTTTTCTTTAATTCGTTGCAGCCACCGGTCACAGCAATCTTCAAAAGCTGTACTAATTTCATCTTCTGATTCGGCTTTACTAGTGGCTTCTAGTAATTGCCACACGTCGGCATTGTCACCAGTGGCGTGACGGTCGATTAACTGATGAATTGGGGCATCGAGGCAGTATTTTCTGATGAGTGCGATCGCACCAGCAGTATAAGTCTTGCCTGACCCTTGATTACCAATGAGCCACAATGGTTTGAGTGAATTGATGATTTTCCACAGATAACCATCCTCATGATTTTTCAGGGCATTGATGAGGGTATCTTTTAGCTGCTCACTGGGAGATTGGGTACTGCTCTTGTGGTCATCCTGGGGAGTGCTAGACAACTTACTCAACTTTTTGTTAGTTTCAGCAACTTGTAGCTTATTATCAGCAATAACCTTATCCATCTCTGATATCTGCAACTCATGATTTTTGAGTGATAACTCACCCTGTAATTGACCATTGATGTGGTCTAATTGCATTTCACTTGGGGATTTCATAGCCTCAATTGTTTCAGCAGTTTGTCGGGCTATGGCCTGCTTGGTTATCTCACTTTGTTGGGCTTTGGAGAATGCTGTTAAGTCCAGATGGTTTTGAGTAAGAATGTCATTCTCCAATGCTTTAATTTTGAGCAATGCGAACTGACTATGAATCGCTTTCTCTTGTTTATCAGTGAGTGATTTACTGGTAGCATAAGCAACGAGTAGGGCAATACTCCCACCAATCCCAAATAGATAAGCGGTACTGTCTTCTGGTGGTAAAACTCTCAACACTCGGATATTAATATCAAATAGTTGATTGCGTCGTTCATTATCAATAATGTGAGCAATTCCGCGCCGCACACTTGACCCTCTACAGTCAGAATTGGGGTAAAAGTAGCGAAGAGAGAATTTGCCGCCACGCGACGGCTGAAAATCTTACCCAGATTAGGTTTCAGAAAAAAAAATCAAGGAGACGCAGCATCAATTTGTAATCGCTCGTTCATATCCAGTCGAAAAGTGCCGTAAGGGTTAACATGTACCCAAATCAACGGTGATAACGCCCGGAAATCTTCTTGTCTCATCTGCTTCATCCAAGTGGCTTCTGCTAAAACCCTTTGAATCATCAGCGTATTGATGTAAACAAGGCTGATTTGCAGCAAATGGAGGCACAAAACCGATAATTCTTGTTCATCTAGGCGGTTAGTAGCAATTTCACTGTTTTTGCCGTAAAAAATAAAACCATTAGCACTATTCCAGTTTTCCACCACATTCAGCCCTTCATTAATCTCACGTCGTAAAGCCTCAGAGTTGAGGTAGTGACACAGAAATATAGTTTTCACTGCTCTACCTAGCTCAGAAAGTGCCTTTTGTGTTGGATGTTGAGGAGAAGAACGGCTAAAACGTTTCAAAATCGTGTCTGCTTCCGCCGTTCCTAAACGTAAAGCAGTAGTATATTTAATCATCTGGTCATACTGCTGGCGAATCAGTTCCCAATCAATCGCTTTAGTCAGTACAAGTTGTAAATTAGGAAAATCTTGTTTTTTGTCCAGCACTTGGTAGATATAACTTTTGGGAGCCGATGCGCTTGATCCGAGGCATCAACTCAAAGCCCAGTAAACGGCAAAAGCCAAAGGCAATTTCATTTTGACCGTGGGTGTCTACATAGTTTTTCTTTACTTTCATATCAGTGCAATGCCGTAGAAGACCCTCAATCATTGCTGCCACTTCCGAAGAAGAACAAGTCTTAAGCTGAGAGTAGATGCAGGCAGATTTTTTCTCAACGTGCCAATAGATCATCACTCCCCGACCTCCGTAGCGGATATGCCATTCTGTCATCAAATTTTGATCCCACGAGCCAAACTTTTTGGAATCACTAGCACACGCTGTCGTACCTTCTCCCCAAATTGCTACCTTACGAACATTGAAAGTAGCATTTACAACTTCTGCGATAGCATTACGCAAGTGTTCTCGGTGAATGTAGTGCTTTTTGACATAACGCAGATCATACTCTAAGTCACTGTTAATTCCTCCGCACATACGCTTGAGTCCAGTATTACTACCCAATCCATACAAACACAACAACAATCGTCGTTGTAGGGTTTCTCGGTCTAGGTTAGAACGCACACCCGTATTCTTGAAATGATTAGTAAAACCAATCCGCAGGTCGGCTTCTTTCAACATATCCAGCAAACTGGTCAGGGGCCAGCGTCTTTCTATCTCACGTTTAAGTTGCAAGATATTGAGTGGTTCTGGCTGTGCTTCTAGAGGAGAGACGCTAATCCAGCCATTTTTCTTCTTTTGAATCTTGACTTTAGTATTGCTGGGCATTCCTTTATCCAGCATTGTTAAAGCCTGAGTCATTTCCTGCTGGAGTTGGCTGATAAAAGTGAGAGCATCTAATGGTTGCCCTAAAGCCAAGTAGTAGGTTTCTCGATGTACTTCAAAGTCTTGGGGCAAGTCTTCTTCTGGGTTACAGTAGCGTTTAGCCCCAACTACCCAAATTTCCTTGGAGCGCAGCTTATCTCGCAGTGCCTGTAGCACGCATATTTCATAATTGACCCGATTTACCCGTTCCTGGCCCATCCTTGTCCTGTTCCAAAATCAGGTGGCGTTGCTCCTTGGAGAGAACACCATTGATGAACAATTCCTCACCGATTGCATAGTATCGCTGATTGCTGGATTGGTATCTTTTAAGCAATGACAAAGCAGAAATTACTGGGCGGTGCATATCATTATTAGAGCGAAACTCTAGTGTGGATAGCAGTTGAGGAACCATGCGCCGATAGTGATGCAGATATGATGAACGCATCACTGTGTAAACCTTTTCCTCATATGTAGGACTGTTAGATTTATATTCTTTGACTACCGCTTGCAGTGTTTTCGGGCTAACTACTGGGTAAACAACATCCTTAACAGGTTCTTCTGGACGTTCGAGTGAAGCTTGAGCAATTTCAAATAACAAGCGTGGCTTACCATCCACCTGTTTAAATTCCTCAATAAGTTGTTTATCCACCCGCCGTTCGGCATTAACATAAATGCGGTGGATAATTTGAATGAGCAACTCCACCAAACTGTCGGTAATCTCTTGGTTGCGTTGCCAGCAGAAGGCTGCCACTAATGTGTAGCGAATTTTCGCAGGATGACGACGCAGTTCGCGGGGTGTTTCTGCGCTAGCCCGCCGACGGTAGTGAGTAATAATTTTGGGGGGAACATTAGCAAACAGTTTGGTCGGTAGTCCCAAATCCCGGATACATTCAAGTTTGGAGACTTCTTTGAAGATACTCTTGAGACTGGTACGACCGGGGTCTGTTTTGAGGAAATTGAAGACCGACTGTTTAAATTGGCTCTGGTCATCATCTAGAGCATCTTGAGTATTGAGAAGGGCATCCATTTTGGTCAGCGTTTCTGATTCAATTTGGTTGAAGATGCCAGCACAGAATTCTTTTTCAGTAGTGACGACCGCAGACCGAATCAGCCGTTCTACCGCTTCGGGTATTGGTGGTTCTAACTTTAACTCCCGTAAACGTTGATACACTGCTGCTTCTAATGAGGAGGCTTGACGGTCGTATGCCAAGACAAATTCGCACAACCAAGCAATCAGTTCTGTTTTGTCTTGTGGGTTGAATTCTCGAAAACCAAAGAATTCACGGATTTCAGCGCGATGACGTTCAATAGTGCGTCCATGAAACGAGTATTCACCATATTGTTTTGGCGATACGGAGAGAAGTCTCGCAATGTAAGAAACAATCTGTTTGGGAACTTCCTGTTTGGTGCGGGGGAATTTTGCTTCCATCTGGAAGAATTTCAGTAGCACAGCAAAGCCCAAGCGATTTTCCTCACTTTTTATTTGACAGCAGTGCCATTTCTGTTGGCAGGAGCGTAAAATTTTCTACCAGTTCTTCTGCATCCCATTGACGTTTCACTCCTTACCGTTCCTCACCCTAGTCATAGGATACAAAAGTTTATCTAATTATCGTATCAGCTAAAGTATAAGTTATTTGATACACTAAAATTGAACAGTGCAGTACGGGTTTGAGACCGACAAAATCCAGAGGGTTTAATTGGTACAAAGAGTTGCCATTTATTGCCGAGTTTCTACAACTGATCAGTCCTGTCAGCGACAAGAACGGGACTTAGTAGAGTATGCGGCCTTGAGTGGCTATCAAGTGGTTGGAGTTTGGAAGGAAACAATTTCTGGGACTAAAAATAGCCGTACCGAGCGATCTGTTGTGATGGCGTTAGCTCAAAGTCATAAAATTGATGCCATTCTGGTAACGGAGATGACCCGTTGGGGACGCAGCACCATTGACCTGATTGAGACGTTGCAGTCACTCCATAGTTGGGGTGTTTCCTTAATTGCTCAAACTGGATTGCAATTTGATTTGAATACACCACAAGGCAGGCTAATTGCTCATTTAATGGCATCCTTGGCTGAATTTGAACGGGATTTGGTGCGAGAAAGAGTGCGTTCGGGGGTGGCGGCGGCTAAAGCACGAGGTCAAAAATTTGGCAGGCAACCGGGACAACGGGTGAAAGCAGACAAGTTAGCCCCCAAAGTTTTGCAGATGGTGCAAACTGGTTACTCCTACCGCAAAATTGCTGCTTCGCTACATCTATCGAAAACAACGGTCTTAGATATTGTCAAACGACATCGACTTTCGTCAAATGCAGCTAAGGACAATCAGACAAATTTGATATCTAATCTTGAGCAAGCAACTATGGCTTTCAAAAAAATCTGCAAGTAATCAAACCGTTTACCAACTCAAAATCACCCTCAAGAACATTCGACCCCCTATTTGGAGAAGGATACAGGTATTAAGTTCGACGACGCTTGAACAGCTACATCTGATTGTGCAAGAGGTAATGGGCTGGGATAACTATCATATGCACCAATTTTCCATTGCTGGCATTGATTATGGTCAAACTCAAAGAGAGTTTAATGTGCGTTCAGAAAAGACTGTAAAGCTAAGTCAGGTGGTTAAGAGTGAGAAGTTCAAATTTTCTTACACTTACGATTTTGGAGATAGCTGGGAACACGAAATTTTGGTAGAAAAAAGAACTACCATCAACTCCTAATACAAACTACCCCATATGTATCACTGGGAAGCGTGCTTGTCCTCCTGAAGATTGTGGTGGTTCTTGGGGCTATGCAGAGTTACTGGAAATTATTACTTCACCGTCACATCCAGAATACGAAGAGAGGATGGAGTGGGTAGGTGAAAGCTTTAATCCAGATACCTTCGACATCAATGAAGTTAATCAAAGGTTACAAGAATTCAAATAATTTACTGGTATCTCCAATAACATAACAGTTTTGGTAGGTAAATTAGCTTTTTTTTCTGAAATGCTTTCTAGATATGCTTTTCAGCCATTGCGTGGCGGCAAATTCTCTCTTCGCTACTTTTACCCCGAATTGACCCTACAAAATAAAACCTCACTATGTTTAATTGAGTCAGTAAATAATGGCACAGTTGCAGCTAGTCCACCAATTAACAATGCACCTACTAATAAAGTAGATGCTTTACGCTCACGTCTGAGATTTTCGTTGAATTGTTCTATCTCTTGCATTGTGCTTTTACCCAAAACAATAGATAAATGCCAGCGATTAAGTACAGCCAATATCCTTGGAGGAATAATCTGGTTTTAGTGATGAAACTGTTTAACACTCCGAGAGTATCAGGAGTAATTAACCAATTCACCAGTGCGTCAATATTAAAAACAAAATCTATAAACCCAGTGGCTAAATAGTTGAGTGTGACAATCGTAGCTAAGGAGCTAATTAAGATTCCCCAAATATTATTTATCCTGTACATTTGGATTACCCAGAGATTTAAAATAAATAACTACTGCCATGAAAATTAAAGCAATCAATAGTGATATATTCATGCTGGGTAACTGCCAAGTTAAACCATTGTTAGCTCTAATTTCTTTGTAAGTTTCAGCAATTGTGTCATGGGTAAGTATTACTTCTTTAGTAATTCTGCTAGTCCCACTAAATGACACTGCACCACCAATCAACAGTTTGGCAATTCCTATTAATGGCTTATCTCCAAAGCGTATTCGCCAGTTTTCACTAGATGCTTCAAAATTGAAACCATCTCCTATATGAATTAGTCCAGGTATTAAGGCTATGCAAGCAGCAAACACCTGAATAATCACCAGTGTTACTCTCAGTTCAAACAGCAACCATGACAGGCTACATGACCCTACCTGACAAGCTAGAAAGAGTATACCGCTATCAATTCGTTTTCTCGCTGTGATATCTTCATACAATCGATTTTCGATGTGTTGTAAGTACCTCAAAGTATCTTCATTGGGGGAAGATTCTTGATTGTCTAGCAGTTCTTCTAGCTGGTCATTAGGGTACATAGGTGAAATTTTGGGAATGGAGAATGTAGATTGCAGATTGGAGATTGGGATTAAAACAATTCGCAATGGACTAACGTCCCGCTCCGCTAACGCAATTCGCAATGGACTAACGTCCCGCTCCGCTAACGCAATTACGTTTTGTGTTAGCGGAGCGGTAGCGAGTCCGCGAGCGTCCGGGGACTTAAACCCCCAAAGTTGGTTAAAAGCATTCAATCTACAATCTTCTTTCTGCAATCTGCACTCTTAGTCAATCGACAATCTGCAATCGGCAATCTGCAATCGTTTTGACGTTGCTGGGGGAATTTTTTTAGAATCCTAAAGCTGTACGCAATTGCAGTATTTTTGCTCTTAATCCTGATGTTTGGTAATTTTTCTCAGGGATGAGGTCATAACGAGCGCGTTCTCCTTTACTCAATCCTTCGTTTAATTCCCTCATTTCATGTTGTTCATCTGCGGCTATTTGCTTTAATTCTGGTCTATGGGATTGTTCAAGTAATGAGGTTTGTTGGTCAACACCTGCTAAGTGAGCATCGAGATAGCCTCGAATTTGGGTGTAGTTCATTTGATATTTATGGCGTTGTACTTCACTCGTCTTTGAGGCAACAAATTCAGCTGCTAGTTCACTTCGTTGGTGTCCATATTTGGAGTTGGCTAAAGTGGCTTGCATGACAGATTTATCGATGGCGATGGCACTCTTGCCAGCTTGAACTAAAATATCCGCAGTGGCTTTGTTGTAGGCTTCTGAACCGTTAATAATCTCGATGTAAGCTTGTGCAAGTCTGGGAGCTAGTTCGGTGCTTAGTCTGCCTTGTCTTGCTAGTTCCCCAATTTTTTGGGCAGATGCTACATCTCCCGCTAAAGCTTTGTCAAAGTCTGCTAAATCAACACTGAATTTTGTTTTAAGTACAGAACCAATTCGACGGGCTTTTGGTGCTACGTGGTTTTTTAATTTGGCTTTGGTGGTAGTGGCAGTTAGTTTTTTAGTCATGATTTTTGATTGGTAATTATGAATATGTGCTTAACTGGTGAATCCTTCTAATGCAAAAATATTCAGAGGTTCACCATGTTGATTCAACAATTCTGACCGCAATTCGATTAATGCTTGCTGTGCATCCCCCAAAGTTACATCTGGTTGATAATTTAAGGTTTTGAACTGGGGATGATTCCTGATTTCTTGAATTGTTTCAAGAGACTGATTGACAGAGAAGATTGGAGATTGGAGATTTAAGATTGCAGATTGAAAAATCAAGCCCCTTAATTTATTAATGGGGATAATCTACAATCTACCTTCTAAAATCATCAATAAATCTAAAATCTAAAATCTATCAATCCCAAGCCCCTAACTTTAGTTATGAGGTCAATCTCCAATCTGCAATCTGCAACCTACAATCAGTTGACTAATTCTTGTATTGTTTTTGTAGCCATGATTCTGCCTCCGTTTTGAAATTATTTAAGCTGCCATAGTTTCTGATAATTCCTCGCTCTATTTCGTCATCGGATAAAGTTTCGATATCATCAAGACACTGGATATCTTCAAAATGCCCTATGCACTCTATGAGCCATTCCCTAGCTGCTTTTAAGGTTTGTTGATCCATGCGGGAATCTCCCAGTAAATATTAGGGTCGTGAAATTCTCGATACTCTAACTGGTGAACTCGATGCCTGTTTAGTCGGTAATTATCGAAGGCTACAAGAGCCAGTAATAAGGATGAAATCAACAAAATGGTGTAGCCTACTTTCTGAGGATTAAAGGCAATTACTAAGCTTCTATCAGCCTGTTTTACTAGGTGGGAGCGCAAAGGCTTTGAGTGCTGTGCTGACTTGGCTTTTAAAGCGTCCTGTCCCTCTTTTGATGTCGTTGTTTATCTCCCGTAGTCCATCATTCAATAGTTGGGAGTTTTCATGATCCAATCGCGTTACAGTCTCCCTAACACCTTGCACCATGTTGCTTATCTTTTGCTTAGTAACCTGCGCTTTATGTTGTACAAATGCTGTAATTGCTGACTCGATTTCTGCTATCTCATAATCAGAATTAACACTTGCATAATCAAAGTTTTCAGCAATCGCTGTGACTTCCTCAATTGATAAAGTAATCCCCATATCATTTGCAGTGCTGGCAACTAATTCTGATTTCTCTTGTAGTGCAATGGCTGTTTCTTCTACTTCCTCATTATTGAATTGAGTTAATGTTTCTAGTTCCTCATTGCTAGTGTCATCTTCAATAATTGGCAACTGAGTTACATCATTTACATTGCTGTCTACTGTTGCTAATTCTTCACCAGTAGTTGCTGTTTCTGGTTCTTCTTCAGTGGTTGCAGTGGTGTCTATTTCCAGTTCTTCACTAATAACGCTTAACTTGGTGGCGTTATTCATGAAGTGTTCAACAATAGCTGATATCTCCTCATCTGTTGGCTTATTTGTGTCTTTAACCAATTCTTTGTAAATTGGTCTAATTTCACCCAATGAAACTTTTACCCCTTGTCTAGATAGTCTTGATTGAATGCGTTTAGCAATTGTAGTAACCATGTTTTTTTACTCCAAAATTAGCTGACTTTAGCGAGTGAGTTATTTTGTGTTTTTGACTTGTAAATTAGTGCGATTGCACAAATGGGAATGAGAACTGTTTTGTTGTAGAAAGCTTTACTCTTGTAGCCTCCACAGCTTTTAAACCATCTGGATATCGTTGATTGATTTGGATGAATGTTTAGCTGCTCCAGAAGTTTTACAAACTGTTCCCCAGTTATGCCTTCACCAATAGATGGTTCTAACTGCTTGGTAATTTGACGCTTTACTTTGTGGTATTGGCTAAAGTACCTGGGTGATGTTTTTTTCAGTGCAATAAACAGTTCAAATCCTGATTTATTTAGTGGTAATTCACAGGTAATCATTACCTGTTTTACTCTCCACCAGTGAACATCATTGACCCTTTCACCCTTCAATGTTTCGTAAATTATTCGTGGTTCTTCCATAGGGCATTTAATGCAATATGCGTAAGTTGTAATTTGCATAAATACAGTGGATGTAATACACATCCTGCGTATTTGAAGTACACATCTCGCGTATTTGAATTACATATTCTGCATTTGGGGAGTGCAATTAAATGCACGGTAAGCAAATATGCGGTATCTGTGTTGCAACTTTAAAGGTGTTTACGACTTCCATTGCTTGCTGTTAGGTTGTTGTGGTTATGCGGGTGAATTGCATAACTCTCTGCTGGCACACTGCTATCGGCTTGAAAAATTAGCTTTTCTACTGCTGCGGATAATGCTTGGGTTGGCACGTCTTGAGGCAGTCCAAACATTTTGCACAATTCTTCCACTGCTAAGTAGGAAATGGTGATGCGCCGAGAGTCATATTTCATGGGTTTACATTCCTACAAAAATTTTTGTTAACAGTTTTTCAGCTTGATTGAGCCAATTTTTTGCATTGGCGAATGCTACTTTCATGGTTCTGTTTTTTTCAAACCCTTGGATTATGGCTATTTAACGCAATTTTTAGTTAAATAACGTTAAATATAAATATCCAGTTAATGGTTAGCCCTAGCAACACTTTCTGGCTTCTGTTGCCTTTGTTTGGTGGCTGTTTTTGGCTGATACTGCTATCATAGTCCATAGCTTCAGAAGCTGTCAAATAAAAACTATTACTTCAGAAGTTACACTAGTTTTATCGACTTCAGAAGATACTAGAGATATCTAAAGTCTTCTGAAGCTATGGGTCAAACCAAAAAAGCCAAAATAACTTTTACCTGCTCACACGAACTAAGGGAGGAACTGGAAGCTATAGCCGGATCAGAGGATCGTACTTTGTCGAATCTTGTAGAGCGTTTGGTGGCGAAAGCCCTACGGGAGTACAGGCAATCTTCTTCAACGGATGAAGGTAAGGGAGTAGCATGACCAACTCACAGGGAAATCAATCAACTTTGTTGAGTAATTTCAAGTAAAAAATTACAGTCTTGTTGGATATAAGACAGCCAGAAGTTCTGTACAATCAGCAAGTAGTGAAATGAAGCGTAAAACGGAGGTGAATCTAAAAAAGGCACAAAAATTAAAAGGACAAAGAGCCACTCAGTAGTGAACGCTTTGCCCGACAGAGAAAATTAAATATTTCAAATATTGGGAAGCGGGGTTTATCTCTAAAGAACCAAAAAAGTGGACGGAAGTTGGAATGTCTAACCACTGAATTGGCAACAGAGATTGTTCCGCGCTGCTTACTCATATTATATGAGTTGCTGTGAAAATTTCTATATTTTCACTGGGAAATTTTGGGATTAAAATTTAACAATTTTTTTGATTGTCCAAAAAAAAAATTGTTAAAACCAGCAAAACAGTAAATCTCATAGATATCAGGTGTAGCAGTGCGATAACCCCCTCCAAATGCTGAAAAAAACAGTTATTAGAGGGTACATCTGTGATAAATAGCAACCACGCTTTGGCAGAAAGCCAAAGCCTTGTGCCGAAGTTAAAATTTGCTGTCAACACTTGTGGCAGAAATAAAGACTGGGATTTTAAAAAGCTGTCGGCTAACTTCCAAGACGTAGAAGGCACTCTTGAAGATGTTCAACAGCACATCAAAGCAGGTCACGCCATCTGTGCTGGCTTATTGGGTGGTCAATGGCGCAGTAAGGCCAACGTTATCGGTTCTCATTGGCTACTACTTGACATCGATAATTCTGATATCGCCCGTGATGCCTATGGTAAGCCAATACTGGATGAAAACGGCAATTCCATCAAGGTTTACGATCAGCAATTAACCATTGAAGAAGCCCTAACCCATCCCTTCATCCAAAAACACTGCGCTTTAATGTACACCACTGTCAGTCACAAACCCGACTGGCATAAATTTAGGTTAGTTTTCCCTCTCCCCCAATACGTTGAGGGTGCTGACACTGTAGAAGCTTGTACACGCTTCCTGATGCAGCAGTTGCCCCATGACCCAGCGTGTAAAGATGCCAGCCGGGTTTTTTATGGCAACACAGAGGCAGAATTTCTGTTGGTCAACCCTGAAGCCACTTTACCAGATGAGTGGGTAAGGGAAGCAATTGCGATCGCGCAAAGGGAAAGGGAAGAATACCAGCAGCGCATCCAAGAAATCGAGTCACGCCGTCAACAGTTCCGCGAAATTGCCGACACCGAAGGCTGGAACACTGACCAACTAATCCAACAAGCACTTTCATTCATCCCACCACGCACCCCAGGCAGTGGCAACTACGACGAATGCCGCCAAGTGCTGATGGCTTTGGTCAATCACTACGGGGCATCTGAAGCCGAAATTATTGCTGAAAAGTGGTCGCCCAGCATCAAAGGTACAACCTGGAACATCCGCGCCAAGATTCGCAGTTTTAGGCGTGGTGGAATTACGATCGCAACACTGTTCCACATTGCCAAGCAGTACGGCTTTAAATTCCCACCAAGGCAGTATGAACCATATCAGCCCCTTAAAGAACTAATTAGCCGCGAACAGTGGGAATTAGGACGAATTAGAGAGGACTTAACCAGCTTCAAAAATTTATTAAAGCAAGCGATCGCCCCATTTGTTTCATCTGCCAAAGGATTCTTAACACCGCCAGCACCAAAGCCAGAACCCGAAATTACTACCCCTCAAAGGCAGGTAATTGTCTACAAGCGGGGCAATATCCCATATAGGAGCGATGTTACAGGCGATATTTCTATTACTTGCCAACCCGAGGAACATATCGCCGCCTGGGTCGAAGCCATCTCTAAGGGCTGGACACAGATTTTAGATAACTCTCATCCTGGGCTGGGTAAATCTCACAACGCTGGTCAACTAACAGCTGCCCTTTTTGGGATTGAGAAACTAATTTACCAGGATGCCAACCACCGCAACCCCTCAACATTGCCCATTGAAACTAACTTTGTTGACCTCCCAGTGCGTCACAACGGCTTAAAAATTGACCCCACCCGCACTACCCCAATGGGCGAAAGCTTTCAGTTGCGTCCAAAAGCTGGTGAAACTCCTGATACCATCGGCAATTGTCACCGAAGCCATTTATTTGGTGCATTCCGTGATAAGAATTTTAACAGTTTAGATTTTGAAGAAAGCTCTATTAGCCCCATCTGTGAGGGTTGTTCTCTCAAAAATCAATGCCGTTTCGCTCATGGTAATGGTTTCGGCTTCCGCTATCTTAAGCGCAGTGCAATTCAAAATTACGCCGAAATTCGAGCGCATCCCGATTCTACCCCTGTTAATTTAACTAACGTTGCTGGTCAACCTTTCACAGTGGGGCGCATTTGGGAAGAAGCTGGTACACTCATTACTACTGTGCGAGAAATTGAATTGAGGTTGAAGGATTTTGATGCTACGGTAGGTCTTCTAGCTACAGGCTTACCCCCTGAGCAATGGTCGAAACTCCAACCTGTTTTACAGACTTTACGAAAACTGCTCACCCAAGATATTCAGCCCGATTCTCGCTATGGCTTTGATGATGCCTCTATCCGAGAATTATTAGCCGAATTTCCCCAAGATTTAGATATTGAGGCAATTCGAGAGATATTAGAGCCTAATTTAGATTTTCTCGCTGATTTGGACTCCATTGATATCCAAGCGGACAAACAACTCCAAAAAAGTGCTGCCGCCCGTTATGCTGCGGGGCGGGTAGTTAAAGACAGCGCAAAACAAGCTGCTAGGGAGTTTATGGAGTTGCCTTTGTATTGGTTTCCTGACTTTCTTAAGGCTTGGAAGGGTGAAGGGTCTTTTGGCTGTAAGTGGGGTGTAATCAGCATTTGTCGCCGCGACACTAAGCATCAAGAGTTGGCCAGTTCTGCCAAATTTAACATTTACCTCGATGCTACTCTCTCATCTGAGCAGTTGAAATTGAAGCTTAACTACCATGACCCCATTTTAGTTATTGAGCAGTCACGCCCTGACTACAGCAATTTGAGGGTGGTTAATGTCACTGGCATGGGTAAGCTGTCTAAGCATCGCTCTAAAACTTTAACTGACCGTGTTAATGCTCTTAAGAAAGTTTTACTCCAAATTCACAAAAACTTGGGCATCATCGAGTGGAAACAAATTGCTTCTATGGCGGAAGACCGTATTGAATATGGTCACTTTGTCGATGGTCGTGGTGTTAACCGATTTAGTGACTGTGACGCGATCGCTTCTTTTGGCATTCCCTACCAAAACATCGGCACTTTAGCCGCACATTTTCAGGTGATGACTGGTTTTAAGGTCAACCTTGAAGACAAGGACAGCATTTTTCAAGAGTATCTTATCCAGTTGGTAAGGGCTGAAATTATCCAAGAGATTGGGCGATTACGCGCTCATCGTCGCCCCCAGGAGGAGCTAACTTTCTATTTCTGTGCTGATTATGACCTTAGTTTCCTCCTCACGGAACTGCCAGGGGTGAAATTAGAGGTTGTCGATGCCAGTGAGTTCTGCATTGAAGCTGGCGATCGTGATCAACAAACTGGACTAGCCATTGTCAACGCTTTCACCCAACTTTGGCAGTCGCAGCAGAAAATTGGTCAAACTGAGATAGCCAAAATCATAGGCATTAGCCAGGAATGGGTGAGCAAATTTACCAAACGCTGGGGGGGTTGGTTTAAGTTTAGAAAATTATTACTTCTGCTATTAGACAGTCTTCATAGCGATAGTAATAAAAATCTCCCTGAGTTGACGGATGATGAAATGTGGTTCGCCAGTGAATACTTCCCAACGTTGTGCCAACAATCAGAATCACCCCCAGAAACTCTGTTAAATGACATAGCCCAAGTTGCTACAACCATTGGTAATCGGGCAATGCAGCGAGTTTTGGACTTTTGTACCCCTCAAGTTAGGGCTAATCTGCTGATGATTGTACTGAGTTGCCTGCCTAGTGAAGTTTACTCAATTTCATTGTCTCCACTCTCTCCATCACTCGCTGCCTCCGGCTGACGAGTGCTACTTGGCTCAACTCCTAATAGAACTGCGGGGAAAATTGAAAGCCCGGTAGCAAAGGAACTTAGCACTACTGGGCAGTACAACAATGATGACTTGTTAAAAATCCGCGATCACACGCTCAACAAGCTGAAAGCTGGGAAGCAATCAGCCGCAGGTAAGGTAATCAATTAAGGAGCTTTATCATGAGCAAACTTCATAAAATCTAAATATTCCCGAAATATTAAAAAACAGGAATTTTGTAAGTAACTTACAAAGCTGTGGCACTATAGAAACTATAGAACCTCTAAGTTCTATAGAACTATACAAAATTGAGAATTATATGGCTGGGAAAACGATATCTGCTTATACCGATACGGAGACGGCTAGCCGTGTTAGCAATATCGCTAGGCTAGAGCATCGGCCAACCTCTCAAATTGCCGGAATGGCATTAAAGTTTTTTACTTGTCTTCCTCCAGAAGCGCGTGCTGCCTTATGGCAACTTGAAGGGATGGGGTCTACTACTGATTTTGAGGAAATCAGCCGAGAGATTACGCGCATTCTCTTGCACGTTCAATATAAAGTGGCACATCGGCAAATCATGGATAGTATGCAGTTTGAGAATTTAGATCAACTCGAAACTGAAGATGACATCCTTGAAGCAGCAGTTGCTCTGACCCGTTAGCATTTTATAAGTAGCAGTAACTAATGCTACTTATAAAATGTTAGATTTCAGGAATTTGGCCAGATTTTAGCCAAAACATCATTTGAGCAGTATTAGCGATATGGAACTTATGGGCTGGTGAAAAATAGATAGCATGGGCTGGTGTAGAATGGTTGGCGTGTTGTTGCGGCAAAATGATA
>NZ_CP091917.1 GCF_022063185.1 Nostoc sp. UHCC 0870 | reverse complement strand
CCTGTTCTAGACGTAACCAAGGCATGAGGAAACTAGCTGTAGTCTATGGGCTACAACTGGCACGGCTATTTATTTAGTTAGGTTTAAAGTTGGGAATTGTGGTTAAGCCGGGGCGGCATCCCTGGACAGCCAGTTTTGGAAGATTTCATCACGCCCATCGTCACCGCCAACCACACGGTAAATTCGTTGGCGATCGCCAGTTCCATCTCTACGGAGATACTTCAGTTTCAGCCCTATCTTCTTCAGCAGTCGCCGTAAGATGACGATGGGGCTGTCAAGATCATTGAGGGTAATCCCCAGAACTGTTTTGATTTGCCACTTCACAGATAGGGCATTATTAGCCATCTGCACCAAATCGTCATCAGTCCCCCTTAGCTCCCGGTCATTGGCGATAAAGTTGGGGAGATTGAGCATTTCTAAAGCATGAATCACTAAACCCAGTTGACCACCGTTAAAATCTGGTAGCCATGCGCTCTTAGAGGCGAGCATTTTTTCGCCCAGCTTGCGATCGCGCGACTCTACAAACTCTCTGCCTATTGTGAGAAAGTAACACAGCCTCAGTTGTGGGTAATAGCCAGCGTCGTCCTTTTTCACCAGTTCTCTTGTAACTTCCACACCATAACGCTGCTGTAGCTTGTATTTACGCTCAATGTAACGTTCTGTTTGGGTCTTAGTCCGTTGCTGCTGTAGTGCCTCATATTTAGCTGGTGTCATGTGGCTAGTGTCAGCCGCCGAAATCTCCTGACATTCAGCATCATAAGTTTCATGGGTCTGGGCGGTGATTTCGTTTTTTAATGTGCCTAGTGTTTTGTTGTCATGGACATCGATAATGTTGTGGCCTTCGTTGTCTAATTCCTCTAACACTGTTTGACGGAAATTAATCATGCCGGCATTGATGCGGCAGGCCATCTTTGCCCAGACGTTGAGGGCAGTACGGTTAATGTTAATTTCGTCACTGCTAATCACTAAGGACATATCTTGCAGCAATCTCAAATTAGCCTTAAAACATTGATGCTCACTGGCTAGGAGTGATTTCAGGTTCATAGCTCCGTTGCCAATCTTCCCAAGTCCATGACGGGCAACCCACAGATGGCGCGGTACATCCTCACGTACACGGGCTAGAGCTTGACGAGTGGCATTTTCTGGGGCAACCCCCTGGAAGCACCCCCAAACGCTCGTAAAATGCCCTCTAATGTCAATGCTGACCCCTGTGCCGATGGATGGGGAAGCCAGTACAATATCGTAGTCCCACAGCACCTTATTGAGTCGCTCAATACAGCCATAAGCGGCGTGTTCTGGGTCGGCAATGCTTTCAGAGTCAATGCGAAGTATTTTGAGGTTGGGGAATTGTTTCTTTAACCTAGCCTCTAAAACTTTCGTTCCCCATTTGGATTTAGCTTTTTGGCAGTCAACGGCAATAAACGGCTTACCCCCTGCTTTGATGTCGGCTTCCAGGGCAGCTAGCCAGTTCACCGGGGTGGTTTGTTTGTAGTGGTAAATGTTCCAGGGTTGACCCTTCCAGGTGTTGACCACCACCCAAGGGGTAACTTTGGTTTCTGCTAGACCCATGACTGTTTCTGCTGATAAATCCGATAAATCAGCATCAGCCACGATGACTCTACCACGTCCTGGAGCAAGGGCATTTTTAAATAATTGTGACAATTGGTTAAGAACTTCTACCCGATGTTTTTTCACTTCTGTGTTGGCAGAGAGCAAATGCCAGATTACCTGCTCGGATTCGTCAATGATGACTAAGGGTTCTTTCCAATTGGTAGCGTTAAATCTGGCTTGTCCATTGGGGTGTAAACTATCTACACATAACGCAAAGCCGAATAAAATCCCCGTTTCGCTGTTTCTGACTTCGGTGATGTAGGGGATGCCTAACCTGTCGGCGATCGCTTGGGCTAACTGTACCCTGTGGGATAACAACAGCACCGGTTGACCGTTGGCGATTGCCTCAGCAACGATGGCAGCAAAGGATTCAGTTTTACCTGTGCCTTTGGGGGATTTGAGCAAAATCAGCTTGGCGGCTTTGGGGATGGGCAATTCACCCAGGTAACGCTGATTCAGGATGAGTGCTGCTTCATAAGACAGTCGGCTGTAGCCTTTAACCTGCCATTGTTCTAAAGTTAGTGCTTGTGAGATGACATCAACAGCGACAGCTGACCCTCTGGCAACAATCAGGTCATCAATGCCTTTTTCTGGGTAACTCCAATCTGTAACTAGAACTTGACAGCCATACTTGGTTAACAGCTTTGTGGTTTGGGCGATCGCAATATTCACCCGTTGGATGGTTTCGGGTTTGGTGTCGTGGTCAAAGCAGATGGTGAATTTACGTCCCAGGGTGGCGAAGTGTTGCAGGTCTGGGATTAGATGTTTTTCCCCTGTGGGATGCCCCAATTCATCTTTAGGATTACGGTAGCCACCGTTTACCCCAGGTAGCGCAATCGCCGCATAACCCAAAGTCAGCAATGCCCCGGCTTTTTTCGCCCCCTCACAAATCACCACAGGGATGTTGTACTGCCAAACCCAATACCAGAAGCCTAATGCTCTATCCTCATCGCTAATGGGTTTGTCATACCGTGCGGCCACACTCTCCCAGATGTCATCCGGTACGGCCAAGAAAAATGCCCGTGTTGGCACTCGCAACGGATGTTCATATTTGATGACTTTATCAACTTTGTTCGGGTCGCGCCTGGGGCGGTCGGGTTTCATGCAGCCCCATTGCATCGGGCTGTAATCGTGGAGTGGGTCAACGCCGTTGCACCACCAGGAAAGTCCTTCGATGTGGTGATACTTCTTCAGTACGCCGTCTCTGAGTCGTCCATCGTTACGGCGGGGGACGTTCTGACCATAGAACAGGTAATCGTAGGCGACTGTGCCTGATACGGAAACAACGTTTAAGGTAATAATTTCTGGGTCAACGGCACTGGCTAACCATTCATGCCAGTGGGTTGCTTCTATATAAGATGGGCGGGATGTTGTCTCGAACCCCCCCATAACTTCATGTGGTTGAAGTGCGTAGTTGCTATTTATCACAGATGTACCCTCAAATAACTGGTTTTTCAGCATTTGGAGGGGGTTATCGCACTGCTACACCTGATATCTATGAGATTTACTGTTTTGCTGGTTTTAACAATTTTTTTTTGATTGTCCAAAAAAATTGTTAAATTTTAATCCCAAAATTTCCCAGTGAAAATATAGAAATTTTCACAGCAACTCATATAATATGAGTAAGCAGCGCGGAACAATCTCTGTTGCCAATTCAGTGGTGTAGCTTCCAACTAACAAGCCACTTCTTTGGTTTTTGAGAGATAAACCCCGCTCTTAGATATTCAAATATTTAATTTTTCAGTCGGGCAAAGCGTTTACGGTTTAGTACGCTTTGTCTTTTTTATGTTTGGCGTTGTTCTATCTGTACCTCCGTTAAACGTTTCATTTAAGCAATAGCTCGATTTTACAGAAGTTTTTGTCTTCTGTAACTTGGTATTAGTTTGATTTTTTACTTTACATTTCTCCATATTTTTTACTGATTATTTTGTTTGGAACTAGCCGGAGGGCTATCGTTTGTCTCCTCGCCATGCTCAAACCATAGTCTGAGTGCCTCTTCTAAAGCTTCACTTTGAGTCACATCCCTCTCTGCACAAAGAGCTTTGAACTTTTTGTACATTGCTGTAGGTATGTGGCCACTTAGTTGCCGATAATCTTCGCTTCTTCGCCGATCAACCATCCAATCTAAATAACTCATTCTCTCCTAATTTGCCTCCATGACATCTAATTGTCTAGTAATTTTAATATTGTGTTGACACAATGTCGTGACAAAGATAATATATCAGGTATAAGGCAGAAATGCCAAACCAATAATAAATCTGTGTTAGCTGGTGAAAATGCCGCAGAAATTCTATTGGCTACCACGTTAATGCAGAGGTAATCAAAACCAAGGCAGCAAGCCTATTTCAGAAGCTTGTCAATTGAATATTTTGAGGATAAAACCCTATGACAGAATTGGCAGTCATGCCCTTTAATGCCACCATTGGGCAAAAGGGTACACTCACCCTCATTGCTGGTTATGACCTCGGTAATTCCGGCGTGAAATTCTTTACGTCAGACCAAAAAATCAGATTTCCCAGTTATTTAGAGAATTGCTACTACCGTCCAACCGAGCTACCAACAGAGGGTTATGTAGAGTACCTAGAAGGAGATGCCATCACCAAACTCGACTACAAACAGTGGTTGTCAGGCTATGCCGCATACGACG
Source organism: Nostoc sp. UHCC 0870 (assembly GCF_022063185.1). Taxonomy (NCBI): domain Bacteria; kingdom Bacillati; phylum Cyanobacteriota; class Cyanophyceae; order Nostocales; family Nostocaceae; genus Nostoc; species Nostoc sp. UHCC 0870. The sequence continues at coordinate 50,804 of NZ_CP091917.1, read as the reverse complement.
CAAACCCCAAAAACCACCTGCGAGTCACCGACGATGCCACCGCCAAAGTCACCCAATCCCTCAAACACCTATTAGCAGCACTTTCTTACTATCCCTATAAGCCAGTAATTAACTTAATTATCTGTGCCTCCTTGCATGAGCGAGGAGATTTAGAAGAGCAGTTAATTGGTGCGATTGCAGGTAAACACATCGTCAAATTTGGTGGCAAGCCCATACCAACAACAGTCAACATCCACGTTTTAAAAGTTTACGACGAAGGACACGCAGCCATCGCCGCCAATGTTCACCAACTAGACACGGCATCACCGTGCCAAAACGGGAAAATTGTACGCTAAGGGTGAAACCTATATTGCATAAGCATTTCAGCGATACTTATTTTCCTTAACCCGTAAAGGGCGCAACTTGTCAAAACTAGTCGCCTGCTTCAAATTCCACACATAATCGCCAGTGAGATTGATATGCTCCCACCCCAATGGCGACAAATGTTGCAAATATTCTTCACTGATATCCAATCCCTGTTGTTTCAAATAATCCACGGCTTTTTCTAAGTACACCGTATTCCAAAGAACAATAGCAGCAATAACCAAATTCAAACCACTGGCCCGATAAAACTGATCTTCGTAAGAGCGATCGCGTACTTCCCCCAGCCGATTAAAAAACACCGCTCTTTTCAGGGTATGTTTCGCCTCACCTTTATTTAGGCCCGCCGTCGCCCGTCGCCGCAATTCTGGACTCTGCAACCATTCCAAAGTAAACAAAGTCCGCTCAATCTTTCCCAACTCCCGCAAAGCTAAAGCTAAACGATTCTGGCGAGGATAAGAAGCTAATTTCCTCAACATCAAAGAAGCTGTCACCGTCCCCGTCCGAATTGAGCTAGCAAGACGTAGAATCTCATCCCAAGACTCTTGAATCAATTTCACATTAATCTTGTCGCCTAACAAGGGGTAAAAGTAGCGAAGAGAGAATTTGCCGCCACGCAATGGCTGAAAAGCATATCTAGAAAGCATTTCAGAAAAAAAAGCTAATTTACCTACCAAAACTGTTATGTTATTGGAGATACCAGTAAATTATTTGAATTCTTGTAACCTTTGATTAACTTCATTGATGTCGAAGGTATCTGGATTAAAGCTTTCACCTACCCACTCCATCCTCTCTTCGTATTCTGGATGTGACGGTGAAGTAATAATTTCCAGTAACTCTGCATAGCCCCAAGAACCACCACAATCTTCAGGAGGACAAGCACGCTTCCCAGTGATACATATGGGGTAGTTTGTATTAGGAGTTGATGGTAGTTCTTTTTCTACCAAAATTTCGTGTTCCCAGCTATCTCCAAAATCGTAAGTGTAAGAAAATTTGAACTTCTCACTCTTAACCACCTGACTTAGCTTTACAGTCTTTTCTGAACGCACATTAAACTCTCTTTGAGTTTGACCATAATCAATGCCAGCAATGGAAAATTGGTGCATATGATAGTTATCCCAGCCCATTACCTCTTGCACAATCAGATGTAGCTGTTCAAGCGTCGTCGAACTTAATACCTGTATCCTTCTCCAAATAGGGGGTCGAATGTTCTTGAGGGTGATTTTGAGTTGGTAAACGGTTTGATTACTTGCAGATTTTTTTGAAGCCATAGTTGCTTGCTCAAGATTAGATATCAAATTTGTCTGATTGTCCTTAGCTGCATTTGACGAAAGTCGATGTCGTTTGACAATATCTAAGACCGTTGTTTTCGATAGATGTAGCGAAGCAGCAATTTTGCGGTAGGAGTAACCAGTTTGCACCATCTGCAAAACTTTGGGGGCTAACTTGTCTGCTTTCACCCGTTGTCCCGGTTGCCTGCCAAATTTTTGACCTCGTGCTTTAGCCGCCGCCACCCCCGAACGCACTCTTTCTCGCACCAAATCCCGTTCAAATTCAGCCAAGGATGCCATTAAATGAGCAATTAGCCTGCCTTGTGGTGTATTCAAATCAAATTGCAATCCAGTTTGAGCAATTAAGGAAACACCCCAACTATGGAGTGACTGCAACGTCTCAATCAGGTCAATGGTGCTGCGTCCCCAACGGGTCATCTCCGTTACCAGAATGGCATCAATTTTATGACTTTGAGCTAACGCCATCACAACAGATCGCTCGGTACGGCTATTTTTAGTCCCAGAAATTGTTTCCTTCCAAACTCCAACCACTTGATAGCCACTCAAGGCCGCATACTCTACTAAGTCCCGTTCTTGTCGCTGACAGGACTGATCAGTTGTAGAAACTCGGCAATAAATGGCAACTCTTTGTACCAATTAAACCCTCTGGATTTTGTCGGTCTCAAACCCGTACTGCACTGTTCAATTTTAGTGTATCAAATAACTTATACTTTAGCTGATACGATAATTAGATAAACTTTTGTATCCTATGACTAGGGTGAGGAACGGTAAGGAGTGAAACGTCAATGGGATGCAGAAGAACTGGTAGAAAATTTTACGCTCCTGCCAACAGAAATGGCACTGCTGTCAAATAAAAGTGAGGAAAATCGCTTGGGCTTTGCTGTGCTACTGAAATTCTTCCAGATGGAAGCAAAATTCCCCCGCACCAAACAGGAAGTTCCCAAACAGATTGTTTCTTACATTGCGAGACTTCTCTCCGTATCGCCAAAACAATATGGTGAATACTCGTTTCATGGACGCACTATTGAACGTCATCGCGCTGAAATCCGTGAATTCTTTGGTTTTCGAGAATTCAACCCACAAGACAAAACAGAACTGATTGCTTGGTTGTGCGAATTTGTCTTGGCATACGACCGTCAAGCCTCCTCATTAGAAGCAGCAGTGTATCAACGTTTACGGGAGTTAAAGTTAGAACCACCAATACCCGAAGCGGTAGAACGGCTGATTCGGTCTGCGGTCGTCACTACTGAAAAAGAATTCTGTGCTGGCATCTTCAACCAAATTGAATCAGAAACGCTGACCAAAATGGATGCCCTTCTCAATACTCAAGATGCTCTAGATGATGACCAGAGCCAATTTAAACAGTCGGTCTTCAATTTCCTCAAAACAGACCCCGGTCGTACCAGTCTCAAGAGTATCTTCAAAGAAGTCTCCAAACTTGAATGTATCCGGGATTTGGGACTACCGACCAAACTGTTTGCTAATGTTCCCCCCAAAATTATTACTCACTACCGTCGGCGGGCTAGCGCAGAAACACCCCGCGAACTGCGTCGTCATCCTGCGAAAATTCGCTACACATTAGTGGCAGCCTTCTGCTGGCAACGCAACCAAGAGATTACCGACAGTTTGGTGGAGTTGCTCATTCAAATTATCCACCGCATTTATGTTAATGCCGAACGGCGGGTGGATAAACAACTTATTGAGGAATTTAAACAGGTGGATGGTAAGCCACGCTTGTTATTTGAAATTGCTCAAGCTTCACTCGAACGTCCAGAAGAACCTGTTAAGGATGTTGTTTACCCAGTAGTTAGCCCGAAAACACTGCAAGCGGTAGTCAAAGAATATAAATCTAACAGTCCTACATATGAGGAAAAGGTTTACACAGTGATGCGTTCATCATATCTGCATCACTATCGGCGCATGGTTCCTCAACTGCTATCCACACTAGAGTTTCGCTCTAATAATGATATGCACCGCCCAGTAATTTCTGCTTTGTCATTGCTTAAAAGATACCAATCCAGCAATCAGCGATACTATGCAATCGGTGAGGAATTGTTCATCAATGGTGTTCTCTCCAAGGAGCAACGCCACCTGATTTTGGAACAGGACAAGGATGGGCAGGAACGGGTAAATCGGGTCAATTATGAAATATGCGTGCTACAGGCACTGCGAGATAAGCTGCGCTCCAAGGAAATTTGGGTAGTTGGGGCTAAACGCTACTGTAACCCAGAAGAAGACTTGCCCCAAGACTTTGAAGTACATCGAGAAACCTACTACTTGGCTTTAGGGCAACCATTAGATGCTCTCACTTTTATCAGCCAACTCCAGCAGGAAATGACTCAGGCTTTAACAATGCTGGATAAAGGAATGCCCAGCAATACTAAAGTCAAGATTCAAAAGAAGAAAAATGGCTGGATTAGCGTCTCTCCTCTAGAAGCACAGCCAGAACCACTCAATATCTTGCAACTTAAACGTGAGATAGAAAGACGCTGGCCCCTGACCAGTTTGCTGGATATGTTGAAAGAAGCCGACCTGCGGATTGGTTTTACTAATCATTTCAAGAATACGGGTGTGCGTTCTAACCTAGACCGAGAAACCCTACAACGACGATTGTTGTTGTGTTTGTATGGATTGGGTAGTAATACTGGACTCAAGCGTATGTGCGGAGGAATTAACAGTGACTTAGAGTATGATCTGCGTTATGTCAAAAAGCACTACATTCACCGAGAACACTTGCGTAATGCTATCGCAGAAGTTGTAAATGCTACTTTCAATGTTCGTAAGGTAGCAATTTGGGGAGAAGGTACGACAGCGTGTGCTAGTGATTCCAAAAAGTTTGGCTCGTGGGATCAAAATTTGATGACAGAATGGCATATCCGCTACGGAGGTCGGGGAGTGATGATCTATTGGCACGTTGAGAAAAAATCTGCCTGCATCTACTCTCAGCTTAAGACTTGTTCTTCTTCGGAAGTGGCAGCAATGATTGAGGGTCTTCTACGGCATTGCACTGATATGAAAGTAAAGAAAAACTATGTAGACACCCACGGTCAAAATGAAATTGCCTTTGGCTTTTGCCGTTTACTGGGCTTTGAGTTGATGCCTCGGATCAAGCGCATCGGCTCCCAAAAGTTATATCTACCAAGTGCTGGACAAAAACAAGATTTTCCTAATTTACAACTTGTACTGACTAAAGCGATTGATTGGGAACTGATTCGCCAGCAGTATGACCAGATGATTAAATATACTACTGCTTTACGTTTAGGAACGGCGGAAGCAGACACGATTTTGAAACGTTTTAGCCGTTCTTCTCCTCAACATCCAACACAAAAGGCACTTTCTGAGCTAGGTAGAGCAGTGAAAACTATATTTCTGTGTCACTACCTCAACTCTGAGGCTTTACGACGTGAGATTAATGAAGGGCTGAATGTGGTGGAAAACTGGAATAGTGCTAATGGTTTTATTTTTTACGGCAAAAACAGTGAAATTGCTACTAACCGCCTAGATGAACAAGAATTATCGGTTTTGTGCCTCCATTTGCTGCAAATCAGCCTTGTTTACATCAATACGCTGATGATTCAAAGGGTTTTAGCAGAAGCCACTTGGATGAAGCAGATGAGACAAGAAGATTTCCGGGCGTTATCACCGTTGATTTGGGTACATGTTAACCCTTACGGCACTTTTCGACTGGATATGAACGAGCGATTACAAATTGATGCTGCGTCTCCTTGATTTTTTTTTCTGAAACCTAATCTGGGTAAGATTTTCAGCCGTCGCGTGGCGGCAAATTCTCTCTTCGCTACTTTTACCCCAAATTATAAAAAGCTCCTCTAAAGTAATGATGACTTTAGCAGCTATAGCCACCAAGTTTCTAGAACGTCCAGGACTAGCCAAAAGTACTCTGCGTTCATATCAGTCTACGATTATCCCCTTGCTCAAGGAGTACGGTCGATGGTCAATAGAAATCATCGACAGACAAGTTTTGATGGAATATCTCAATCATTTAACTGATGTTTCCTATACGACCCACCACCGTCATCAAGCCGTAATCACGGCTTTGTTCAGTTTTGCTGTTGATATGGGATATCTCAAATCCAATCCTGTTGCGGGACTCACAAGACGTAAACCCAGTCGAGAACAAGGAGAACACGCTACAGATGAGGCTGTGCGTTACCTTACTCCATACCAATTAAGTATCCTGTATCGTGTCATCAAACAAGATGTTCGTTTGTCTGCATTAGTGCGTTTGTTGCATACCAGTGGCGCTAGGATTGCTGAGGTACTAGCTCTAAATTTAGATGACATAGACCTCAAAGCCCGGAAATTTCAGGTTGTTGGGAAAGGCAACAAGCAACGGTGGTGTTTTTACAGTGAAGTAGCTTCTCAAAGTCTAAATCAGTACATTGAATATTATAGACATCCTAAGTATCCAGCACTGTTTACTGCTCAACAGCCAAAGACTTTGGAAGTATCCCGCCTTTCTTACCGCATGGCGCATAAATCCTAGATTAAGCTCATCAGAGATAGTCCTGAACTCCAATTCATTCGTATTCACGACCTACGGCACACTTTTGCTACAGAGCGAGTGGGATTAATGGGGATTGAAGAACTCAGGGCGCTCATGGGGCATGAAAGCATTCAGACAACATTACGGTATCAAAAAGTAACGTCACAACGTGCAGAAGTTGTGGCACAATTGGCGTTAAAGAACCTACCTACTTTTTCTGAATAATTTTAGATATAACTCACTAAGTGTGATAATAAAAAAATACTTTTGCTAAAACATACCATCCTTGGTGCAAAGAATACATACTACTCTGCACCAACAAAATAAGGATAATCAACCACTCAGACAAAGCATCAGCCATCGCACTGAAAAACAATAAAACAAGATTATCCATCAAGTGACGATAAGGGAATTATGGAATATTACGTAGTTGAAACATATTGCCATCAATTGAGATGCTTTTTATACAAGATAAAAAGAAGTGTTACCAGTCATGACAGCGTTATTTTGATTTCAGATAGCTATGAGTGTTGCAAAGAGTTTGTTAAATCTCAAAACTAGCCAAGTTACGAAAAAGGAATTACAGCTAATGGAAGAATACAAGGGTTACAATATCAAGATTTTTTGGGATCAAGAGTGCTTTAGCTGGCTTTATGATATTTATGCTGCTGGGGTAGAGCAACCTATTGCGAAGAGTTGGGAAAGTTTTGAGCTTGAGAGTGAATGCCTAGAAGCAGCTAAAAAGCGGATCAACGAATTTGTGCTTGCAGCCAACTAACAAAACAGGAATTTTGACTATGCACCTAAACGAAGCAGAGAAAATTGATATTGATGCAGCATTAGCGCAAATAAAATGCTATTTAGATACTTTTGGAGAGCATATAAGTTGCCTTGATTACTCGATTGAATGTTTAGAAAAACGATGAACAGTGTAAACCTTTCCAGCAATTTGGTATTGTAAAGTTTTATGTTTCTCCACACTTTCACCCAAATGGATACATTGAAATTGTGGATGAAGTCGGCGACACAATTCTTTTCGGCAACGCAGTTAAAGGGATTCAGAAAGCGAAAACTTTTTAGTTGACTTTGTGAGTTGAAAAGGGAATTATGCTTCATTTAATAGTCGAAGTTAGAGAAGATGACCTTCAAGAAAACCATTAAGGCAGGGTAAATATGTCTAAAAATATAAGTATTAGTATTTTTGAGAATCTTATAGGCTGAAAGTTATTCATAGCAGTACTTTCAGCCTATCTTGCCTCTGCTGAAAGCTTCGCTGTATTTACGCCAAATTACACCTACAGGAAGCTCAATCTCACTTACGGGTGTTATTGAAAAATGGGTGGCTAAGATGCTTATGGAGGAAGGCTTTTAGCCTTAGCGTACAATTTTCCCGTTTTGGCACGGTGATGCCAATTATTAAAAACCATTTGTTGAAGCGGGAGAGATTTCCGCAATCACCCCTGGAACACCCCGCAATCACCCCGTAATCATCCCTGTAATATGTTTTGGTTTTTTCAAAGGGGTGATAAATTTTTCTCCTCAAATACCCCGCAATCACCCCGTAATCACCCCGTAATCACCCCTCAAATACCCCTAATCTTATTTCAGTGGTTCAATAGTTAATTCAAACACTTTATATTACTGAGGAACAACATTTAAATCAGTGAACAGTCAACAGTTAGTGGTTTTTGTAGTGCTTATGTAGTGTAGTGGTAGTAAACAAAGGTGCTGTGAACGCGATTTTTTGGTGATTTGGCTGCCGAATTGAAAAAAACTTTCCGCCAAAGATGGCGTATTGTGCGTCAATTTTTTGTGGATTTCAGCCGTTTTCTATGAGTCGAGAAATTGGTGAAAATGGGGAATGTTGGGGTGCAGTGGGGAATTACTGGGATTAATTGGGTTAGATTGGGTTAAATTGAGTTAATGAGAATATAGTCAATAGAAACTGCTGAAAATTTCAAATTGGGGGAAATAGTGGGGACTATTGAAATTTGATGAGGAATATTTGGGATGAGTTGGGAGAGATTGGTAAGCATTGGGATGAGTCGGGTGAGTAACGCTTTTTCTGCAAGGGATTAGCCATTTTTATGATGATGTCTGTGCTAAAAGTCTTGAAAACTCGTTGCTCAGTTTCTATTGGGATGATTTCGCAATAAACATATCTAAAATTTTTAGGTAACTCTTCAAGATGTCTATCGATAAAAAGGAACTGGTACGACGCGTTTCTAAACGCTTAACCAAAGGTAGTGGCACAGTTGAAGAAATTCTTGATGCCACTATAGAAGAAATATATGAATCACTCAAGCAGGGGGACAGTGTTTCTCTACGAAACTTTGGTACTTTTTATGTCAGAACAGGGCGAGAATGTTGGGTGTTTAAGTTCAATCCCTCACAACGGTTACGTCAAGCGTTTGGTTGGTCGTCAACTCATAAATCCAAGTCCTAACATGATTTGAAGATGATATTTCTGCCGTGCAGTCAAGTTGTGGTCAACTTCAAGCCTGATAAAATCAAGAGCGAAAAATTTGAGTCTTTGATCAGCCAGGGGGCAAGCTATGCAAGTAAAGAGCGAAGTTACAATTAAATTTAGTGGCTCACTGCCTGAAGCTAAACCAGCAGAGAACAAAAAAGTTGAAGTCTCGCTGACTGACCAGAACGGTGTAGTATTTACTGCTCTGATCAACGCGAAAAGTTGGCGCAAGGCAGAAACTAACACGTCTGAATTTGCTGACTGGGCGGGTGCTATATCTGGTAAGCTTGGTCAACGAACAGAAAATGGGTTTGAGGTAGTTGATGCTGGGCTTCAAATCTTTGAAAAAAAGGTGAAAGAGCCTAAACCAGATGCAGAGGTGGCCGTAGCTGAAGCTGCCGCAGCTTCGTAGATTTGTAGACAGCATTTAACAACAAATTTCTACCTCTGCAATGAAATGTGTGTAGAGGTAGAAGCACTTTTAATTGCCAATTCCACTTTTTTCTAACAACGTAGAAGCAATAATTTTCGTCCTAGATTCCACGAAATAGCCCAAAGGTGGAATGGTGCATGAATTATGAACCTTAACAATAAGCTAACGGTCACTTAAAGGATAAAGTGACCGTTTTTAAAGGATAAAATGGCCGCAGAACAGAACCTATGGCAGAAGCGTAGTTGAAAAGATTGAATGTGTTAGCGTTCGCGCAGCGTGTCGCTTTGCGACTCAGCTTAACGAAGTTATCGCTTGTAAAATATGGCGAAAGTAGGGCGAGGCAAAAATAAGCATTGCAAGTTTTTAGGGCAGCTACTTTATCCTTTAATTCCGGCCATCTTTTCCTTTAAGTGGCAATAAAATTAAGCTTTTTCAGGATTATAATTGACAATTTATCTTAGCCGCCACATTCTAATTGCCCCATCTGCATGACCACTAACTAAAATTTGTTGATTATGGCTAGGATGAAATGCTAATGATTTAACTTCTGCACGGAAATCACTCGCAAAAGAACAAACTTTTTTAGCTGCAAGAGAAGATGAGCTATTACTTAGTTGCCAAAGCGTGATATATCCTATTCCATGACCACAAGCTAGAGTTTGACTATCCGGGCTAAAGGCAAGAGAGTGAATAAACGAACCATAAAACTTGCTACCAACTCTGATGCGAGAAAGTTCTCTTCCTGTAGCTACATCTACTAAGCAGATGATCCACCTCTTACCGAGAGAATATTTTGTGGAGGCTAACAATTGTCGCCTATCATATGACGCATTTGGGTCGATAAATTTAGCTCCAAAAAATGCCGAAAATGCATCCAGAACTTTAATCCCCGAAATCTTTGGGATGGATAGAACGTCAACCCAGGATGTTTTATATACAGACCCAAATCCTTCAACTTGTTCTAATGCAACAGCAACCATTTGACCATCAGGACTAAATGCAAGATTACCAATACAACCTCCTGTTCTTCGGAAATCTAGAGAGATTTGCTGGTTTGCAGCAACGTCACATAATAAAAGTCTGTCATAGTCACCAATTACTTTAGCGAGGATTCGTCCATCTGGGCTAAATTGAGTAAGGCGATAATCATGTATTGGCTCAAACGGAGCTGACAAGGACGGAATATCAACTTGAATGTAGTTTTTTTTATTCCATATTCTTGTAGGAAAATTAGTTTCTCTTCGCTGAAAACTAACGAGTGTCTGAAAATCAGGACTAAGAGCAATACTCCAGTGAGCATCCACATTTTCAGCAATCTTTTGTGTTCTTTGCTTTGTTTCTATATCCCAGAGCCAGTCTCTTCCTGCTAATGTTTTTCCATCTTCACTGAAACCGAAAAAAAAATCATCATTAAAGGTATGTAGTTCTTCCCCTGTGGCAATGTTCCACAATTTGACCCATTTTTCGATGGAGCCATTATCTCTAAAAATAGATAAAGTACTAGCTAGTAATTCCCCATTAGGGCTAAAAGCAACTTTTTCAACACAATTGACGAAAGGGGTAGAGGGATATCCAACTTGATAAGCTCGTGCAGTACCCGTACCAGCATCAAGCATTGCTCCAAGTAAATCACGGTTGAGAGTCCTGAAAAAGTTAGAAGAGTCCTCAGACTTTTGAGGAATTACACCACTACCAAAATTCCCTAGTATAAATAGGTACGTATTAAAGCGCGAATTATCTTCTGCATATTGTAAAAAGTATTCAGAAGAATCAACATAATCTGCAATAACTTGCACGCACTGCCAAGCTTGATAACGACTCTTTCCAACCATACTTAGAACTTCCCCTTAACCTAACTGCCACCTTAAATACAACAATGGTTTTCAAGCTTAATTTCCGAATACGCAGCTATTTCTGCTTAATGTCGGCTTTAAATTCGTACTCATGCAGCAGATCGTCGAAATATTGTATGTGTCGTTTGATCCCACCCTCGACGGCTTTGATTACATTCTTTAGTTTGGTTGAATCTCCATCGTAGTGAGTCAGTACCGGACGAATAGAATCTTGGAAATGATTCACCTCTAATTTTGCGTGCAAGCTCAACCAAATCGGATGCTTCATACCATGAGCATCAAAGTAAGATTGCATAATTCTGGCATTTCGGATTGACACGCACAATTCCCGACCACTCAACGCAGCCAGGGCTTCGTAAAAATTGTCGCTCTCGTAGCCGAATTCATCGAAAAACGAACGTTCATAGGATGCAGTTGCGGCACTTGGTTGACTTGCCATAATTTCCGCATCACTCAATCCCAAATCGTAAAGAAATTCTGCGTACATCTCATTATGTCCATCTTGCAAGTCGGTAAAGGTGTGATCTGCCAAAGACATAATCGCGGATTTTTGGTCTGGGTCAATGCAACTGTCAGCTTTGACGATGCACAAGCCGAACCATCTATGCAGCCGATCCCGCCAATGATGGTATTGGAGAAAAGTATATTGCATCATTGGTGGAGTGATCGCTCCTGCTTTGAGCAGGCAAAAAAAGCGACTGCGATCAAGGACTTCGTTACAATAAGCGATTACTTGAGAACAAATTGCTGATTCTTGCGCTTTCACCGCAGGAGCCAGTTCTATGTCTCGATTTAAGCGGCTAGAGGTGTCAGTGATAGCAGGCTGCTCTTTCATAAACAATTTTCTAGTTGCGGGTTATGAATTCATGAAAGCAAGCTTAGGAAATTATGAATATGTTAGTAAGGTAATTTTAATCATATTAATATGACGTTTTAATTATATTATTGCGGGAAAATGACCCTTAAAATCTGGAATCAACTGGAAATGCGCCAGCTACAGTATTTTATGGAGCTTGTTGCAGAAACGGGCGAGCAAAAAAGCTTTAGTAAAGCGGCTGTTCGTTTAGATGTGGAGCAATCATACCTCAGCAAAACAATCGCTGCTTTGGAAGCGGCGTTGAGCGTGGAATTGTTTGATCGCTCTCGTCGCCCTCCGGTGCTAACGGTGGCAGGAAAGGTTTTTTTTACAGAGCTAAGAATTGCCATTACTGCGCTCGAACAGGCGGTGAAACACTCACAGGAAGCTAGCCGTGGCGAAATTGGCAAACTGGTGGTGGTGGTCAACACTGCGATCGCCAATAGTTTACTTCCCGACATTCTCAAAACCTTTCGCAATCGTTATCCGAAAGTGGAATTGGAACTGCGAGCAATGACGAATGAGGAAATGATGCAAGGACTACGAGATACCTCGATCAATGTTGGATTTGAACATCTGCCTAATCCTTATTCAGATGATTCAACTTTGAACTTTCTCCCGATTGTGCAAGAGTCTTTTGTGGTGGCATTACCAGAATCTCATCCCCTGGCGGCACTTGAGTACATTCCACTTGAAGCACTCAAGTACGAACATCTCATTTTGCCACCGCTTGATGCTGTACCTTCCTACAAAGTACTCTTATCACAATTCGAGCTTCGGGGATTCAAGGCAACATTGCTGGAAACGGTCAAAGCAACTTGGATGGTAATTAACCTCAGCTTAGTAGCAGCAGGCGCAGGTGTGTCAATTCTACCGGATAACGTACAAACGCTTCAACGTCAAGGAGTGGTGTACCGAGAGCTTCAAGATATTTCCTTTGCTCGACAAATTGCAGTGGTGTGGCGACGGGCGGATCTCAAGGATTTGTTACAGCCAGCACCAACCGATTCGATCTTGCTGCGCCAATTCCTCATAGTAGTTCAAGAGATAGCAAAACGTTGTGCATCGTCTGCCGATTAACGGAGTCACTGTGCCAAACGAGAAAATTGTAAGCTAAAAAATTTTCAAACCCCCACCGAGCAACAAAGGTATCCACCATTGGCTTCTGTAATCCTTTATAGATATAGCTTTGAAGTCAGTAAGAACTACCATTGCTTAGTTTTTTCTTACTGCTGCTGAATTCCATAATCAATGCCCTCATAGTGTTTATGAGGGCATTGATTATTATCTATGTCAGTTCTCAAGTGCGGAAACGTCTTTTATCCTGCTTTTGTAGGCCTAATCAGGGGCTAAAAGTGCAAAAAAAGATAAACTTCTTGTCCGACCTAAAAATTCGCTCTCTCAAATTTCAGGTTTCAAAGCTTAGTAGCGTCCGCGTCCACCGCCGCCACTATATCCCCCCCGTCCGCCACCAGATGAACCTCTATCTTCTTTGGGCTTGGCTTTGTTAACTTTGAGTCCACGACCCATCCATTCAGCACCATCAAGAGCTTCAATGGCAGCAGTTTCTTCAGCATCTGTTCCCATTTCCACGAAAGCGAAGCCTCTCGGACGGCCTGTTTCGCGGTCTTGTGGTACTTGAACCCGCTTTACAGTACCATATTCAGCAAAAACACCCTTAAGATCATCTTCTGTAACTTCATAAGAGAGGTTACCTACATAAATTGACATCGATTTTCTCCAAAATCATAAATTTGTAGAGATTTAAATTTCGGAGAGAAGCCTGTGAATACTAAAAACCAACACTGCCACCGAATTAACTCTCGTTTTCTAGAATGGCATAGAAGATAAATCTACGCATCCAGTAAATGGTTAATAGATGGTTAACCAGTGATGTGATGATGTGGGTGCAGTCGTCAACACTTGTAGCACGTTGAGTGATTGTAGGTATGGCTTACACTTGGATGCGATCGCTATTTGTCTGTTTCACCCTCAATCACTTGGGGCTTTTTTTTCGGAATTGGTTTAGGTAGAGGATTGCTGCTTAATTGTTCCTTTTTATATGGCCGATGCCCTTTGGGCTGAGTCTTTTTGGCAGATTGCTGGACTGTGGCTTTATCTTGTTTGGAGGCTTTGAGAAATCTGGGTGCAGTGTCTTGGGGTGGTGCGGTGAGTGCCACAAAACCAAATACATCACGCCCTGGTAGAAATTTTGCTTTGAGGGTGACAAACAGTGCGTGTCCTTGCTCAAGTTTTGGAATTTTGGGATTAAATCGGAAGGGTCTAACCGGCGCATCCTTCCAAAGCATTGGCACATGGCTAGCCTTCATGAATTTTACCTTTCGGGCTGGTTCGGCTTGCTTAATATATTCGAGTCTTTCACGGGTAAAGTTGCGGAACACAGAGATGCAGGGAGTTTGACAGACAGGAATAAACTGCCACAGTCCTGATAATTTAAACTCCAGGTCTTCTAACTCTCCTGAGATTGTCTCTTGGAATCGCCCTCTGTCAAAACCTACTAGCTGAAAAGCGATTTGATGGGGTTGTTCTCTGCGTGGAAAATGAATTGCCTTTGGATAAACTACTAAACGTTGAGTATGGTTGCCAGTAGTTTCTATTTCTTTTTTGAGAGCTTCAAATACTTTCAGTTTTCGCCCAATGTAGAAAAGTGGGTATTGATTTCGACCAATAGTAACAGTGCTGCTGCCTTCGGAATTTAGGTTTACCTCCCCTGTAATTACGCCAACAGCTTGAAACATCGCGCCTGAAGCTTCAATAGAATCTATTTGTGAAGCAGTATCAAGATGGACTTGTTCATTATCAGTTGGGGCTGACAGTGGAGAATCTGCCTCTAGCTCCGTTGTAGAAAGCTCTAGAGACTCTTGAGTTTTTTCCTCATCTTGATCTGCAAGAGGTTGGATAAACTGTAATTCAATATTAGTAGGCTTATTGGGCGTAGGCTCGGCAGATGCCATAATTGTTGTTTTTTTAAAATCGCGGTCTGATTCAATCTTAATGGTATGCACTGTGGGGAGCAAAGTTGTAAACATTAATATAGACATTCTGTAGACCAGAATCTACCATGTAGAAAAGCAGCATAATTGATGGCAGTAAGCCCAAATCTAAGCTGAAAAATATTAGGCAGAATTAATGTTGATTGGTATTTTAAACAGAAAGGGTGGGTGTGGAAAATCGACAACAGCAGTCCATCTTGCACACTGGTTAGCGCAGAGAAAGCAGAGTGTGATAGTTATTGACTCGGATGGACAAACAAGTTCCAGTCAGTGGCTAGCAAAACTTAACTTACCTTCTTTAGTTGTAAATGATCCTGATGATCTGTTTGACCAAATTGCAATGTATTCAGGAGAGTATGAATCAGTTATAGTAGATTCTCCAGCCGTGCTTGGTGAAACAGCTAAAGCCGTATTGTTGAGTGTTGATTTTGCCTTAGTGCCTGTGCAGCCATCAAATTTGGATTTACTAGCAACTAAAGATATTGTCCGTTTGGTCAACCAAGCTCAGAAAATCCGCAAAGGAACTCCCAAAGCCGCGATGTTTTTAAGTCGGGCTGCAAAGGGAACTGTATTATTGAGAGAAGCTCAAGAAGTTTTATCCCAAACCCAAGGGCTAACTTTGTTGAAGCAAGTGATTTATCAGCGACAGGTTATTGCTGATGCACCAGGTCAATCTGCTACCGTTTTTAATATGTCTGGTGATGCTGCATTTCAAGCTGCAAGAGAATATGAGCAGCTTTTCGAGGAGGCTTTGAGTTATGGCAAGGCGTAATAGCTTGAAAGATGATTGGAAATTTGATGCTGATTTGTCTAATGTTCGTGAAATATCTATCGATTCAATCATTCTTCCACCAAACCAACCTCGCCGCTATTTTGACACTCAAAAGCTTCAACAATTAAAGGAGTCAATTTCCACACATGGAATTTTAGAACCGTTATTAGTTCGTCCTGTAGAAAAAATCGGTCAGTATGAATTAGTAGCAGGAGAACGACGTTATCGGGCTGCCAAAGAAGCTGGGTTGGCTTTAGTGCCTGTAACTGTCAGAAAACTAACTGATGATGAAGCAGTTCAACTTGCACTTGTTGAGAACCTACAACGTGAAGATTTGAATCCTGTAGAGGAAACAGAAGGAATTCTTCAGCTATTAAGTCTCAAACTTAAAATTGATGTTGCAGAGGTTACTTCTCTTCTTTACCGGATGCGGAATGAAGTGATTGGCAATACTAATCAAAACGTTTTGATTAGTTCTGAAGCCCTGAGAATTCAAGCTATTTTTAATGAGCTAGCATTTATTGCATGGGAGTCTTTCGTTACAACTAGGCTAACATTACTGAATTTACCAAGTGAAATTCTTGAAGCCCTGCGAATTGGCAGAATCGCATATACTAAAGCCCAAGCGATTGCTCGCTTAAAGGATGAGGCATCAAGAAAAGAGTTATTGGAAGAAGCGATAACTCAAAACTTATCTCTTGCCCAAATTCGAGAGCGGCTTAAAGCTGTCCGCCCTCCCAAGGAAGAACCCCAAACGCTAAAGCAGAAGATGCAAGATATTACCCATCGTTTTCAAAAAGCAAAAGCCTGGGATGACCCGAAAAAACAGAAAAAATTAGAAAAGTTGTTGATACAAATAGAAACCATACTAGCTGAGGATTAATTATATGACTATCAAAGAAATCCTGCTCCAAGAAATTGAATCTTCTCCAGAGTCACTGCTAGAAGAAACTCTTGATTTTCTCCGTTTTTTGAAAACCAAACAAACAGTTAAAAAAGATACTCAATCACCGCATATTAAGCCAGAAACAGGAAGTTCCGATACCCTACCTCAACCAGAAGAAACCCCGATAGACAGTTCTCAGCTACCCTACCGTCCGGCTTCCGGTCGCTCTATTCTCAGACACGCAGGAACTTGGTCCGGTGATGACTTTGATGAGTGTCTTCAGTCTGTTTACGCGACTCGTGGTAAAGCCAAGTTCGATTATGATATAAATCCTTTTGAGTAATGTACCTGCTAGATACTAATCACTGTAGTGCTATCATCCTTGGCGAACCAAAGGTCATTCGTCGAATAACTGAGGTTGGAGAATTAAACATCGCTACCTGGGGTAAAAGTAGCGAGCCTGTCATGAGCCGCCACGCACCGCCTGAAAGTCTTGTTACGTAAAGGTTTCAAAAATAAAATAGCTCTTTAACCCGAAATCCTCAGAACTCGCTTGTTTTTGCAGTACCAATTGACCTTTACGCTATTTGGTACTGCATTTAGTAACGTAGCCATGCGGGTTTCAGGCTGTAAAAATCAGTGAGGTTTAAATGGTACACCTTTAAATGTGCATCCAATTGGTCAAAATCTCATTTTAGGGTAAAAGTTGAAAAATTTTGATGAAACCCTCTCTGGGTAGCGTTTTCAGCCGTTGCATGGCGGCTGATAGCAGCTTCGCTACTTTCTCCCCTATCTGTGATTCCAGTTTTTCTAAGTCAGCTAGGGAGTTAATTTTCATACTGAGATTATCGAAACTACAGTTATCTTCTTACGTAACTCAATTCTAACTGTGACCTTGTTAAATCTACAGACGGTGAAGTTATATAAAAACTGCTGGAATTTATATCTAAAAATAAACCTTTTTCACCTTCACCACGTAAACTGGAAACTAAAACCGAGTCGGTTGACCAAACGTTAACGTATCTTCTAGGGACAAGAGCCAGTGTCAACTACTGACAAGCAATGCCGCATTATAGCCCTGTTTAATCAGGCGGGTGGTGTCGCCAAATCGACACTGACCCAAAACCTGGGATACCACCTAGCCAAACGAGAACACCGCGTTCTCCTCATCGACATAGACCCCCAAGCCTCATTGACCAAATTCATGGGGTTAGTGCCATCTCAGTTACAAAAAACTGTTGCTGATGCCATTATCAACGAGCAGCCCTTACCGATTCATGAGGGCATTCACGGTATGGACTTAGTTCCAGCTAACCGAGTCTTGAGTGGAGCAGAAATGCAGTTAGTTAGTGCTGCTATGCGCGACTTACGCCTCAAGGAAGCCATTGAACCTATTCAGGATGAATACGACTTTATCCTTATAGACTGTCCCCCCAGTTTAGGATTGCTGTCTTACATCTCGTTAGTCGCAGCCACACACGTACTCGTCCCTGTGGAAACCCATCTCAAAGCCTTTGAAGGAACTGACGAACTCTTGCAAACTATCACCCACGTAAAAAATAAAGCCAACCGCAAAATCCAAATAGTAGGGTTTGTTCCTACGCGGTATGCTCAACAGAACTCAGCCGATAAACGAGCATTGGCAGCAATCCAAGAACAACTTTCAGCTTGGGGTCGGATTTTCCCTGCTATCCCCAGAGCTACTGCTTTTGTTGATGCGACAGAAGAACGTGCGCCCCTAGCAGTGTTTGACCCTAAACATTCTGTAGTCACTATCCTTGAAGAAATAGCTTTGGCTTTGGAGGCTTTGTGATAAGACGTAAACAAACTGAAAAACCCTTTGGGGGGCAAATTACAACTCCACCCCCTGCACCTTGGTTAGACTCACCAGATGTAGAAACATCAAGAGCTACTGAAACGACTATCAAGCTGGAAGATATAGTTCTACCCCCACACCAGCCCAGACGATACTTTGACCCACAAGCATTAAAAGAATTAGTAGAATCAGTCAAACAGCATGGCATCCTTCAACCTCTGTTAGTGCGTCCACTAGGCGAAGGGAAATACGAATTAGTAGCAGGAGAAAGACGTTATCGGGCAGCACAAGAAGTAAAGCTAAAAGCTGTGCCTGTGGTTGTACGTGAGCTATCGGATGACCAAGCGTTTCAGTTGGCTTTGATTGAAAACCTGCAACGAGAAGACCTAAACCCTGTTGAAGAAACTGAAGGTATCTTACACCTGTTAGCAATCCGGCTGCATTGTGATGTAGAAGCTGTCAAATCCTTGCTGTACCGCATGAAAAACGCTCACAGTAAAGAAGAAAAGCAGCAAACAGACTCATTAGATGAATCTAGGAGAAACGTTTCTCCTAACTCAGAATCAACGGAAACTGGGGATAACATTTCTGAGAATTTGGATGAGCAGACAGAATCTAGGAGAAACGTTTCTCCTAAAGTGGATATGGAGCAATCAAAGAC
This sequence comes from Nostoc sp. UHCC 0870, assembly GCF_022063185.1. Taxonomy (NCBI): domain Bacteria; kingdom Bacillati; phylum Cyanobacteriota; class Cyanophyceae; order Nostocales; family Nostocaceae; genus Nostoc; species Nostoc sp. UHCC 0870. The sequence goes on along the minus strand of NZ_CP091917.1, from coordinate 31,887 downwards.
GGTAGAACAGGTATTTGAGAGCCTGGGGCTGATGAATTGGCTATCGTTTACCACCAAGCGTTTACCGTTGCTCAATCTGCCTGAAGAAATTTTAATGGCACTGCGAGAAGGCAAGCTGGAATACACGAAAGCTCAAGCTCTGGCACGGGTAAAAGATGAAGAACTGCGACTTGAACTATTGTCAAGGGCAATAGCTAACGATTGGTCTTTAAGCCAAATCAAAGAACAAATCATTGCCAACATTTCATCTGAACCACCGTCATCTAAAACACCTAACCAAATACCAGAACGGCTCAAAGATATCACCCAGCGCATTAAAAAACGTCAGCTATGGAAAGAACCTCGTAAGGAAAAACAGATAGTAAATCTTCTAAACAAGCTAGAAGCATTACTATACGAATAGAGTTTTTAAAACTGTGATTCATGATTGGGTGCGAGGGGAGAAACAGAGATGGCGGAAGCTTCACAGATTCGAGCATTACTCAAAGCTTGGTTAGATTACATAAAAGTCGAAAATTTGAGTAATGCCAAAGTAGAAGCTGACGAATCTACTCAGCCCAACATCTGGGACTCTCTCGTAAGTCTGGTAGGAGATAAATTATTAATAGACGAGTCTTTATTTAAAGAACTAAAGCAACCCTTTAAAAATTCAAAGAACAAAGTTCAAACAGAATTACCATCAATTGCTGTAGCTTTCCCCCAGATTTATGAAATTGAAAGCAATCGCCGTCAATTTCGCCCGTTGTTCACCATTAACGTTTCTCCTATCTTTGAGGGGAATTATCGTAGTAGCGGATGGGATTTAACCCAGTACGAGTTTCAGCCTGTTATTCCCAATTTGATGCAGTGGTATGGGCTGGAGGAAGAAGCGGCTGAGTCTTTGGTCACAAGGGAAGGGTTGAAAGTTTTTCTCGAAACTACTTTCAATCGTCCCTTTAAGACGCTACAAGACTTTATGGGGCTGATTGAATTACCGCCGTTTCCTGTACGGTCAAAACTTCTTCCTTATTTGTTGGATTTTGACTACACTGCTTTTAATTACCACCTCAAAAAAGATTTTCAAAAAATCAGCGAACAGAATTATTTTTCCTGGGCAAAACCAGGACATCCAGCTTATGAATATCTGTTTGGGCAACCAAAAGCACCTCAGCATGATGTCGTTTTTCTAGGTGCTTTTCCCAACTCGCTACCCGATGACTATCAGGCACAAGCTCTTAAACATTCTCAGTTAAACTCTATTACTGCTGTGATTGGCCCACCGGGGAATGGCAAGACGACATTGTTGTTGCATAAGATAGCGCAGCAAGTGGTAAGTCGAGCCGTGGAATTAGCAACAACTGGGAGAGATAGAAGTAACCTAACTCTGGTAACAAGCACTAACAATTTTGCTGTCAAGAACGTTGAGAAAATCTTAGCCAGTAACTTGACCTCTGACCGTTTCTACTTATCAGGAGGTTCAAGGGATTTAGTTGAGAGCCAAGTTTTACCTAGTTTGCAAACTGCACTCGATTGGTTAACCAAAGAAACGTTTAATCACGATGAATGGGAATCAGCACAGCAACAATTATTAGCTGGTATTCAACAAATAGAATTTTACAGAAAACAAGACGAGGATAATCTTCAACAGAAAAGTGCTGATGAACAAGTATTAGAGGAACTATGCCGAGATATACAATCGGTTGAGTCAGCGATGAAGACCTCTCTTGTTAAGCCTTCATCATTAGAATCTTCACGCGACTACTCTAGGTTTCCACTAGAAGCCTACCAGCAGATAGGACAACATCTTGACAGTGCTAGGCGTTCTTTGCCTAGAGTTGATTACTGGCAGAATAAGAGTAGAAATGACAACTGGTTTGTCCAGATTTTGCAAACGATTAAACGATTTTGGCACTCGATAACTAAAAGCAGCCCACATCATATTCTCAAACGCCTGCATCAACAAATAGAGATGCCTGTGTTAGCGACACTGGCCACCCCATTTCCCTTTCAAATTCCACTGACAACTGAATCTCTGATAGCAGCACAGGAGAATGTTAATCAGCTTTTAGCAGAAGCATCTTCTTGGGAGCAGCAACAAAATAGTTTTGACAGCACACAACAGCAGTTAGAGTCATTACAGCAAGAACTCACAGACCTCATTAATCGCCGTTCTCAAATTGAAACCAGACTCGCTACTTATCCCACTAAAGATTTTTACAGTCGTTTCTACAGCGAATTGCACTCACTGCAAGTAGAGTTATTTGAGTGGTCTTGGCAATTTCAACAGCAGGAAGCTCGACGGCGGAAAGATGAAGTGATAGCTTCCATGAGGACTTACATCGCTGTCATGAATGGCGAATGGGATGCTTACCGTCAGTTAAGTCTAAATTGGAGAAACATTTATCGGGATATCAGTCTGTTGTTTCCGGTGTTTCTTTGCACTTTGCACTCCATCCGCAATTTGTTACCCTATCCCGATAGTGGCTGTATTGATCAAGTAATTGTAGATGAAGCAGGTCAAATTCCCCCACATCAGGTTTTTCCCGTTTTAGTGAGGTGTAATCGGGCTTTGATTGTAGGCGATCCATTACAACTGGAGCCGGTTGTTAATTTGAGCGACCAGAAGAAAGAGGAATATCGTAGCAAATCTTTTCTGGAACAGGGACTTACAGATGTAGATTATGACCGCTACAGCCCCACTGCTTCCACAGCTTATCACCGAGCGGCTGGGGCATCAGGGCAACCGCAAGATATTGGTCAGGGGATTATCCTTAAGTACCATTACCGTTGCGTTCCGGTGATTGCTGATTTTTGCGATCGCTTGTGCAATTACGGCATGATCATCAAAACTGAGCCTAAAGCTTCTCAGTTGGGTGCTAACCTGATTGCTTGTAATGTCGAAGGGAAGCTGGAGAACAACGTTAATTGGGCAGAAGTTGATGCAGTAGAAGCGTTGATTGAGGAGTTGTTAACGGCGGGTTATTGCTTAAATTCTCCTGACTCTGACAACACAATTGGCGTTATTTCACCTTACCGCCGTCAAGTAAATGCTCTGACTCAACGTTTAAAATCTCGCTGGTCAGATGATTTTTCTGACAAGAGCATTGGCACAGTTCATAATTTTCAAGGTGGTCAGAAGTCGGTGATAATTTTCTCGACTCGCCAATGTCAACCAACTGATAGTCTCTGGTTTATTAATCGACGACCTAATTTACTGAATGTGGCTGTGAGTAGAGCGCGAGAACTGTTTATTCTGGTGGGGAATTTGGGGCGAATTTCTGAAGGGGGTTACAGCAGCGAATTGGTGGAATATATCAAGGAATTTGGAGAGATGCGAGAATTTTAATCATTGCTAATTTCTAGGATTGAAAGCTATTACATTAAGCATTTCTTGAGTTTGTCTCAAAAAACCTAGCTGAAATTCCTATAGGCATCACCGTGCTATAACTTTTTGCATGGTCGCTCATTTACGCTTTCCCTATTCAGTTTCCAGCCAACTTTTAAGTTTTTCAACAGGAATGCTGAGAACTGGATGATTAAATATCGCCTTTAAGGCTTCTAGCCCTCCTGCTCTTAGGGCAGCTTGCAACCTAGCTTTCAAGGTTGGATTATTAATATTGATTTCTTGATAAATCGCTTCAAAAGCTGTCTCCGACGTTGCGTTAGTCTCAGCTAAGTCATTAAGTAGTTGTTGAATTTCTACAAAGTTGTAATGAGTAGTAACATTCTGGTTTACTTCAAACTTTTCAGTAAAACCACCACCAAATTTAGATCCACGCAAATCATATTTTGGAGCTTCCGCTATATTTTTTTGCACTGTTTGTAGCTGATTAAGTAATAAAAATAATTTATTGATATGTTCTGTCTGTCTTTGAATTTCTTCACTTTTACTACTAAGTTCTGCCCTGTATCTATCTTCTAGAGCTTTAAGGGCAAACTCATAACCTTGGATGAATTCGCTATGAATCTTTTCCTTATTTGCGCTAGAGGAAGTGTTTACTTTAATAACAAACACGCCTTCGCCTTTTGCTTCAATACTCTGGATTGATAGCTCAGAACTTTCGTTCTCAACTTGGATCTTTTTAAACGAGTAAGCAAAAGCTTCCCAATTCACACCATTCCTAAAGATGAGGTCAACTGTACTCAAAGCTTTCTGGAAAATCTTAGTAAAATCTCCAGGTGCAAACTCTCCACTACTGGGACGACGTTCTTTTTTAGATTCTTGTAAATAAATATAAGAGCAAATTACACCCTCAAGATTTGTTGCATTATTTATATGCCAATCCTGTATACAAACTCCAGTCAATAATGCTTGAGTAAAATTAGTATTCAAAGCTTGAGATCGGGTTAGATTAGTGTCTGTCAAATTAGCACCTCTCAAATCAGCATCCGTCAAATTAGCTTCAGCCAAATTTGCTCTACTAAGATTAACTCCGCTAAGATTAGCTCCAGCCAAATTTGCACCAGCTAAATCTACGTTTCTTAAATCTGGAAGCAACTCATGATGTTTTTCTCTCCACTTATTCCAAGCTTCTATTCCTTGTTGAGATAATCTCAAGTATTCTTTTTTGGCTTTCTGCTGAGTCACAAAACTTAGAGGACAAAGCTCTTGCCATGTAGGAGGTGGTTCTGCTGGATTTTGAAACAAAACAGGTAGCCAACTTGCACAAGGAAAATCATTTTCTAATCCTTGCAGTTTTGCTCTCGCTTCTCGCACTGAAAAGTATAAAGATTTTCCCCTAGAAAATAACTTAAGAAATTGATTTAAAAATTCATGAGCAACTAAGTCTGGCACAGGCTCACGCATACAAATAACTTGAGGAATGTGCAAATCAGCTAAACTTTGTGCTAAACCTAAACCATCACAAGAATTGAAAACTGCAATTTGTAACCGACGTTCAATTGATGCTTTTAAAGCATTTTTCAACTCACTAATTGTTAAAGTATCCGTTTGATTTATATAAAAATTACCTGCCTGTCCATCTATTTGACTATAACTATGCCCAGCAAAAAAAAGGATATCATAACCTTGCTCATCCCAAAGAAAACTATCTAATTTTCTACGGGATGGCTCAACCAAAAAATTAATTTCTGCATCAGGCAAACATTCTAGTAGTTCCCGGTCTTTTTGAAGATTAATTCCGTCACTATTTCCTAAAACTGCAAGAATTCTTACTTTATCACTAGAAATACAATTACTGAAGCGTTCTACTTTATCATAAGTTAATGCACCCAAAGCAACTTCAGTCTTAGGATAATAATCGAAAATATCCCAAAGATGCCAAGGTATTCGTCGCAATAAATCATCTTCAGTTTGAATGATTACAACATTTTCTTCAGAACGCTTTAATTTAGAAATAAATGTATCTTTTATGAAACGAAATTCTTGAGAATTAAGCCAAAAATTCAAGCTTTTTTCTAGGGTTTTAGATAAATCAAAAAATTTATGTCTACCCATTATAGAACTACTTGAATTTAGATTCCAATTCAAAGAACGAAAAGAATAACCAAGGTTTTCATAGGCTATTCTCCATCGTTCATATATTTCTAGTAAATCCGGTGAAGGAGGCAAATCTCCTCGAACTTCTGCTATGATACAAGAGTTTTCTCCGGCAAATTGAGCAATTGCTGAGAATCCAGTGTCAAAACTTCCTTTTCCAAACTTTAATAAAACTTTTTTAGTCATTATATTGCAAGGATTCTAAAGCTAATTCATTTGAAAGTATTCTAAAAAGCAATTATCTTTTTCTCTGACTTTAATACAAAACTTATCTCCTTTCTCGACAGTAAAATGTACTTTAATTCCAATATCACCATTTCGAGATTGCACCTCTAAAATATCTTGCTCCAAATCATCAGACACAATTAACTTAGTATTTTCTAATAAATAAGTTTGTTCTTCAATAGCATAAAGTTGCAAGATAACCTCCAAATTACTATTATCTTCAATAACAATATTGAAAATCAAAGCCATTGGGCATCTATTATTTAAATAAATTTTCTTAGCTCGATTAACTATTTGTTTATGTGGCTGGTTCGGACTTCTAAAAGAAAATCCCAAATGTGATATTCCCAAAATAGATTCAACAAACTGCCAATCTGTATCAAAAATATTTTCCAGCCAGTCTTTCAAGTTAATTTTATTTAAAGTTGGTTCAGGCTGCGAAATTTCTGGTATTGTATTTTTTGAGTCAGATTTATCTTCTGGTTGATTCAATAAAACTTCAAGACCAAACTGCTTTTCTGAATAAATTGGCAAGATAGAGCCAAGAAAATTATCGGGGTTTAAGGTAATAATACCCTCAAGATTATTAGCTATTGCACAGGCTACCTCTACAGCAGACTCGGCTTCACAAATATTTAGTAAACGAGCTTGCTGTATGACGTAGCTATCAACCTCACATATTGAAATTCTCATATTTTTTATCAGAGAAACCGTTTGTTTGGTCACTTCTTCCTCAGAATTCTCATACGCTTCACTATTCTTTACAGAAGCTCTTACGACAGAGCATACTTTCTCAAGACATATTGAAGATATATATCCTTGAACTTGCTGAGATTTTAGGATCTCAAAGAATCTTGGGGCATTTGGGAAGAAACCACTCCGGTTAAGAATAGCCTCAAAGATGAGGTCTGTAGCTACCAGCATCCTCATCATTTTCAGACCCCTAAATTCTGAGACTTGGAACTCTGGCTTGAGTTACTGGCAGAAGTAGGTTCTTGAGTATTGGCTAGTTTACGTAAATCTTCCAAGAAACCTGTCTTTGGTTGTGTCTCTGCTGGTTCAGTATCCAGAAGACAGTTATGACTACTTGGAGATGGTTCGTGAGTATTAATTAATCTACGTAATTCTTCCAAATGGCTTTTCTTTGTCTTTGGCTGTGTCTCTACAGGTTCATTATCTGGAACATACTCAACCAATATATCTGGTGTACATCGGAAAATCTTACACAACTTAATTACTCTATCTATCCATTCTAAGCTGCCCCTGCCTTTCTCCCAGTTAGCAACAGTATTTTCTGTTACATCTAACAGTTGTGCTAACTCTAGCTGAGTCAGTCCTATCTGTTCACGGAGAAACGCAATTCGTGAAACTGGTTTTGTCTTTTGCATGGACTGATTTTTGATTGTCTACAACTATCATTTTAGCAATTTCCCTAAAAAAAATTAGGCAAATTATTGCAAAATAAAAAAAAATTAGGTAAATTTATCTTACCCTAATTTTTTTTAGGGATATTTTTTTAGTCCAACGGCAAGTTAGGAAATCAAGAAAGCAATCATAGGAATTTTTTATGAAACCCTTGTCAAAGTACGAAATTTTGGGGCTTGTCGTTTTGGTCTTAGCAGTTGGCTCGTTAGTTCTAGCTGTTATTGACTCATCTACACGTCCTGCTTTTGCCGATCTTACGAAAATAGCAGTTGGTGCATACATTGGATTGTTAATGCCTAAATCATAATTACATAAGCATTGAGTAGCTAGTTGTAGCGAAGCGGTGACTGAGTGCTGCAATGTATCTAGTTGGCACAACACGGAGTTTTCTACAGCACTCGGTCAACAACTGGCGTTGGGGAGGGAGTCCAGAGGGAGGGGCGAAGCCCCTCCCTCGCGCCCACTTCATCGCGTCGAGGAATTCCTAAACTACCGACTAAAACCTCTAGAGCGTTGTTTCTGGGAAAGCATTTCTCGCTGCTGCGCTTCAATCAAAATCTCATTCCAAGTAAGGCCACTAGGTTCAATTCTTTTAGACTGTGGCAGCATTTTTTGAATGACTTGCGCTATTTCATTACCCTCTTCATCGTTATTAAATGCCAACCCAATTCTGCTGACGTTTTTAAGGACGGATAGCGGTAAGTTATGCGGGTCATCCACCACCATGTACATTGTTCTAACTGGTGGCATCCCCTTGTGTGCTTTCCTATCCATATCCGCAATTGACAGTGCATCAATGGGGGAATCACACAAAAATACTCTCTCGATTTTATCTTCAGGTTTTCCACCCAAGTTGACTTGAAACCACCCCTCAGAAGATTGGGTGTTTTCGGGGTACTGTGAACAGCGATTGTCTGGGCGTGTGGTGTCCCAAACCAGTGCGCCTGATTTTTTACCGTTTAAAGAACGCTTGATAAAAACAACATTTCGTTGCTGGTCTATGTAACCTAAGCCCTGCTGCTGTAATGGGTGTACAAGGAAATTGGAGATACCGCGCTTTTGAGTCAAGAAATGCTGTAATACTGAGCGTAGGCTTTCATCCTCTGCTGGTGGTGTAAACTGGGGTTCACTCTGCTTTTGCTCTCGATTGGATGCCAGTTGATTGTTAGCGATTAGAACTAATAATTTAGCTTCGTCATCAGTCCATCCAACAGGACTGGCTTTGATAATCTCTTCTACATCTGGGGCTGGGTGATTATCTAATAATGCTCTATTAGCAATTTCTTTGTCGCGGTCAATCACTAATAAACTTTGCAAGTCGCCACTGTAATACTGATATAACTCGACTGCTTGATTCTGGTTTAGCTTTGATTTATCTGTGGTTGGAATTTGAGCTTTATTTTCAGCAATTGCATTTATGGGTTGTTGACTCTCCACAGCTTGCTTGACAGGATTGTTTAACAGCTGCTCAATCCGGGCATCATCCCGTTGTGGCTGATAGTCAATTCGGAGATGTTTTTGCAATCCTGGGAAGGTATAGGCTGCACCTAATTGTGTACCACTAAAAGCAATTCCATCTTTCTCATAAGAAATACCTTTAGACTTACCATTCCTGGTAAATCCTGTCCTCACACTAATGCCTGCTTGCTGCAAGCGCATAATTAAGGTTGGCATCTGGGGATGATCAACAGATAAATTATCAATTGTCTGCTGAACTAGCTCTTTAATGCTGGGTTCTGGTGGAGTATCGCGCTTACCTTGCTCATATTCTTCTTGTTCTCGTTTAATGCGCCGAAATTGTCCTGTGCTTTGTGTACGATTTAGTCTTTCTCTACTGCCTTGAACTTGCACTAAATCATAGTCAATTTCAATCTGGCGTAGGACTTTCTCAGAGCGTACATAATCCCAGGAATCATCAACCAGTAAACCTGTGTCCATTCTGATGCGGCTGGCGGCAATGTGGACATGATCATCGTCGGTGTTTTCATGGCGGAAGATGACATACTGATTGGCATCGAAGCCCATCTCTTTCATGTAGCGATTGCCTATTTCACACCATTTATCTTCAGAGATTACGTCATCCTTGGCTGCTGACAGAGAAACATGATAAACAACACGTTCGGCATCTGGATTTAGTTGTCGAGATACCCGAAATTCTTTAGATAATTCTCTGGCATTTCTACCACTCATATTACCGCCAATTAGTTTGGCATTTTCACTGTTATGTAAATAATCCAGTAGCTTGCGAAAACCTCTACCCTTCGTCTGCTTCCCAATCATCATCCTCCTCCTCTTCTTCTTCCCAGTCGTTGTCTTCTTCCGTATCAACTTGTGCAATGTCTCGTCTGCACTGATGCAACACTTCTAAAAGTTGTTCTAACAGTTCTGGGTTAGCTGGGGGAGTACGCCCCATTTTTATCGCTGTGTTGGTGGCTTTGACAAGTTGATTTAAGTTGTTACCAATTTGTCCTAATTCCCAATATGTTTGTAGGCTAATTTTGCTCAGTCGTTTGGGCAGTGGTCGCAACAATCCGTTGCGCCTCATTAATTCACTTGCTGACATTCCCGCATCAACTGATTTTATTCGCAGCAGATCCAACTCAATATCACTCAGCCTGAGTGAAAATAGATGCTTTCTTACGACTCTTTTTGACTGCTTGCGATTAGCCATAATCAAAGATTTGGGGCAAAATGAACGCGGGGTTTTTTAAGGGGGTGCGCCCCCTTGAACCAGCCGCCGTCCGAGCGCAGCGAGGCAAAGCATCAGCTTTGAGGCATGGCTGGCTTCTAGCCCAAATTTGGGTATAGGGGAGGTGTCATCGGCTACGTATGTACGGAGGCAAAGCGAGGGGCTGGGAGGGGGAACACGGCGAAGCTGTGATGCTGACAATACTACTACTAACAAGGGGATATAACAACGGCTTCCGCAGTAATAACGAAAAATCAAGCACTGGGTAAATTCTAGATTAAGCTTCCGTCACAATAGGGGAGTAAAATCAGCTTGGGCGAAATGGTAAATACGGCGTAGCGGCAGTAACGAATTGATAAAGAGTATGGCTAAATAATCATCACGGCATAGCCGCCACAGTAAAAGGTAGTTCGGCGTAGCAGCAGTAGTCAAATTTTTTTAGTATTTTTAAAACAGATTGGTACAGATGTTTTCAAATAACCGATAATTAGTAGTTAATCAATCACTACATGAGATAACAATGGCTGAACATCAGAAATCTGAGGTGATCACTAAGAGCAAGATTGATAAGGCTATAGAAATTCTCAAGGAACAGAAGCCAAAAGAGCGAGAGGATGTATCTGACAGGGAAGCTGTTCGGAAAATGAGACGGTACATTGAGAAACTAACCTCTGACAAGTACGGCTACACTTATGATGAAGTGTCAGAGATGTTGAAGGGTCTGGGCATTAATTTGAGTGGCAGCAGAATCAAATATTTAGTAGGTGAGTTGAAAAAAAGTAGTCGTCGCCGTCAAAAGATATCTGAGGGGGACGAAAATAATCAATCAGAAAATCTAGCTACTGAAACTCAGCCATCACAGGTAAATACTACCTCAGTTCAAGGGAGTAGTCAGACTGAGAAAGCACCAATGAGTAGTGGCAAGGGGAAGAGAAAAAGTCAAGAGCCAACAGCACAGCAGCAAGAGGTTGAATCAGACTTAAAGAACGAGTTGAATAACCATACCTTTCAACCAAAACTTTACAGCCGCGAAGATTTATAAATTGGCTTAATTATGAGTAAAACAACTACTGCTAACAGGGAAAGAGCAGCAGTCAATAAAAGAATAGTGGTGTGTACTGGGGATAAGGGAGGCACAGGTAAAAGTATTGTGGCTCGGTTTCTCTTGGATATGTACTTAGCTAACAATATTCATGTGGCAGCGTATGATTGCGACCCTCATAATCCACAACTGTGGAGACACTACAACAGAGTCTTGACTGGAGGGGTGAAAACAATCAAGTTCAATCAATGGGGATTTAGTGAGATTTTAAAAAAGGATTTATCGTCATTAAATCCTGTTGTAGCTTTAATGGATCTGCCGTCTGGAGTGGGGGAATATTTTCAGGATTTTGTTCAAGATATGGCAGATGCAAGCTTAGGCTATCGCATCACTATGGTATCAGTGTTAGGTCGGGTGAAAGATAGCATCATTCAACTCAAACGGTTAATAGAATTTTGTGGAAATCAGGTTGATTATGTAGTGGTCAAAAATTTGTACTGGGGTGAAGACGAAGAAGAAGAGGAGATATTCATCAGGTACAACGAATCTAAAACTAGAAAATCTGCCTTGGAGTTAGGAACAATCGAGGTAAATTTTTTACGTCTTGTTGATAGGGTCTACGAAGCAATAGACTTTTCTGACTTAACTTTTACAGAAGCAGTAACCCACGAGTCACTAACCATCAGCAAGCAAGCTAGGTTATCTGTGTGGATACCAAATCAGGAGTCAGAGTTGATTAAGGGTGGCAACTTTTTGAGACTTGAAGGTGCAAAACCCAGAGATAGGAACAATTTAAGGAAAGGCTTGAAAAATTATTAACAGTCTTCTGGGTGTGATTCGGGGTGTTGGCACAACATCGGGAAGTATTCACTCTTCAACCACTTTTCATCATTGGTCAACTCTGGGAGATTTTTATTACTACCGCTATAAAGACTGTCTAATAGCAGAAGTAATATTTTTTTTAAAGGTAGCCCAGCCACCGCATAGCTTGGTAAATCGGCTTCATATCCCAGCCAGAAGATAGCTTGATTATTCGCCAGCCAGTTCTCGCACAATATCCATGTTGGCAGCGAGTACGCGCACGATTTCAACAGGGTTTTCCCCTCGGTAGATCAGGAAATAGCGGGGATGCACCAACCAGAAACGAACGGGTAACGGGGTCAAGTCAGAACGATACTGCCCTATTCTGGGGTTATCTGTCAGCAACTCACAGGCTGAAAGCAGTTTATCAAGCATCCGTTCGGCAGCATCTAGATTATCTCGCGCAATATAAGCATAAATTCTCGCCAAGTCTTCTTCTGCTTGCTCGGAGAGAACATAAGGTTTTGGGTTCATGAGTCGGATTTTTTCATCAACTTTTGCGCCTTGTTGCGAATGCGTAAGCGTGCGCCTTCGGCCGTCACAGTTTGGCCATTGTCAAGTTGGTCTAGACCAATGGCAATCTGTTCGTTGAGCCACAGTTTATATTCCTCGGAATGATCGTTAAAACGTTTCAACAGACGTAATCCTTCCCGAATCACTTCACTTTGAGAATGGTATAAACCAGACTCAACCTGTTTCTGCACGAACGCTTCTAGCTCAGGAGTCAGGGAAATATTCATTTATGCCTCACCTTATAACCAGAATAGCTATTATAATAACAGTTTTTGTTATTGCTGGCTTTGCAGTTGTCTTTGCAACACGTAGATATGGACGATACGGTGGAACTCATCGCTGCATAAAAAGTTGCCACCGTCACTAGTAAGTAAATGAAGACGCACTTTTAAATTCGTTAATCTCAAAAACTTACTAATTTTGAAACTTCAAAATTTTCAAAACCATAAAAGAATTTATTTTAATTTGGAAATGGGTTATTTATGAAATTTAAAAACTTAAATCTAGTAGTTGTAACATCTCTAAGTTTGCTGTGTGGAAGTCTAACGATGATTTTTGGATATTACACAACTCCGGCAAAAGCATCAACTAGAACTAATTGCTTTCAATTAAGCCGACCATCAGATCGTCGTTATCATGCAACACTTGTAAGACTGAACCTTACAACAGTTGAATATAATACTATGATTGGCTTACCAACATATTCATTAAATCGTAATGGTATTAACCCTAGAATACAATATGCAGTTGAATATAGTCTGAAGAATAATATAGCAGAATGTCTTAAAAGAGGCGTAAATATAAACGAATTCATCAAAGAATCCAACGGGGTAGTTGATAATGGTAACACAGGAAGCTATATCCTAGCTCCAACCAGTTCCAGGTATCGTTTAGAACACTATTCAAGCGCAGGTGGTTATCTATCAGATATGGTCTTTTCTTTTCGTAAATACAAGGTTACTTACAATCTACTTCGAGGTTATTACTCTGTAACTCTTGTAAATTAAGAGTCTGTTTAATATCTCCTAGTCAATCCATTAGTAATCCTGTTTAAACATAATCTGATAACAAATCGCTGTACCGGAATGTGCCGATTTGCTGAAGCAATTTCATCTTGGAGAATCTCATAACAAAGCTGAGATATGTTGAACGGGACGCTCACTCAATGATTAAGTACACAATCATGAAGCAGAGCATTTTTTACTACTGATAGGCCAGTAGAAATCAAAAACCGATAAATTTTAGAGCGTCACTGTCTGCTCACAGGTCGCTTGCGCCAAGCCAAAGGCACTGAGAATAGATTGGTCTAAGTAAACAGCCTATTTTAATACTCAAATTGAGGATTTTATACGCAAATCAACCGTATAATGTCTGTATTAAGAAGTTGAATATTTTCGCTTAAGCAGTTCCAGGCGTTTATCTGTCAGAGCAGATTTTTTGAGAAAAGAATCATGATCAAAAAAGCACAGGCAAGGACATATAACCTAGCTGCAAAATGGTACAACTTAATCTACGTATCACTCATTACAGTAGGTTCGCTCATTGCTTTGGTATATACCGCATTAGGTATATATGGAACAGATGTCGCGTTTGTAGAACTATTACGTTTGGTAGCTGTTGTAGTAGCTGGAATCTTTGCAGTATTAGGAATAGCTCGGCAGAAGCTATGGGCAAAGTGGTTAGCAATTGTCGTCTATGGTTTATATATTTTTTTAGCAATCGAAGGCTTGGTGAGTTCGTTTTCAACAGAGTCAGCCTTTAAACTGTTAAGCTCAAATACCTTAGTAGTTTTAAGGGTATGGCGGGTAGTTACAATAATTGCATCACTAATAGGAATTGTATTGTTACTAAAAAGACCACGAACAGAAGAAGATTTAGAAGAAACACGGTGAAGAAAATCAATTGCAGCTACATCAAATTCCTTATTGGTAAAAAGTGAGGCTTAGAAAATATTCAAGACGCAGCATAACAAATCGCTGTACCGAAATGTGCTGACTTTCTTTCCTCAATTTCATCTTGGAGAAGCTCATAACAAAGTTGAGATATGTTGAGCAAGACGCTCAGTAAATGATTAAGTACAAAATCATTACAAGGAGCATCTTTTACTACTGATGAGGTCAGTAGTAAATAAACTTTACAGCGTCACTGCCAAATTACAGGTCGTTTGCACCGGGGCAAAAGCTGAGAAAAAGGACTGGTCTGAATAAACTTCGCTGGGCAGACAACTCAGTACAATCATCAGCAGATTAGCCCTAACAGCCGGGGTACATTCGTGTAAAATTCGCTGCATTGCCCGATTACCAATGGTTGTGACAACGTGGGCTACATCATTAAACAAGGTTTCTGGTGGTGATTCCGACTGTTGACACAACGTTGGGAAGTATTCACTGGCGAACCACATTTCATCATCCGTCAACTCAGGGAGATTTTTATTACTATCGCTATGAAGATTGTCTAATAGCAGAAGTAATAATTTTCTAAACTTAAACCAACCCCCCCAGCGTTGGGTAAATTGGCTCACCCAACCCTGCGTAACGCCTATAATTTTGGCTATCTCCGTTTGACCAATTTTCTGCTTCGACTGCCACAATTGGGTAAAAGCGTTGACAATGCCTAGTCCAGTCTGCTGATCACGGTCGCCAGCTTCTGGGCATAATTCGCAAGCATCAATGCTTTTTAACTTCACATTGGGGAGATGGTCAGCTAAGAAACTCAGGTCATAATCAGCACAGAAGTAGAAACTAAGTTCCTCAGTAGGGCGACGGTGAGAACGTAATCGCCCAATTTCTTGGAGAATTTCCGCTTCTAGTAACTCAGTGATATTCTTTTGGAAAGAGCTTTCTGGGTCGTCCAGGTTGACTGGTTCTCCTGTCATCACCTGATATTCTGCTGCCAACACACCAATATTTTGGTAGGGAATGCCAAAGCTAGCTAGAGCATCAGCCTCACTAAATCGGTTAACACCGCGACCATCCACAAAGTGACCATATTCTCGGCGGTCAGTGGCAGTATCAGCGATCGCCTTCCAGTCAAGAATGCCCAAATGGGAATGCAGTTTGTTCAAAGCTTCCTTGAGGGCATTGACACGGGCTATCAGGGATGGAGAGCGATACTTAGGCAGTTTACCTAGACCAGTGACATTAATTACAGATAAATTGCCATAGTCTGGGCGTTCTTGTTCAATCACTAAAACCGGGTCAGAACTACCGAGTTTGAATTTCAACCGGCTCTTTGTGAGTGTAGCATCCAGAAAAATATTAAATTGGGCAGAGTTGACCAAATCAATATGCTTGGGGTTTTTACGATAAATGCTCAACACACCCCAGGAAGAGGTAAAAGCACCGTTACCTTTCCAGGCTTCTAGGAAATCAGGTAGCCAAAACAAGGGTAAATCTAAAAATTCCTTACCAGCATTACGTGCGCTGTCCCTAGTCACACGTTTAGCAGCATAACGAGCGGCGGCACTTTTTTTAAGTTGCCTATCTTGGTTAACATCAAGAGTGTCTAAATCTTCCAGGAATTTTAAATCAGGTTCTAAAGCTTGGCGTACAGCCTCAATATCTAAATCCGTTGGGAAT
Organism: Nostoc sp. UHCC 0870; assembly: GCF_022063185.1. Lineage (NCBI taxonomy): Bacteria > Bacillati > Cyanobacteriota > Cyanophyceae > Nostocales > Nostocaceae > Nostoc > Nostoc sp. UHCC 0870. Next base: position 16,075 of record NZ_CP091917.1, on the reverse strand, counting down.
GGGGGCAGGATTGACCGGATACTGGTATCATTAAAGCCATAGCGGTCAGGAGACTCAATATCTTGGGTGAACAGAGGGTGTAAAGCTTGAATAACAGGCTGTAGTTGAACTAGCAGTGAAGGTGCTGATAGTCCCAGTTTGCCAACAGTTTTTTCAAAATCAGCGAGATTGACCTGGAGGGAACGCACGGGTTTAATCAGTGTACCAGCTTCTTCCCAAATCCGACCCACAGTTAAAGCTTGATCAGCAACATTGATTAAATCAGTAGGGGTAGAATCGGGGTGCGCTCTCAGTTCTCGGAATGCGTGAATAGCTGTGCGTTTTTGGAAGCGGAAGCCGTAACCGTCACCACTGGCGAAACGGCATTGATTTTTCAGCGTACAGCCATTACAGATGGGGCTAATGTCACTTTCTTCAAAATCTAAGCTGCTAAAGTTTTTGTTACGAAATGCGTTGAATAAATAAGTTCTGTGACAATTGCCATCAGTGTCGGCAGTTTCACCTGGTTTAGTCCAGAGTTGGAAGTCCTCACCTAAAGGAGTTTGGCGGGTGGGATCAAGTTTAAAGCCGTTATTTCGCACGGGTAGGTCAACGAAATTAGCCTCAATGGGCAGTGTAGACGGGTTTCTGTGGTTGGCATCCTGGTAAATTAGTTTATCAACACCGAAAAGGGTAGCTGTCAGTTGTCCAGCATTGTAAGATTTGCCCAGTCCTGGGTGGGAATTATCTAAAATGTGTTTCCAGCCTTTGGAGACAGCTTCTAGCCAAGCGGGGATATGTTCTTCAGGCTGGCACTGGATTCTAATATCCTTCGTAACTTCGGTTTTATAGGGGATATTGCCGGGACTGTAGATAATAACCTTGGGCGATTGAGGGGCTGGGGGTTTAGCTTTTGGCTGTGGCGGTACTGATTGCGATTTACCAAAACCTTTAAAGATTGGCTCAAAAGGTGCAAGTGCCTGCTTTAATAAATTTTGGAAGCTGGTTAAGTCCTCTCTAATTCGTCCTAATTCCCACTGTTCACGGTCAATCAGTCCTTTGAGGGGTGGGGATGGTTCATACTGCCGTTGTGGGAATTTAAAGCCGTACTGCTTGGCAATGTGGAACAGTGTTGCGATCGTAATCCCACCACGTCTAAAACTGCGAATCTTGGCGCGAATGTTCCAGGTTGTACCCTTAATGCTGGGCGACCACTTTTCAGCGATGATTTCGGCATCCGTTGCGCCGTAGTGATTAACCAAAGCCATTAGCACTTGGCGGCATTCGTCGTAATTACCACTGCCAAGGCTACGGGGTGGGATAAATGATAGTGCTTGTTGGATTAGTTGGTCAGTGTCCCAGCCTTCGGTGTCGGCAATCTCACGAAACTGTTGACGGCGTGATTCAATTTCGAGTATGCGCTGCTGGTATTCTTCCCTCTCCTTTTGGGCGATCGCAATTGCCTCTGTCACCCACTCATCTGGTAAAGTGGCTTCGGGATTGACCAGGAGAAATTCTGCTTCTGTGTTGCCATAAAAAACCCGGCTGGCATCCTTACACGCTGGGTCATGGGGCAACTGCTGCATCAGGAAGCGCGTGCAAGCTTCTACAGTGTCAGCACCCTCAACATATTGGGGGAGAGGAAAAACTAACCTAAATTTATGCCAGTCGGGTCTGTGACTGACAGTGGTGTACATTAAAGCGCAGTGTTTTTGAATGAAGGGATGGGTTAGGGCTTCTTCAATAGTTAATTGTGGAGTGTAAACCTTGATGGAATTGCCGTTTTCATCCAGTATTGGCTTGCCATAGGCATCACGGGCGATATCAGAATTATCGATGTCAAGTAGTAGCCACTGAGAACCGATAACGTTGGACTTACTCCGCCATTTACTACCCAATAAGCCAGCACAGATGGCGTGACCTGCTTTAATATGTTGCTGGACATCTTCTAGAGTGCCTTCTACGTCTTGGAAGTTAGCCGACAGCTTTTTAAAATCCCAGTCTTTATTTCTTCCAGTCGCGTTAAACGCGAACTTGATTTTATTAGCTTTAACAAGCCCTGGTTCTACCTCTAATGCTTCAACACGTTTAGTAGTTAATTGTTGATGCTGAAGCGAGTTATTAAATTGTTGTAATGGTGACATTTAGCTATTCCTCCTTGATGTGTGGTGGAGGAATTGGAGCTATCCCGTGGCAGTAATCTTAAAATACAAACTTTCAGAAAAATTAGACCAAAATTACATAAAATTCCTGAACTACTGTTTGTTGCTGGGTGGGCAGTGTAACAAGGGTTTAACACTCCAATCATGTAAGATAAGATTACTATTAGGGATATTAATCCGGGCTTGTGAAAACCAGATACCCCAATTCCGTTGGAAAACCTCGCTGTCCTGCCGGGACGCGGGGTTTTCAGCTTTTAGACTATTCGTACTTGGCTAACCAAGCCTTAATAAACTCTGTTACTTCCTCCTTTTGAATAACAAACGCAGTGCCTTTCCTTCTGAGAGCCAGAATTTTCATGTTTCCAACTTCAGAATAAAGGTGCGAATTATGATCATCAGCCGCTTTGGTGGGAGACCATAAGACCAAAACTTTTGCTGAGGGTGTTTTCGTAGCTTCTCTTGAGGACATCCCAAACAAGTCTCTGTTCTTGCTCAACCACTTCTCGTAATCTGCCAATTCTAGTAGTGGGCAAGGATTCCAAACTTTTAGTCCATGTTTGTCTTTCCTCTTGATCTGCAAAACCTCTCTGGCTTCGTTGTAGACAATCTCCTTATCTCCTATTGAGCGAATTGAGATAAACAGGTGAACTTTTCGCTCAAATCTCACAAACAAGTCGATAGGATTCTTGTCCTCTACCTTCAGCACTGGAAAAACTTGTATTCCTTGGCTTTTAAACTCATCTAAAAGTAAGGTGGTTAATTTTTCTAGCCTTGCCAGTTTTTGAGTTGCTACCAATGGCTTGTAAGCCAATCCAAAAAGTAACCAGCCTAACGGATGAACTGTGCCACCTGTGGCCAGTGCCGCACCACCAGCTGCTAGAGCAATAGTAGACTCATAGTTTTTCGCCTCCCGAAGCATCTCTAATGCCGCTTCGTTGTGCGGCGGGAGGCGAAAATTGCTAGGTGGGTCTTTCACTGTAGTCATTGGAGGCATCAAAAGTTGTTTTGGCTACTGACTAATCTATGTAGTTGGTTTCTATCGGTTATGTATTTTTGGGCTAAGTTCAACTGAGAGTTTTTGCCCTAATCTTCATCCTGCTTTTTTAACTTGGTTTTTTTTGGGTGTCTTGCTGCGATCGCTTCAGAAGCAAGAATTTTTACCATTTGACTCATAGAGCGTTTTTCAGTTTTTGCTTCAGCAGATATCAATTCATAAAGTGCTAAGTCATCTTCATCTGTGAAATAAATATTTAGTCTAGTTCCTGTGGGCATCGTAACACTGTCTGGTGTTGGAATAACCCTATTGTCAGTCTAAACCTTTTACTTGTCACTGGTGTTATACAGTGTTATCATAACACTGTAAGCCGGAAAACGACACAAAACAAAGGCAACAGAAGCCAGAAAGTGATGTTTAGGCTTACCAGAAACTGGATGTGTGGATTATTGGCGATTGTGCCTTTAAATTCTCCAAAGCCAGAATAAATAAGACTTTTACTAACCATCAGAACCATGACAATCACATACACCAATGACAAAAATTGGCTCGTTCAAGCTAACTTGCTTGCCAATTCTGGGTTAAATGCCCTGATTGCAGGAAAAGACCCTGGTGCTGGGTATGGCAAGGCAACCTATGATGATTTTTGTATCATGATGCCAGCCGCCTACTCAGTAGTTCGCAACCGCAACAACCAACTTCACGAAACAATTTCTAAAGATGGGTGCTGGGTTCGCTATATCGAAGGGTCACGCAAAGACTTAAAGGACACTCAATTTTTTTGGGGAAGTGCAGCGCAAGCAAAACTTGACCACACCCTACTGCACGAAGATAAAGCCAAAAAAGCAGAACTGGCGTTAGAAAGCATCCTTGCAGACTTGGCAGTTCTGAATATTCCAGATGGCATGAAACTTTCAATTAGCTTGAGTAACCACAACCCAGAACGCTGGGGAGGAGAAATCAAGCGCAGAGTTCAAGGTACTCACACCTTCCAACATAAACACCCCGTAAATCGTGAGATTGTTACCAAGACAGTAGAAATCGTAGTCACAGGCATTTATCCCGAAGGGTTTGGCAGCATTGCTCATTGCCTATTTGGTGAACCAACCCTAGCCCTGGAAGAATCAGAAATTGCCATCGCCCTTGATATCGGTTCATCAACTTGGCTGATTACCGTATTTAACGGCAACGGTGCAGTCATAGACCGCCATCTAATTGAGGGTGGATGTGGTGAACTGCACTCCATGATCGCAGAAGCATTGGACAAGAGAAACGACAAAGTAAGTCTGCTGTCCAAAGATGTCAAACATTCACCTTCTTTAGTCAACAAGGGCATTTTAGAAGGGACTTTAACTTACGGAGGAAATCACCTCACAGGTAAAAAATTTGAGAATGAATATAGGCAATGTCTTGATGATTGGTGGGCTACCAGGATTGAGAAATTTGCTAACTTTGTCACCTCTGGTAATTACCTGGATAGAGCTAAATACCTTGTGGCTTGGGGTGGTGGTGTTGCTTTACCAGTAGTGGATCAGAATCTTGCTGGTTTAGGCTTTGTAGTCTTACCTAATCCCCAATTCATCAATGCGTTTGGATTGAAGTTATTAACAGAAAACTCAATAGGAGTGTAAACAAGTGGCTGATAAAACTTCCTACGAATCTCGGCGTATAAGCATCTCGTACTTAGCAGTTTATGAATTGTGTCAAATGTTTGGTATCCCTCAAGATGCCCCAACACAGGCACTATCAGCAGCAGTAGAGAAGCTAATTTTTCAGGGTGGGGTCAATTTACAAACACTACCAAAAAATCAAAATCAGGTGTCTACACCAACAGCAACTCAACCCAATAAAGCAGGAATAGCTTCTATGGCTAATCAATTTAAAGGGGTAGCCTCATGAAAAACTTGAACAGAGTGTATGACTCAACCTTACTAACCCAATCCAAGGTTTACCAGATTGAAAGAACGCTTTACCAGTACCTCTACAAAACAGGGACAATCCAAGCACCACAATTTATTTTTCGACCACTAGCAGGACAACGAAAAAAAGCGGATTTAAGGCTGAATCACAAAGCTTTAACTACTCGCTGTTATGAAGTTGAGGGTGTGACTACAAAGAGTTCTGTAATTTCTCAAGAATCACTGCAATTATCAATATTTTGATGAGGTGAACTATGCAGAATCAACCACTACCAGAATTGATTGCACAAACCCAACAATTACTCACCCAAATCAGACAGCATCCCCAATTTCTAGCACTACAAATTGATGCAGATGTCACAATCGGCGACGTTACGCAATTTCTCAATGCGCTGGGTTGGGAAGCAACAGCTTGTGCTGTGGATGTATCGAAGGAAGGTTTTTTTCAGTAATGGGGAGAGCGATCGCATCCGCCGACCAAAGCAAAGCGATCGCAATCCCACTACTGAATGTATCTCCGCCAATGAAGAATACACTACACAAGGATTTTAGCAAGATGAATAACGAGAATCTATTTACCGCCGCATTAAACGCACTAACTAACAATGGATGCCCTGTTGAATTGGCACAAGAGGCAGCTTCTATTGTGGCCAATGATGATCCATACCAACCAGACTTAGGCAGAACACTAGAGCAACAGCAAATCATTCGAGAAGCACTGCCATACTTACAATCTAGAATCTATGACCAGTTTGAAACCATCGACTCAACGCCAAACCCTTTAACTCACGGTCAGTTTTTAGGCAATTTTGGGGCAGAACTGCCAGACGAAACGATTTGGAGACTTGGGGAAGGCGATTCAACAGCACTAAACGATATCACTGATGACGCAACTAGAGACAAAGCCAACAACATCTTCACAAGACTAGAAGAACTAGGAGCGTGGGAGTGATGAACCGGACAGTAAAACTCAAACTAGATGCACCCATCACATACGCTGCCTTACATTCCTTAACCAACATCAGCCAAGAAACCATATTTCAAGCCCTAGACGGCAATGAGACAGCCGCAGCGCAGGTGGCAGACTTCCGCATCCAACAAACTCAACGCGCCCAAAATGCCAAAGCCGTATTCGGTAATCTCAGCCAAGGGTTAAAAGCAACTGAAACAGTCATGGCAGAAGAAACCCAGTTTCTTACCGCCGCCGGTACTAGCATCAACAAAATGGCTGATGGTTGGTCACAGGTTAGAGTTAGCGACGCACGTTTAGGCTATGGACTACAGCAAAAAGTAATTGCATCTGATAACCAACTAGCCCAAGAACAGTTTCGGCATGGGCGGACACTTAACTTATTGGGTGAATCGCACCGTGCAACGCTCAGAGGGATTGAGATTGATGCTACCAAGGCACAAACTCAGGTTTGGCAGCAAGTAAAAGACAAGCAACAAGCACTTTCACCCACAGACCGAGCCAAAGAAACCTTAAAAGATATTCACAGACACGGTTCTAACGCTGTTAATCGTGCCAAAGGTTTCTTTAGACGGTTGATTGACTAACGCACAAGCCCAGGTTTTGCGCCTGGGTTAATTTCTTCCCAAAGGTGTTGCTAATGTTGACCAACAATCAAAAACAAACACCAATTTACTTTGATGCAGAGATTGTAGACGAGCGTACACAGCATATTGACGGTGAACAGTACGATGCTGAACAAGTACAACAGGCGATTGCTGAAACTGACAGCAGCATCACCATCATTCAAGGCATTTCCCAAGGTGCATTCTTGGCAGGATTGCAAATCACATCAACTCAATATCTCTACCTTGCTGGCAGCGTTGGACTATTCCCCGCCGTCATTGCTGGCTTACCCGTTGGGGCATCTTTGGCGGCTACCCTCTGCTACTTGCGATTTTCATCACAGCATCATTCCCCAAATCAGCGACCGCCAAAAATTTGGCATTGGTGTAATTCGCTCTGCCACCCTGGCAGCTAGTTCATGGAAGTTAACAGGCGATGCCCAAGACATGGACAAAATAGCCCGTAACAGTTTTTCTACCGTAACTGAACAGGTAAAAGCCTATGAGGGCATCAAGAAACCCAAGGAAACTAATTACGGTTTAATTCTTGGGTTAGCCGCAGTTGTTTCTGTTGTCCTATTTTTCTACTGGCGTAAGAAATGAAAGACATAAAACCATCAGAACTTAACCAGCGTCGTTATAGTCTCCCACTGCGTCTAAATCTGCTGATGATGGCATCAGTAGTAGGTGCGGTGATTTGTGTTGTAGTAGGACATTTAGGGGATGGGATAGCCAAGAAAGAAATATGTTTTTACCCAAAATCAGCCAGGATACACGACGCACCACTAGAAGCAGAAGGAGACACAGAGAGTTTACTTATAGGTAATAAGTATTGCCGATATGAACAGCGATCGCAAATTCCAAAACCCTACTTGAAGGCTAACCAGTACCGCACCAGTAACCCCAACTATAACGAGTGGGCATTTCTCCAGCATGAAAGCCTGTACGTATTTCGAGAACTAAGTGCCGATAATCCGTTTAAGATTCACTTTGGGATAGGGGCGATGGTGTTGGGGGGAATCGGGCTGTTGTTGACGAATAAAGCCAAAGACTATCTCAGCGATATTAGACCCCACTACCGCGCTACTAAACAATTTGAAGGCGTGAGAGCGTCTTACAGTGTAAAACTTGGTGAGCAATTGTTAGACCTATCTGGTAACGAACTACTGAAATACTTGCGTGGTATTAAAATCGCTGAGGCTAGACAGCAGTTTATAGCAAGTATTACCCCACAGCAGCAGATAGCCCTACTCATGGCGATGTCGGCTGATGATTATTATGACTTTGGTCACTTACTTGATGGTGGCGCAAGTTTTTCTAAGTTTGAACCACAGCAACAGCCAACCGCACAGCTACCACATGGCACACCTGGAACTGTAACCGAACAAGCCCAGCAGCCAGTTATCCCACCTAACAGTAACACCGCATGGGTGCAAAACCTCATCAAACAAACTGCCCTAATTTGGGGCAACCAGGGGGGCGGTAAAAGTTGGCTTGCTCGTTATGTCGTCAAACAGAAAAAACAGGCAGGCTACAGGGTGATTGTCCTTGACCCTGACAGTAATAAAGCAGAATGGCGAGGGGTTGAAAGTTATCACTCTTGGGAGGATATTGAACAACAAATCCGCGAATACGTTGAGGAATTGGAATCAAGATTGACTACTTTTAATAATTCATCTTTAAGTGAAGAGCAATGGCGGCAGAAACTTTGGAGCGAGGGCAAAGCAACAGCCCTAATTTGTGAGGAAGCAACCACCTACGGCGACTTTATTAAGGATGCTGAACTGTTAGATAAGTTCGGCAAGCTGGCGTTAACCAAATCCAGAAAACAGGAGATGCCTTTAACTGTGGTAGCTCACAACAATACCCAGACTTGTTTATTTGGGATTAAAGGCTTACATAATCTGGTTTCTAAAATGCTGCAAGTTGAATGTTTGGCACAGGTAGATCCAATTACACTACAGCCCAAATCTACTGGTAAAGCCAAGGTAAAACTCGATAGTTCTAACGAATGGATATTAGTTGAACTGCCCACAATGACTGCAAAAATATCTGATTTTAGTGACACCGTATCAGCAGCACAAGCTAACCCGAATCCACCCATTGATAAAGCCACATTGGAACGGATTTATGAACTAGAAATCAATATTGGTGAGCAGGCAGGTGACACCCAAAATCCACCTAAAAAACTATCACCCCAGGCGCAAAAGTTATATGAATATCTCACCAGAACTGAACGAGTAGAGGCTGATGTTAGAGAGTTTAAAAGTAACTTTAAAGTCAATGGTGAGAGATTTACTGTGGAGCAAATTAAGGGCTGGATGTATGAAATTGTTGGGGCATCTTTAGCAGACTGGATAGGCGAGGGTGTTATCAAGCTCAATCAAATTTGATTGCGATTGGTGTAGGCGTGTCTGCCCTTAAAAACACCCTTTTTTCGCGGACATTGGACACTCCTCACCACAGACACCAAAGCCTGAAATCCTTATACAGCACAGACACGACTCAGACACCACCACGGACACACCGCAGACACTTGGTGTCTGTCAAATGTCTGCTCGGCACTGTTAATTAATCTATTGAAATAGCTGAATAATATGCACCCTATTGAGTTTAAGAAAAAGTGGCAGTTAACTTATAGTGAGCTTGCACTTGTCCTGGGTTATGAAAGTGATTACACTGTCCGTTGCTGGGGTATGAAAGGAGGACATAAGCGCAATCCTCAAAACGTTGTTTACGTCGCTTGTCGCCTTCTAGATGAAAAATGGTCAACTCAAGGTAAACTTGTGGATTCTTACCTTTGACCGAGAAGATTGGAGATTCCAGATTTGAGAAGCAGCAGATTGATTGTTTTTGGTACAAGCTTTGCCCCTTGTGGAGTTTTAATTCCCTTGGTGGAGAGAAAAAAGATATCGGTTTTGATAGCAACGATGGAGTAACCAGGGGTGTAGAAGCGAGTATAGACAACTCATGCAAGCCGCAACATGAACGAATCCTATTGGTGTGGATCATACCTGTAAGTGGTCATCGCGTTGCAATCATAAGCAAATTTTATCAGCCAACGAGAGAATGAGGGTTGTAGCGGTTTTCATTGATAAGTTGAATTTGATCGCTCGTTGTCGCTTTCGTGTCCCCAACGAAGATACAATACTTTTGGTCACTTGTTACACGTTATCAGTATTTGGTGTAATTCCTGAGAGAAGAGAAAAATGAAAGTAGACGGCAACGGACAAGGCAAGATTTTAACCCAAGACGAACTGAGGCGATTATTCACCGAGGGATTTCTCAGCCCCCGCGATCGCGCTCTGTTTGGAATTTGCCTGTTCACTGGTTGTCGCGTATCAGAAGCGTTAGCACTACAGACGACTGATATCAAATCTGGTGCTATCACTTTTCGCAAGTCTACCACCAAAGGTAAGCATAAAACCCGGATTGTGGACATCCCACCAGGGCTAGCCGCAATGCTGACCGAATACCAACCAAAACCGGGGGCAATATTTCCCGGTATGCCCGGTGTAACTGAGCGTCTGACCCGATTTATGGCAGACAAGATTCTGCGCGATGCCTGCAAGCGAATTGGAGTTGAGGGAGTCAGCACCCATTCGTTTAGGCGAACTGCTCTCACGCAGATGTCAAGCGCCGGGATACCTTTGAGAACTATTCAAGAAATCTCTGGTCACAGTGACCTGGGAACGTTGCAGCGTTATCTGGAGGTCACGCCAGAGCAGAAGCGCAAGGCTGTTTCGGTGATTGGGTTCTAAATTGGGGTTTTTTATACAAACCCTCGAAAAGGGGGATTAGGGATTTTATGACAGAGAAGCGGTAAATTTTTCGTTTTTTTTACGTCTCATTATTCTTTAGACTTTGAGAGAATTGCATTTTGAGACATAAAAAGAGACATGATTTAGGTATGTCTCAAAAACTATAGTTTCTGAGACACATTGGGGGAAAAGCAAAGCTTACAAGGATTTGAAGGTAATAATGCCAAACCTCGTTTTTGCTATTCCCCCTTTTCGAGGGGACGTACAAAAAACCCCAACATCTGAATTTAGAACAGTTGCAGAGATATTTGGAAGTGACTGACGCTCTGGAATAATTCTCAACTAAGTTCTCACTATTAAGAATACAACCACCTTCAGCGATCACACTGCGTTATGAATGCGATCGCTAGATGCGGATTATGTGGGTGGCGTGTGGCGTGTGGGGTGTGGGTGTGGGTGTGGGTGTGTTAGTTCTTATATCGATACGGGAACTCTAAAAAGGTGACTGCTTATTAACTATGACTCAGCTAAAGCTGCCTTGTTTTTATGATGAATGTCCAATTGTCCCTTGAACAAGTGTTGATCAGCCTTCCTGATGATGCGCCAGAGGCTACTGTAGGACACCTGTTTATGCCTCCCTTTTTTGAAGCGCTCGGTTTTCAATCAACGGAGATTTTAGCAGAATTTAGTACAAAGAGAGGTGCAGAAAAGGTTGATTATGCTCTACGTCATAACAAAGAAGATTGCGATAGTTTTGTAAAAACTAGAACCAATCCTAATGTCATAGTTGAAATAAAGAAAAGAAACGATAATCTTCAAGAAGGAACACCCCAATACAAGGAAACAGTCTGCCAGCTAAAAAGTTATTTACTTGCACCAAACTGCAAAACAGTTCAATGGGGAATTATTACTAATGGTTCTCATATACAGTTATTTAGAAAGCATGGGAAAGTAGTTCATCCATCTTCGCTCTGTCTAGAGATAACGCCTGATAATATTACTAAGATTACTAAAGATATAAGACAAAAAATAGATAATACACCTAGAGCTTTAACAGTAGCTATCTATAACAATAAAGGAGGTGTGGGAAAAACGACAACTACAGTTAATCTAGCAGCTACGTTAACTGTTCAGGGCAAAAAAGTATTGATTGTAGACTTTGACCCCAACCAAAAGGACTTAACTCGCTACTTTAATATCAAACCCAAAAAAGACTCTCTTTTCTCCCTATTAGAAGATAAAAATGATCGGATTTCTTTTAAGGGGGAATTGGTCAGTTATACAGTTAATTTTAAAACTCCAGCCAAAACATTGAGTTTTGATATTCTGCCATGTGACGAAAAACTAGGGGATTTAGATGATGCAGAACTTAAAAAGCTTTTCAAAGAATATAGATTACGTCAAGTTTTGGACAAAGTAAAGTTTGATTATGACTATATTCTAATTGACTCTCCACCTAACTGGCGTTTTTTTAGTAGAAGTGCTGTTATTGCCTCTGATGTAGTAATAATTCCCACAAAACCAAACAATATTTTTTCTTTAGAAAATGCTGCTATAACTATCAAAGATTATATACCTGAAGTTCAAGAATTGAAGAAAGACGGTACTCCTATTGCATTACCTATATTTTGGAATGGCGAAAAGATTACTGAACCTCAAAAGCGTACTGCATATAAAGCAATTGATAACCTGATAGAACAATCTGAAAAAAATCAAGAGACTCCATTTGATTTACAACCTTATTTTTACCCACGGTTTAAAAATTCTGTCAACATACAGAAACAACTTATATTTTCACTGCCGAGCTATGCACATATAGCTAATTCTGCCTTTTCTCATTTACCTGCTGTCTATAAAGATATAACAGCTTATAACTATTATTTAGACTTAGCAAAGGAATATTTATTGCAATGAAAATAGATGATATTGGTAATTTAATGTATTTGTATAGAAAAGAAATCTCTTCATGTGTAGGTACAGATGCTCCTGAGTTTTTAATTAAATCCACGGCACAAGCCCTAAATAACTTGGGAGGTCGTAACTGGATACCTATAATTGTTAAAGAGACTGGTGAAGACCAATATGAAGTAATAGGTAACTCGTTTATTTATGCAGTCGCCGAAGAAGCAAGGTTAGATAAGGTTTGGTGCATCATCGCCGATGATAGTAAAGAGACATCTGAAGTTACTAAGATTCTGGCTGGGGAGATCAGACCAAAAATTAACCTATCCTATGCTGGTAGAGATGAAATAAAATCTGCACTTGAATATTTAATTGAGAAACCAGATAGTGTTCTTAAGAGGGTGAATCTTTCGGTTGCTACTAACCGAATTGAGGAAGCCCCTCGTAAATATTGGACATCTCTAGACCCTATAACAACACTTAAATGTCAAATTACCAAAGGGGTTAAGTTAAATGCTTTGAAGGAAGTTTTTGAACTCACGCCTGAACCATTACCTGATGTTATAAAAGATCCAATTATCTTGAGGACATTGACAGTTACAGAATTAAGAAAAATGGCTAAAAAAAGGGGAATACCTGGATGTAGTAGAAAAGGTAAGGATGAATTGGTTCAAATATTAAGCCAGTGATAGGTAATCGCTCATTACTACCTTAAGTTAAACAATTCTGACTAATCAGGTGTCAAAACATTGTAGGCTGTGGATTACAGGGTCTACAGTCTGGTAATGAAAATCAATCGGCATGGACGCGCCAAGGTTCTAACGCAGTCAGAGATACAGCTAATTTTCAGTCATGGCTTAGACAATGACCGCGATCGCACTTTGTTCGGTGTCTGCCTATTTTGGGTAAATCTAGCGAGCGTGTCATGAGGGGCAAGATAGCCTGAAAGTATTGCTGTATATCCTTTTCAATTATTAGTGTCTATTGAATTGTCTAGACAGAGTTCGCGCTTATCTGCCCAAAGTCACCACAAGGTGGAACGAAAGAATAAGGGTTTTAGCCATGTTCTATCATACTACAAGCTCAGATTTTGTACTACTTGCCCCTGGTAACAGGCTCGCTAGGTTTACCCCAATTTCCGGTATAGTTTTTAGCAAATATCTAATTTAGTCTATCATGAGTGAACAAATCCCGTAAGTGGAACAATGGCATTTATATGTTACTTATTTTTCCTACTATACGGAATGATAAAATTGTTCGATAAAAGTTGTATAAAAATAAACTTGACCCTCTGTACGATTATTCACTTACCGCCCTTATGCTTTTTATTTCTTGAACGAGATTCTTCAGGAATATCAAGACGCTGATAAAGTTCTTCTTGCTTCTCGTATAAGAAGGAATGAGCAAAAGTTCTATTTGTTTGAGAACTTAAATTTTGAAGAATATCATTGAATGATTTGTTTCGCATTTCATGTAAAACTTGAGATAAGTTAAAACCAGCACAAACATGAGGTTGTAAAGCTTCTAGTTCACAAATCGATAGTATTTGCCAGTCAAGTCCAGTTACACCTTCGGCAGCTAATAATGTATCAAGATACTCTTGAAAGGGTCTGCTATTGATTAAATATAGCGGCTCTAGCGACACAATAATTGGCTTAAACGTACTACAATGATGAAATATTTGAAGTTCAGGGACTTTAGCCTGACAAGCAGATATAAAGCTGGCAAGTTGTTTTAAGCCCTTCTTGACCTGTGCCAAACTATCTTTAACCGCATCTTCACTAGCTATTGCTTGTGCGGCTCTAGAAAAGCGAGTTGCTTTACATTCAAGGAAAATTGCTGTTGAGCCATCGATCATAATCCAATCAGGAACTTTACCTTTCTTGGTTGGATAGAAGGTTCGGATATCTGATTCTGATAACAACTGTTCCGACAGGAGACATTTTTCAAGTACAAGACCAACATATCGTTCAAAAATAAAACCGAAATACTGAGAAAACTCAGTAGTATAGGCGTTATACATTTGGTAAAAAATCCCTGTGGAAATTCTTGAAGCAACAAGCTCAGGCACAGGTGCATGAATAAAATCCTTATCAGGAGTAGAGAATTGTTTGTTTTGGCAAGGTCTAATAATTGGATAAGATAGCAGTGGATTGAAATCATACATCTTAAAACGGCGATCTTCGTTTTTTCGACTTTCATACAACTCAATCAATCTCAATTTATCTGCTACAAGCTGGTTTAGAATAGCTTTCAAAATTTGGTCATTTGGTATGTTAATTCCTTGCTTTCGAGTTTTTTTGAAATAGTCTTGACTGACTGCAAAATTTCCACGAGATGCGGAAGATATTACAAAACCTGTAGTTATAAAGTCGAGGACAGAGACCCCAGTGATAGCCTGAAATTTACTCTCAAAATCAAATTGCGGAATGTCTGGCAAACCTTGTAACTGTCTCGGAATTTCGTAAAATAGTAAAGCTGGACGTGAAAATTCACTAAAAAGACCAGGCTCAAAAGGAAATTGACTACTAACGAGCCTTAACATCATGAATATTGAATTTGAGTTCATGAATTCCTTATGTAAATCCTTGTCAAAAGTTATGGGGTCAGCAAGGTAGTACTCATTATAAAGATCGGCTAGATGCCGAATATCATAGTTTTTTATCAACTGAGATGTTTTGCTCGGAGGGCAAAATCTAGCTGCAAATAAAGCAACACCTCCAACCATAAAAGGTCTAAGTTCAGGCGTACTTTTTTTAAGTAAATATAGAGAATGTAAAACATCTCCAAACTTGAGCTTCCCAAAAACTGATGCTATCTGGGGTAAAAGTAGCGAGCCTGTCATGAGCCGCCACGCACCGCCTGAAAGTCTTGTTACGTAAAGGTTTCAAAAATAAAATAGCTCTTTAACCCGAAATCCTCAGAACTCGCTTGTTTTTGCAGTACCAATTGACCTTTACGCTATTTGGTACTGCATTTAGTAACGTAGCCATGCGGGTTTCAGGCTGTAAAAATCAGTGAGGTTTAAATGGTACACCTTTAAATGTGCATCCAATTGGTCAAAATCTCATTTTAGGGTAAAAGTTGAAAAATTTTGATGAAACCCTCTCTGGGTAGCGTTTTCAGCCGTTGCATGGCGGCTGATAGCAGCTTCGCTACTTTCTCCCCTAGAACAGCAGATGCAGCAACTTAGAGAAGCCCTGATTGCGGCGGGAGCTATTAGCCTTGCTAGTGGAGTAGAGGAGCATTTAGCAGAGAACACCAGCATCGAGGGCGGTAAGTTCCTCTACTCGGTCAAGGAAGCCAGGGAGGGGTTGAGTAAAACCGAAATTATGCGCCGTCTAGACATGACCACTACCACGTTAAAGCGGCTGGCTGAAACTGAGAGGCTATCTGAGGAAAAATATTTGGTGAAAGTCACCGGCTGGCAGTTAGGTTCTGGTGAACGCCCAAAATTTTACCCGCCACAGCCTAACGCACAAGAGCAAGGTTAGTTAAAAACAGCTTTTCTCAGTATGGCTAATTTTAGGTAACAAAACTGTTCAGTGCGCCATGCCAGTTTTATGTGAAATCTATGGTAGACCCGCAAGCCGCCCCAACAGCATATATAAAATATTGGGGGTTTTAGGGGTGATGAGTATTGGATTGGACTTTATTGCTTTACTTGTCCAGTAACTTTGTTTATCTATTTAATTACCGTTAGTGGACGTAACGAAAAATTAGCATTTTGAGGCTATTGGTAGGCCAACCGTCACACTGTTAAGCATCCTGGAGGGTGAAAAA
>NZ_CP091916.1 GCF_022063185.1 Nostoc sp. UHCC 0870 | reverse complement strand
TTTCTTTTTGAAAAAATAGCTTTTGTAATAAAACACCCACAACAAACTTTTGAGCGCGGGCACTGAGTTTGTGAATATCAGTTACAGTCAATTGAGCATCTGAAGCTAGGGGATTGAGTTGGTATTTAGCAACTTCATCTGGTGATAAATCCCCGCGAATTAAATGGCCTACTTCACTACTGATACCATATAAACGCCGAATCATTGCTTCAGCCGTAGCTGGGACATTTCGCCCTAACCAACGCCTGTTTTCTTCTCTATCTTCATCATTGAGAAGTTTGTCTTCTAAGAAGTCAATTAAATCTCTAAAGGTTTTAATTTGTGTCTTACTTTCTTCCCCAAAGGCTTCTACTTGTAAATAAGCTTGCGGTTTCCGCCGATTCTGGCGATCGCTCTGGTCATTTTCCTCTGCTAGCCGTGCTAATCTTTCTTCTACTGTCGTCACTAAGTAGGATAAATTTCCTCGGTCTAAATCTTCACCAGTAAACAAAAAGCGAAACAGGCGATCGCGGCACAATTCCCGAATACTCCACAAATAAACTGATATCCCCTCAGAACGCTGTTCTAAATCAGAATCAATCGTCCGTGAATCTCTTTTTGGCGTAGCCCGAAAACTTGCACTTTTAAAAGGTTGTACTGGCAAGTTCATCAATTCATATTTATTTTTATCCTTTTGGTTTTCTAAATTGCCATAATTTTGATTGAGTTTATCTAAAAAGAATAAATCCTCACCTTTAACATTGAAAATTAGGGCTTTAGTATTAGCTTTATAAGAACCTAAAACCGGAGAATTGAAAATAGAATATAGCAAAAACAAAGCATAGGATGTTTTAGTAGCGACTCCCGAAACCCCAGAGATATTTACATGAGCGCCTTTCTCCCCATTGATAAATGAGTAGTTAAAATAAGCTGCATTGCCGTTATTCATAATACCAGCCGGAATGGGAGTATCCATGCTGTCAAAATACAAAGCCGATGCCAATTGCTTACCGATAGCAAGGTGAACTGGATCACCTGGTTGTGGTGGTAAATACTCTTCTGGCTCAATTCTTGTGACTTGAACGTGAGCAGTGTAAGAAATATTGATTGGTAAAATCCCTTCTTTAGCAACTAAAAAAGTATCCGTATCAAATTGCGCTCCTTCGTATTGAGTACGAACATAATCCACCACACCGTAAAAATGCACAATTCCCTGACCATCTGGACGTTGAGTTTGCACTTCTACAACATCATCTAGCCGTAAAACTTTTTTGGCATCTACTGCTATCCAAAATTCTAAAGGGGTAGCTTCTTTAGTACCTAGTACAAAACCGATTGGTTCGGAAGATATCATTTATTAACTCCAAAAGATGCCAGAAAGCATTGCAGCCGGCGTTTAATTAGTATTGCATCACCCATTCTTCTGCCTAATTCCCGTTCTAAAGCACTAACAGGTGCAAGGTTTTGTGGTGCGCGGGGATCTCGTGATGGATGGGAAGCATAATAGGGAATTAAATAGCAAGTTTGATTAGCTATTTCTTTAGCTGTTTCTATGTCAATTTTGCTAGATAATTCCAGCCGCACGATGCCATGTAAATCGTGGTAGCCAAGTTGTTGTGGGGAATGTTGAGAATCACCAGATTTTAAATACCATGAGTATTGGGATCTATCTTTAATATTAAAAATAGGTGTGCGCTGTCCTGGTAATAATTTCCACAGGAGGGCAGCATATTTTTCAGATAGGTATTGTTTGTGCATTGTCTTGATGTAGCCCAAGGTAGATGTTGGCGATTCATATCGCAATGCACCATCCCGAATTACCAAAGTATCTGCATTTTTTACATTTAGTTTGCTTACTAGCTGTTCCTCTGCTGCTAGCATGGCATTTTGGACAATTGCACCCCGTGCTTCGGGAGTATTCGGTTGATTGCTTTTAATTGCTGTGTAGAGTAATTCTGCTTTGCTTCCCAAAGGACAAGGGATGGGTGTTGATACTGCATCTTGCTCTCCACCAAAACCCAAAACTCGACGAATATCAATTTCAATGCAACTCGCTTTGGGAATAGTCCGATCCACTACCACAGCCCCCACGGCAATTGTTCCAAAAACACCGTATGTTATCGTGTTACCATCGCCACCGACAAGTGCAGCATCTAGCCGCCGTCTCCCGTCAATAAAGATCAGGCGATGAGGCAACGATCGCGCCTGAGAAGACTCAAAACAATCCCAATTATCAGTTTCTACTATCGGGTTTACATCACTTTCAGACAGTGAAAGCTCTTCGCTGATTTGAATTGGCGGCTCGTAGTCATTTCCCCACGGTTCCAAACGAAAGTTATGCGATCGCCAAAAATTACTTACATAATTATCCTCTAACATTTGGCTTAGGCTCAGTAAATACTATAATTTTAATAAATGCTATGTTCTCAATATTACTCTTATTAGCATAATAATTGCCAACTTTATAGATTCATTTCATTGCATCAGTTGACTTGATTTATACAATACAATTTTCACTATCGAATAAATTTGGGCTAATTCGTGGAATCAGCAATTAAAAGTGCTTCTACCTCTGCAATGAGATGTTTGCAGAGGTAGAAATTTTTGTTGAATGCTCTCTACAAATCTAGGAAGCTGCACCAGCTTCAGCTACGGCAACCTCTGCATCTGGTTTAGGCTCTTTCACCTTTTTTTCAAAGATTTGAAGCCCAGCATCAACTACCTCAAACCCTTTTTCTGTTGGTTGACCAAGCTTACCCGATATAGCACCCGCCCAGTCAGCAAACTCAGACGTATTGGTTTCAGCCTTGCGCCAGCTTTTCGCATTAATCAGGGCAGTAAAAACTACACCGTTCTGATCTGTCAGTGATACTTCAACTTTTTTATTCTCTGCTGGTTTAGCTTCAGGTAATGCACCACGCTCATTTAAGTATGACTTCGCTTTTTGCTTGCATAGCTTGCATAACTTACCCCTGGCTCATCAAACATTCAGATTTTTCGCTCCTGATTTTATCAGCCTGAAAGTTGATGATCACAAGGTGTGCAGTAGAAAGTTCATCTTCAAGATCATAAACAAAGTGAACGCCTTGTATTCCACTTGAAACAGAACCAACACTCAACATTAAATCCACAAAAAAATTTTCCTCATTTTTTTGACATCTAATTAACAATTCCTTTCAACAAAATAAAACTCTTATCAGGCAATAGTTTCAGCATTTAATAATAATTACAATTGTGCTTTTATTTGTTCATTTATGCAGTTGATGCTAAATCCTCAGACTCACCAATTACACCCAATATTCCCCCCAACTAAACCCCAAAATCCCAATTCTTTTGTGACTTTTTTAACTAAGTGTAGAAGATAATTAATAGATATTATCATTAACTCCCAAATCCCCAATAAATCCCAACAGTTACCAAAACTTCTCTCAAATCTCCCGGTTTTTAGCCAATCAAATTAAACACGCTTATAAACTCCTAAACTCTGGAATCCATCTTTTTCTGACGCACAGTACGCAATAATTCACGAACAAGTTTTTTTTTACAAAATTGAATTTACGCTCACAGCCATCAAAATTTACTACCAATAAAATACATAAGCACTACAATAGCCACTGGAAAAATAGTTCGCTACAGGCCATTTTATTTTTTGGATCTCCCCAGATAGAATAATTGGTTTCACATGATGAGGATGATATGCATTATCACAAAAATCATTATGAAACCAAGAACTTGACTGAAGAAGAAATTCATGAACTCTTAAAGTCTACGTTTAAAAGACCAAAAGCCTTACAAGATATGCCACTCATCTTGACTCCCGAATATCTATTTCCAACTCCACAACAAGTGCGTCGGCAATTGCCTGTAATTAAATTGGTATTAGATGCATGGAAACTCCGTGCCAAAGAAGAAGATGAGCTATTGCGGATTGAAAGACGTTTTATTCCCTTTGTCGAAATCTACATTCCAGATACCCCTCAAGGACAGGAATTTTCTACCATCGCTAAGGCGATTGGTGAAATTCCAATGCAAGTACAAGTCAAACTTAAAAACGAGAACCAAGGTTATTGGTTGAAAACTAACCATTATTTTTATCAAGCTAGAGGGGTGCTATTTGCTCATAAACTTTTAGGTGTAATTCCCAATCCTCTAGAAGAGCATGGATTATTCTCCCAATACCTCCCAGAAACTAGCATCCGCAATCTGGATCTCGTCACCAACGTTGACTTAGCAGAGTATCAACTCATCAAAGAGGGAGAACAATACATTCGCCAAAGGGTTGAACCTAATATTGATGAGACATTTAAGAACAATCCATTTGAGTTATTTGTCTCAATTCAAAAACAAGCTTTCCTCGACAGTTGGAGTTTAGGACCGGCTTGTCTAGAGCCAATGTCTCCAGAAACTAAGTGGTTGTCTATCGAGGAACAAGAGGATTTCTTGAAAAAACGTATTCATCTATTAGAACAAAAACCTTGGATGGAGCGAACCAAAAAGCCCTCTAGCCAAGAGAAAAAGAACAAGCAAGAGCAGGGAACGTATCAACAACAAGACCAAAAATACCTAAAGTTTCTGAAAAACTATCAGTGGTACGGTAATTTCATTTTGGCATTGCGACCACGGCATTGGGAATTTGGGGAGCTTTGGGAGAAATATACTAAAGCATTAAAAGCAGCCAAAACAGCTTATATTGACGATTTCTATTGGCAGGCAGAACAACCCTACAGAGCAAAAGAAATTTCAGTGGGTGAACAACCACATCAAAAGCGCAAAACCAGAAAACGGCAACGTGTTCAAGGAGTTGTAGACATATTAGGTTACATACATTGGCAGTGGACTTAATATTTCTTAACTGATTCCGACAAACTGTTGCGTCCTTATTACATTCATGTATTCTTCAATCAGGCTGATTAACAGCCTGATTTTTTATTACTTAACTGCCGTTGAGATTGCTAAAAGAGCAATTTAAACAGCCGGTTGTGGTAGCCACTAAATATGTAAACAAATTTGGTTGGCTGATTGTTTTATTACTCCTTAATTTGCCGCTTAACAGTTACATATTGTTTTTTGATGATGGAACTGTCAACAAATCAATTCACCCTCTAATCTGACCAATGAATAATAGTAATCACCCCAAGTCGCCGAAATCCAAAACCAAGAAAAGATCAAGAAAAGAGCATCAAAAGAAGCCTATCCGTAAGGGAATAAAATCAAAACGCGGACAACCAGAACATTATTCAGAAACCAAAAAACGTGCGTGCATTGGTATTACAAAAACTGCTTTAGCTGGATTAGATGAGCTAAGTCAAGAACGGGCAATTTCGAGGAGCGAAATGATTGAACGTATTGGGCGCGGATTAATCAAATTAGTAGATAGCGATAGCTCTAGCTAATACATAAAAGCTAATTTACCTATGAACTTGCAAAACTTGTCAAATTTCCCCCCTGTTAATTCATCAATAAACCAGTTATCAACCATGCTCAGGATTTATTTAAGACCTGTTATTTATTTACTTTCATCAACTTATTTATTGAGATTGATTGAGGAAAAACTACTCATCATCTTTAATTACCAAGATGTACAAGTCTTATTGAAGATTTGGCTGTTCGCCAAAAGGATTACTAATAAATCCGTAACTAGGATACCCATGATTAATAAATATGAGAAAAAATCAACTTTTCTCTAGTGCCTAATCTATCACATCTTAGGTCTTCCATAAGACCTAAGAAATGGTTTGAGTTCAAAACAGATATTTGGAGTTATTTATTATGTCCAACAATCCTCAGAATTTGTGGTCAGCTTATCAACTTTATTGTGCTGCTCTACCAGCCATTTATTCCTCTCAACAATTGCAGAGAATTATCAATGAAAGTAATACTGCTATCTTCCGATATTTGTTAATTGCATTTGGTTTCCAACGCCAGTATCCAGAAAAGAAGATGACTCTGGCAGAAACGGAGGCGGCTCAAGCTTTCATGCAATCATTACCTATAAGTTTATTACCGCAGGTAAGAACAGCAATTCAGAAAGCATTTGACAAATTGAACGTATCCCCAGCTAGTCGTAATACTTATGGAGCCAGAATTAATCAATGGATGACTTGGGCTGAAAAAGAAAGTTGGTGGCCGGGTAATTTGCGGCATCAAGAAAAGTTTCGCTCTCAGTGTTGTCCACCCAAGGCGAGCAAGTATGGCCCTATGTCTAATACGCCGTTAATGCCAGATAAGGGTAAATCACTGTCTTATCGTCTCCAGCCTGAAGAAACTCCACCTCAATTGCAAGCCGAATTGAATCAATTCTATAGATTTATGACCACGGCTGATTGGCACGGACGAGTGACTGAACCAGTGAAAGAATCAACGGGTCAGGGACACTTGAAGAATATCACGCTATGTCTGGGTTGGTTTTTCAAGCACAAACCTCACCATGTAGGTATAGTCAACAACGAAGTTTCACTGTCATTAATGTTTCCCTTGGTGACCGAGGAAGAGCTAGAAGAATTGACTCCCAAACAACAGCAAAAGCTGTGGAAGGCACAGAAGGCTTACTTAGAAGAGTGGATTTGTGAGTATTTCAATTTCTTACGGTCAGTGATGCATTCCACGAGTCCGAGAACTCGTCATCTCAAGCTATTATCAATTCTGATTCTAGGTAAGTTCATCTACCGTGATGTGGTAGAGGATAAATCAGATTACGACAACATTCCCTTATTTAAGTTAGTGAATCACCTTTTAAAGCGGGAAGCAGATGCGACGCAAGAATGGTCTCGAAATCGCCGTTATGTTGCTGACCAATCGCAAAAATGGCCTCAGGTGCCAGAGGGCAAGACTGCGCTCAAAGTGGTAGAGGAAACTGTAATTGAGCGGTTACTATTGTACTGCCGACCTCGCAATCATCGGGGAGATTTTCGTTCGCCACACCAGATAGCTATTAGTCATCAGGAGTTTTTAGCTTGGGTGGATTTGGGATTAACTCCAGCTCGTCGCCAACAAGAGGTGAGAAATTTGAGGGTAGCACTGTGTTGTCCGGTGGTGCGACCTGCTGATGTGAAGGCGAATGGTTTATATCACCCTTTACCCCCGAATGCTATACGGGAGAAACGCCCTGATGGCACGCTGGAGGATAATTACATCTACAAAACTTATACCTATGAAGGGAAGTATTACCAGGAAGGGGTGTGGGTCAAGGATATTCAGGATTATAAGACCTACAAGTTTCATGGTCACAGGTCATTGATCATCCCGAATCGCCAGTTTGCAGATGGTAGTTGTGTTTATGACTATATTGAACGCTATCTTTATGGCTGGTGGCTGCCTGGTAGTTATAAAAATTCCCAAACTTATAGCTGGTGGGAATCTGGGTTACAAGGGGTAAGGGGACGTTGGGTGACGGCGGGGCGAGCCGAATTTACGCCGCTAGATACCTGTTGTCTGCAAACAAATACCAAGTCAGAGATGTGGTCTTGGGGATATTTCTTTATTGTGCCTGATGTGGGCAAATGTTACACGGATAGTACCTTTGCTAACTTTTTTGCTAATTCGGCACATATGCTGATTGGCAAACGGATAACACCGCATACGATGCGCTATATTTGGGCGACTTGGGGTTTCCAAGTGGGGCTGTCGGATGCCCAATTACGGTCTTTGGCTGATGCAATGGGTTCTACGTTGGAAACGCTGCGTTCGATGTATGAACGCTGTACGCCATCCGAGAAGCGACGGTTAATTAAGGAGGCGATTGATGAGTTGTTGTTTCCTGATGCTGGTAGTGATGATGAAGCAGTGATGACGAATGCGGCTGATTTACAGGGGATTTTTCAATCTATTCAGTCTTTGAGTGATCAACAGCGTTCTGAATTGATAAAAATGCTTCAATCATCATAGTCCTGACTATGACTGTAGCTCTTCCTAACTGTAGGAGTCAGCAATAAGAAACACTTCGACCTGCAAACAGGTTCTTTATATTCATGAGCCAATTTCTACCGGGAGCAAATGAGTCATTTGCTCCCGGTAGAAGCATTTTTATTGCTGATTACACCAAATTCTAACAACCTAGAATTAATAATTTTCGCTCTTGATTCCACGAAATAGCCCAAAGGTGTAGCACACGCTTAGAGTGAGAAAGATTCTTTGTAAATACCAACTTTTGGCCTATTCTTGGTATTTCACCCAAGGTTGGTAACGCCACTTAAAAAAGTGGCACATAACTTGTTAGACATTGTTTGACAAACGTGCAATTATTTAACGCATGGATACAGTTCAACTCGGGATCAGAATTCCTAAGCATCTTAATCAGCGTCTTTTAGAATATGTTTCTCAGATTGGCAGTTCAAAGACTGAAATTGTAATTAGTGCTTTGGCCAGTTACTTTGGGACTACTGATGATGCTCCTCTAGCTGAAAGGGTAACCAATCTTGAGAAAAAGGTTGCAATTCTAGAAGCTGCAATCTGCAAATCAAGGCAAGTAGGTTCAGTAGATTGATTCACGTCTTGCACCAATTTCAAATGTTGCGAAGCTCTACCTTCAAAGACTTCGTTACCAGGCTTAGTTTGGTAAGGAGAATATACAGGTTCTCCTTCTGACTGAATAATGGCGCAAGATATGATTTAAAATATTGTGCAGCTTCTAAATTTTGTCTAGTAGCTTTTATCCTAAAGCGTTGAACTTAATGGGCTGTTCTCTGTTAGTCCCAGTCCCCTAATAAATAGTAGGTGTATATGAGCCGTTTTCTATCTCATAGGCTGATAGCTTTTATTTTTATAACAAGTACACTTATCCCTCAAAAAACACTCTCGAATCCTTCGTATGATGAAGGAAGTTGGAGAGCAATGTCACCTTACACAAAACCCATCTTGGCAGCACGCTCATCTGGAATTGGCGGTTCGTAGGCAGACATAAGAAATGCTCGAAATCTTTCCTTAGAACCATTGGTTACATCTTAATAATTATCAGAACCTTCGCGCCAATAAAGGAAGATAAACAGTGATCGCCTACTGGCTTCCTTAACAAATTATTGAGAACATTATCAATAAATTAAAAAGAAAATAGTAAGCATAAAATTATATATTCCTCACTGAACAAGGGTTTTTAGCATCTCATTAAATTGGTAAGTGTAAATGAAACGTTATATATTTCATGGACTGATAGCTTTTGTTTTAATAGCGAGTACGCTTATCCCTCAAAAAACACTCTCGAATCCTTGGTATGATGAAGGAAGTTGGAGAGCAATGTCACCCTACACAAGACCCATCTTGGCAGCACGCTCATCTGGAATTGGTGGATTACAGGCTGACATCAATAAATCCGGTACTCTTTTTTTAGAATCATCCTCGATATCCTATAGTGGTGGGCATCTTCATGTCAAGATTGAAGGTGAACAGCGAACGGTCAAAGTCAGTCCCGATATAGTGCAGGAAGCCATTGGAATTGTGGAAAAGGCCGACAACCTTGTTTTTCAAGTATCGCAAGATGAAAGAGCCGTATCGAGTAAGGAGAGAGATAATAGATATATTGATCAGACGTTGCGAGATACGCTTATTGGAGATCAGCTTTATGATGCAGATATAAAGTTCGCTAATGAAATTGTTTTTGCTGACGTGCCACTTCCTGAGCCAAGACCAATATATTTCTACAAAGAAGCTCTGCGATTACTAAAGACCGATGCTGAATATCGCAAACTAGCCACTCAATGGGAAAGTGTTCCTGCAAGCTGGCCGCAGATATACTTGTATTTCGATCCTAAAGTGCAAGGATTAGTAAGCCTAGAGTTTAAACCTCAAGTCTTATTTCGCGCTCCTTTTGGTCTTCCATTGGAGGTAGATAACGAAACTCAATCTCTAGGGGAACGTCCTTATTTACCGCTCATCAAGGATATAAAAGACCGTCCTCTTGTCTACCGTACCATTTTGCCGGAGTTGGATCGTGCTGCTTCAATAACAGCAACTTTGGGACTTTTGGAAGCAGCTTGTAAAAAACCAGATAGTTGTGAAGATCTCTATTCTCAGGTAGCTTCTATAAGCAATGAAACTTCTGAATCCAAAACAAATGACCAACAAAGAGGCAAGACAGATATTTTAAACTGGTGGAAGGAAATTTCCGCTAGTAGAAAGGAACTTAACAAGGAATGGGAAAGACTGAACCTTTCAGTCTTCCAGCCTGCTAATACTCCCCAAGCATGGGCTACTGCTTACAATGTTTTACAAAAAGCTATATCAGGGGCATATGAAGATCCAAACCAAGTAGAACAGCTAAAAGGTTTGACAGCAAAGCAGTTCCTTAATTATACAGTTCCCAATGACCCTCTATTGCAAGCAGCATTAGCAGTTATCTATACCTGGGATGGAAAGAAAGCGCTTGCAGAACAAAAGTTAAATCAAGCAATCGAACTTTCTGCTAACAATCCTAGAGACCGCATTCAAGTTTTAAAGATGGGAGATTATGTAGCAAAATATACGGATTGGAGATATGTTCCTGGAAATAGTCAGCTAGAGCGTTCTATCCAAAATCTTCCATCTTTAATGAATCAAGCGCGTATGGACGCTTACGATGAGGTGGACAAATACCTACAAAGTTGTATAGAAAAGTTAGGAAACTGCCCTGAACAAGATTTGCTTAGATCGGAAGCAGAAGCGTTTCGAGCGGGATTGACTGGATATATGCAAACAAGAGATTTAGCTTGGTTACACGGACGGTTTGCATATCTTGTAGGTATCCAACTTAAAGAGCCAGTAAAACAAAGAGACCGTTTAAGATTTCTGTCATTTTATGCACAAGAAGCTCAAGGAGAACATCATTCAAAACTGGTTGAGTTAGAGACTGATTTAAAAAAGAGTTTAAAGACTAATTCGCACGACTGGATTATCGTTGTCATCATAACTGTAGTATCCACATTTTCTTGTTTGATGGTTAAAAAAATAAAAAGATGGAAGATAGACGAGAAGCGTCGCCAATTAAAGAGAATGTTTTTACTTATAGAAGGAGGAAAAGAATAGTTAACTTTGGTCATCACAAATATTGCTTAGACTAGCGCGAGTAGACACCGTATAACGGTGTCTATCTCCTACACATTTATCAAAAATTTCTAATGCTTGTTTCAAAAGGAATTTAGCTTCTTCATATCGTTTTTGTTTAGCATGAACCACACCCAGATTATTTAAGCTTTGAGCAACATCTAAATGCTTATCTCCTAAGAAGCTTGTTCTTATTTCTAACGCTTCGTTATATAAATCTTTAGCTTTCATATAGCGCTCTTGATATTCATAAATATGAGCCAAATTATTCAAGATAATTGCTAAAGCTACAGGATTTCTTTCTATGCTTTTTTCTCTAATTTTTAAAGCCTTCTCTAATAGCTTTTTAGCCTTATTATATTCATCTAGAGAAAAATAGAAATAAGCCAGATTATTTAGGATAGTTGCGATCTCAGGATGGTCTTTCCCTAGACTCTCTTCTCTAATTGCCAAAGCTTTTTGAAATAGAGGTTCTGCTTCAAAAGGACGACCCTGTTCACAATATAATAAACCTAAGTTGTTTAGTGTCGTCGCTACATAAGGATACATTTCTTTAGAAAGACGTTCATTTAATTCTAAAGCTCTTTGAAAAAGGGGTTGAGCATCGATGTAGCGTCCCTGCTTACAATAGAGAAGAGCCAAATTATTCAAGCTACAAGCTACTTCTATATGCTCTTCTCCAAAGCGAGTTTGAGAAACGGATAGGTACTGTTTGTACCAATATTCTGCTTTGTGGTAAATACCTTGATCTGCATAGAATCTGCCTAAAGCTACAAAAGGATAACAAAAATCTTCATCTTTTAACCACTCATTTAATCTTGTGGCGGCTTCAACTATATGAGGTACAGCAGTATTAACCCTTAAGGTAACATCCTGAGTAGGAGACTGGGGAACTAGCTTTGAATCGTTTACCATTACCCGGCAAAACTGTTGCTTCAAAGCGTCAGCTTGTTCAAAGTCTGCATCTAGCTTGACTTTCAAAAACTTCCGAATCAAAGGATGAATTTTATAGCAAACATCTGTATCTTTATCTTCCACCCACACAATCAAATGGCGATCGTAAAGTTGCTGGTTTGCTGTTTCAATTTCAGTTGAACTCAAATTGAGTAAGCTAGATGCAGACTCTACCCATTCCCAACGAAAGATATCCGGTGCAAATAAGCTTAATAATTTACCAACAAGCTGTGTCATTGGGTTAAGTTCCAGCCAACTTAATTCAAATGCTGCTAGAACACCTCGTTGTGCTGTACTCAGAGTTTGTTGCTGACAGTGATTGATGGCTTCGTCTTCCAGCCTTTGCTCTTCTAGCCGTTGCAACATCTTTGCTAAAGTCCAATGAGGAGGTTTTTTAGCCAAATACCGCCCTATCAACTCCAACCCCAAAGGTAAATATCCGAACCATTCACACAACTCTTTTGCTGTTTGGAGTTCCTTTTGTATCAGCTTTTCGCCTACCAAGGCTGTTAATAATTCCAAAGCCTCTTGAGGTGATAGTACATCTAAGGGTATCTCCTGAATGTTGGTGTCTAGGTTTCGTAACCGTGTTGTCATTAACACACAGAAACGCTTGCCTTTTGGTAGAAACTCTCGGCAAGTCTCCAGATTCGTAACATCATCTAAGATAACCAATACCAGCCCTTCTAGTGGTTTCCAGTTTTGCCAACACCAAGCTACTTGTTCGGTGGGGTTCAGCAGCTTTCCCTGCAAATTATTCTGAGGAACCTTTAGTTTCATGTAAAGCTGGGCAAAATGCACAATCTCCACAGCCAAATTTGATTCTTTTGATTCTCTTGCTGATAACCAGCAGATACCACCAGGGTAATCCGCTTCATGTTCCCAGGCGTATTTAATCGCCAGTTCGGTTTTACCAACTCCACCCATACCAGCGACAGCAGAGATGGCAAAAACGCCTGGTTTTTGCAACTTTTCACGCAGTATAGTCAGTTCATGCTGCCTTCCAACAAAGTTGGCAGAACCTTGAAACGGAATATTATTTGGGGGATTTAATTTTACCCGTTTCCATTCGGGCGACTGTAGTCAAAAATTGAAGGTAGTATCAGTAAAAGTATTAGTTCCACCTTTAATATTTATTCCTTTCCAATTCTCAATCACTTTATTAATTTGCGGCTGGGACTTTACCGTTTGTGCCAAAGCTTCCACGTATGCTCTAATTTCTGGATCTGCATAAGCTTCTTTCTTTACCTTCTCCACCAAAACTGCTTCACCATAATCATCTGGCTGCTTTTGGGCTAATTCTGGATGTTGTGCAACCCGTTCTATAGCACTTCCAGTTTCTGGTGACTTACGCTTCAGCAGTTGCAGCAACTTACCGCCTTGTTCAAAAGCTTGGTTTATAATAGCATCGCCTGTTTTATCTAGTGTTTTATCCATTAGCAGATATAGAAAGGCGATCGCCCCAGCAGTTAGTGGCTCCATGTACTACCTCGTAAGCTTGGCATTTTAATTACTTATATACCACATGGTTTATGTTCTGAATTACGTAATTGAGATAAAAAGTTTATAGCTTAAGTTTCGATCTTTGAGTGATGCAGCATTACACGTTCGAGCCATTTCGTGTAATCCAAGCCTCAATCTCGAATGGCTTCATTCATCTGTTTGGCGCGATCGCAATTTTCAAGCCGCGACCAGGCAACAGCATTCATGCCCCCACGCGATGGGCTACGCCCCACCGTAGGTGATCGCAATTTTCAAGCCGCGACCACGCAACAGCGATGCCCAGCACTGGCTCTCACTCATGCTTTAAGAGTCCAGCTTTCATATCCCAAGTAAGTTAAGACAACATGAGTTTTGCTTAACCAGCGTAGTTAAGCTGCTCATCAAATGCCTAACCAAGGACGCAGATGAGCGCGTCTAACTTTTGCGCCAGCCTGAGTCTTAGTACCAATGCGAACATCGTTTGATTGTCCGCACTCCCAAATGTAGACTAGTTCGCCGTTGTAATCAGCCAATGAATTTGCACCTAACTGCCACACGCTATTAGCTGCGTCCTTGATATATTGCACTTGTTCAGGACTGAAACCTTTAGCAATTTGCTGTAATTCAGCACTATCAAGATTTAGAACGATTTCACCCAAGGCTGACTTGTTCTCCCAAGTCTCAATCATTCGTTGTTTGGTGCTGACTTGTTTTTGTGTGGTGATATCGGTAGTGCTGTCAGTAGTGCTGGCTGAAACCCTTGGTAGTGCTGACTGTGCTGACTGTGCTGACTTATCCTCCTGATTTTGACTGCTAGTAGTGTTCATCAAGTAGTGTTGGTTGGTGGTGTCAGATGCGTTACTATCAGCCAAAAGGTCAGCACCATTCTGAAAGTCAGCACTATCAATACTTTCAGTTAGCATAGAAGTCAGCACCGGGTTAGCATGACTTTTATGAAAGTCAGCATCAAGGTCAGCATCTTTTTCCGAGATTAAGAGCGGAAAGTCTTGTCCTGACTGGCGAATAGCAATTTTAGTGATAAAACGTCCTTTCTTGTTTCTCACTTTTGCAGCATTAATGTTGAGTTGAGAATTCAGCAGATTCAGCAAAATGGCTGAGAATCGTTGCTTAGTCATAATGCCGTGAGAATTACGCTGCGCCCATTCGCAGTAGTTAGGATAGAGGAACAATTCAGCACTTTGACCGTTATCACCGATTTGCGTTTGTGCTTTCGGGTCATAGTAAAGACGGTCATTAGCCCAATCAGCCAGAGGGTTAGTGCTTAACAGTACCTCTGTGCTAAACGAGCCAAGTGAAGGCACTAGTTTGTTAGTGTCACCGACATAAGCAGCGACATCCAAAGCCGACATCTCTAAAACCCATTGCAATACCCCAGGCAAGTATGGCTGAAATTCCTTTTCTAAGGGGCGACGCTCATTTTGTGGCACCACCCGCTCAAAAGGCATGGAGAGACGACGACGGGACAGGGCGTTAGTGTAATCACTGCTTTGAATGATTTCGTTGGCAGCAATCCAGACCACCCCACTAAATCTAAAACTGCCTGTTTGCTGAATGCCTTTTTTCTCGTGTCGCAGCTCATCATCACCTGTCAATTTCTTGAGAGTGCTAACATCACCTGTGTAGCGTTCAGAGTCAGTGATAAACACAGCTTTCTTGCCGTAGAGAGCCGCAGTTTCAAAGCGGTTTTGCTCCAACTGCTTCAGTTCGGTGATGGCGTAGTTTTCTCTGCCCAGTAGTGCTTGCACCAGCCGCAATAAAGTACCTTTGCCAGTACCGCCAGCACCCACTAGCTCCATAAATCTTTGTAACTCGCCGCCGCGTTCGGTGACGGTCGCATTAATCCCAGCGCGAATAACTTCCACCCAGTCGGCTTTACCTTCGCAAGCTTCCAGCAACCATTCCTTCACAGGCTCACAACCTACACTGCGGTCAGCCCATTTAAAAGGTAGCTGACTCAGCATTCTGTATCCCGGCTCATGTGGATATTCTTTGAGGGTATTCACATCCAGCACACAATCCTGAAGACAAATAAAACCTTTGCGGACTTCCCAGTGATTAACCCTGAGTTTGGCCTTGAGTAAAGTCAAAACACCGTTGACAAACCTGCTGGAGAAATGGCGTGTCCGCGTTTCCAGTTCTGTTAAAACAATTGACATCGCCTCTTCAGAGGGAATTTCACTCCAGACCCCGCACTTATTTTCTGCTTCATACCAGTACCAAGCTTTGTTGGCTACGTGCCAAGCTAGCTTGGCACGGTAATCTTCGGCGATTTGTGCCGCAAAAGCGGATTCTGACAAAGTTTTGTTATCAGCATCGTCTTCTTTGAACTGGCGTTCCCAAATTTCAAAATTAACAGCCTTAGCTAACACTTTGTCTCTAAAAGCGTCGTCGCCGTTGGCCTGAATGTAATCGTCCATCCCCTTACCTTCTGCTGCACTCCATAAGCCCGTGGCAATGTACACAGGTACTTTAAACTTAGCTAATTGATGAGCTAGTTTTCTTTGTGCTGCCACCACATTTTTATTAGTTTGGGCGCATTCGTCTGCGTCAAAAGCAATAATCCATCCAAACTTAGCACGGGCTAATAATTCTAGGGTATCGACTAGGTAACGTTTGCCTTGGGGGTCGCTAGCCGTCGGTGTTAAGCCCTGTTCCACTCCAGCGAGCGCAACTGTAGGGAATCCGTGAAAACAGCCGGCGATCGCCTTAAATAATCCCTCAGTTACAACTAAGCAAGGATGACCGTTGATCTGATAGCAAAGTGGTTTAAGTGCCTCATAATCCTGCCAGTAGCCCGGATTATGAGGATGACGGGGTAGCATTGCGTCATATTCTTCTTTGGTCGCTGTCCGATACTTGGGTGCTTTCTTCTCGTCTACGCTTTTCCAGGGCTTGTTAGGGCGATACTGCCCAAAACCGTCGACTCCTTCTAGCCAGATGCCTGCTGATTTTGCTGTGTATCCTAAGCGTTGGCTCGCTTCTTTGGTGTCCATTGAGCGACAGTTAACAGCTAT
The DNA here is from genome assembly GCF_022063185.1 of Nostoc sp. UHCC 0870. Lineage (NCBI taxonomy): Bacteria > Bacillati > Cyanobacteriota > Cyanophyceae > Nostocales > Nostocaceae > Nostoc > Nostoc sp. UHCC 0870. The sequence continues at coordinate 38,679 of NZ_CP091916.1, read as the reverse complement.
CCATTCTGGACACAAGCCCCGGTTGGTGACGCACTCTTTATAATGTCTGTCAGTCAGTCTGTTAGCAGTCTGTGTTGTAGTTGTCTGTGTAGTATGCACTTTTTATTACTCCGAATTTTTCAAAATCCGGGTAACTCCTGATTGCAACGCGACCGCAGAATTAGCTATTATATAAGTGCGATCGCGGTTCCGAAAAAGCCTCGTAAACTTTTTCTTCGGAGTTACCCGCGTTATGACAAGACAATTAATGAAAATCCAGTCTCCACTGGTACGCATCCCCTCTAGCTACTACTAGTGGGGATTTGTGTATGAGAGATACTAAATCTGTTGATTGTTTGTTCCCTCCAGTCTCATATTGTTTTTGATTTGGTCAGTCTTAGTCATCTTACTTCTTGCTCGATTTTTTTTCGTGGTCTGTTACTGCTTGCTGGGCAATTAGCTCGACCAAGTTTGATAGAGTTCGGTTTTCGCTGTCCGCCCATTCTTGTAGTTTTTCTTTTAACTCAGGACTGCACGTAAAAGTTACTTTTGCCTTAGACGTTGCCATTAATTAGAAAAGTTCTGATATATTATGACACCTTCAGTTAACATCAAAACTTATCAAAAAGCATCTGGTTCTAAACGGTTCACATTTTATTTGACAAGTTCGGAACTTATCTACTAGTATATTAGTGTCAAGGTTATCGATACGTCAAATAACTCAGGACAGACACAAGTAAGATCCAAGCGTAAAACGCACTTGGCGAGTTCCTTTTGAGGGTTGCAAGGCTTGCGAGTACTGTTTTATTCAACTATTACAGCAATATCTGCAATGCGTCCGCTCTATATTTGCGGTCGCGTTAATTGTGCGCGGGAATGTTATGACAGAGGATTCATGTATATCAATTTACGCAATGCGAGAAGCAATCCGAGAACTACCAAACAAAGGAGAAATAATGCTGACATCTAACCAGATTAGGTGTTTACAAACTACAGAATGCTGGCTCAGAGAAATCCGAGATTCAGAAGAATTTAGGCAACTAAAATACTATCCAGACGTAACGCTTAGTGATGCCATTCAAGCAGTGGGCGAACTACTTAATGAACACAAACTTTATGATTACAACTCCTCAAACTTTACTTATGAAGAGTGGCTAAAGTATTCACAACCAAAACCAGTAATAAATAAGAAAAATGATTGATAAAGAGCTTGTCAGATGTGTCATGCTATTGACCCAAAGCAAGACTTACTGGATTGATGGAACGCTGTACAAATATTTAACCTGTAGAGACAGTATCAAACACAAACAATATTATTTCCGTCCTTTACCGCATCAATCTAAAAGAGTTGACTTAAAGCTCAATCGTGACAAGGTACTAAGACGTTGTTATGAAATTCCTTTCTTATATAGACAGCACACAGCAGAGATAACTAACAACTCAATACAGTTGAGTTTGTTCTAAATCGGAGTAACAAATATTTTCTAACGCAGTGTTATGACTGCATTAAATAGGTGATTTAGGAGCGTATACACAGGGAAAAATCAAAAAGTGTCAGTATGTCTAGAAAGCTGACAAACTCTGTTATTACGTGGTTATAGCCTCTCAAGCCAACGCTAAAACATTTGTCTAAAGTCAAAAATCCAAGGTTATTGATAGTGCCTAGCTAATTTAGTGTATCAGGATAACTGTTTCTACCTAATTTGGCTATACAAATAACTTGAATGTCCGGATAGTCAGTCAATTCTATACACACTTAAGTAATAAACCGGAATTAATGTGGCAACTAAAAAATATGTAGCTAAATATCGCCATCTCAAACAGACTTACGAACGCATCACAGTCAAAAGCATTTCAGATATCACTTGGTATCGGTTAGTTGCATCCTTAAAGCAATATTTCTCACTTGAAATTGAATCACCAAATGCTCAAAGCATTGTTGAAACCTACGCTCTGATGAAGCGCAAATGTCCAGCATTTTCTTTTAGAACCTCTGATTTTAACGAACGCTGGCAAGCCTTCAAACACTTCTATGATGCACAGTTAGTTCAATACACAGGTCAGCAATTTCTGGTCGCACTTGCAAACTATTTAAAAATCAACCTAGATGCTGTACCTCGCAGCACTCGTTATTACTGGTTTAGTCAAGCAACGCTAAGTTATAAGACTGAGAAACTCTATCAGAGCAAAGATTTAGCACTTGTTGCATTTGTAGCAACGCAATGGGCAATCAATAAGAGATCACAACCAGTAAAATCTGCTGACCCAAAAGTTTTAATACTAACCAAATAAAGCGCAATCACCATGTCTGACAAATTTACCAATAACGTCCGCGCTCGCTTGTATAAACAGGGTTATCAAGGATTCACTAAAGACGACTACACAACAGCTGCCCTCGCTGTAGGATGCGATGACATTAACAATCCCACCAAAGAGCAATTGAGCCAAGCCGTTGACTATCTCAAAGCCAAAGCCACAAGCCAACTATCCGTAGCTGATGAACCCATTGAAGAAAAATTTCTTACCCAAGTAGAGTCCGAACAGTCCGAGACTGAAATTGAAACAGGTGCGCTCACGGTGGCCCCTCAAGATGTAGGCGAGATGATCACATCTAAGGCGACTGTTATGGGTGTAATCCTGTCAGAGCAACAAATCAATGACATAGCCGATAGCGTTGACACCTCAGCCAGCACCTTTGACGAAATTCTCGAACAAGTAGAAACAGCATTACTCGCTTATGCGGACTTTTCAGCGAATCAGGTTGACGCAAAGATTGACCAGACCTTGACTCTTGTACAAGAACGCGTAGTTAATCGTCATGAACAAAGCAGAGACAAACTATCTCGTGGGTTAACGGGCATTAGTGCGGCTTTGGAGGATAGCCGTAATCAAACTAAAAGCCAACTCTCAGGTATCCTCACCAGACTCAAAGCGGCTCAGTAGTGATGACTTCACACTACTTGAGTGCTTAGTAATTCGCTGGTCAAAACTAAGCTACTTCTCAAGAGTTGCTGTTAGTTTAAGTGCGCTCGCTGCTGTAATTATGCCCTTACATTACTGGGTATATCTGCCAATACTAGAACATTATAACTATCAGCAATATCTCAAAAGAAGGCAAGCTATTGAGCAATACGTCAGGCGAATGGAGTATCACTGCCACAAAATATTTACCCCCCTAAAAGAGTATCGCTGTGAAAAATTCAATCAAGCTCAAGAATCAGGTAACTTCCAAATCTCGCCACCTGGAACGCCAATTAAAAAATAAGTTTAACGTATCTACTAACTTAGTATTCAGAGCGTTAACAGGTGATAAATCAGCCCTAAAGCTGATAGGACAAATGGGGAATGACGGGGCAAAGATTAGTGAATTTGCTCCACAAGTTAGAGAGCAAATATTAGCTGCTATCAAAGGGACTGAGGACTTAAATCTAGTCCTGGGCGATATCTACAAACAAGCTGGTGTTAGCGGCGAGAAGATTGAAAGAGCAGTGCAGTCAGCAATATTAGCTGACACTCATCTAGCAAATATCCTGGAAGAAATGAAACTTGATTTCGCTTCCTCCCAGGATAAAGAAACCCTACGCCATCAACAAGCGACAGACCACATCAAGCTCAAATCATGGGTAGATAAACACATGATGCAAGTTGATGGTGAATATAAGATGTTGCAGACGGAATTGCAAACCGACATCAGACAACAAACAATTGACCTGCTACATGATAAAGAACTGGGCAAGTATTACCTAGAAATGGGTGATAACGCTCGTGATGACTTCAAGCCGAAAAAACAGTATGCTCTGCGTTCGATTGTACAAAAAATCAAAGATGCCTTATTCATCGCGTCATCTAAGTACCTAAGCTGAACTCTTTGATTTGAAAAATACGTAGTGATTTAATTACCTTACAGCCTCTTTTAAGGCAACAGGAACGCGGAGCATCTCGCTTGGCGGCGGTTTCTTGCTTTGAGTTTTCTGTGCGGACATGGTGATATCAATCTAGATATCGCTATTGTAGTCCCAAACCAAAGCTCACCCCGTCAGGGGATATGAGAGACGGCATGAGAAACACCATGTTCGTTTACCGTCAAATTACGCACTTGCTCGTCAATCCTTACACTTCCAACGCATTAAATTTCTCCTCTACGTCCAAAATTATTGTCAGATGATTGACAATTACTCTTCAAACCCCTCCCCCCACTGTGCTGGGACATAGTGCGACAATGACATGAATTTTCGCACTATTTGCGACTTTTGATTTTTATAATCTGCGTTGATTTGTTAAAAAGTGCCAATTATTCTTCTGTTACTATATTACTTATTTGAGATTCATCAAACCCCTCAGAAAAAACGGGCTTGCTAGACTCTTCTTTATATTTTGCTCCTCTCAAATCAACTTCTTTAAAGATAGCTCCACTAAAATCGGCTGAATCTAAAGTTGCTTCTCTCAAGTCTACTTTTTCTAGTTCAGCTTTTCCACTAATCAGCTTTGTACCTGTCGCCAGCGTCATTGAACAACCTTTCCTAAGTTTAATTGAGCCTTTTTCAGCAGGTATCTCAACTTGATCTCTAAAGACAATCAGCCTTAAATAAGCACTTTGAAGATTGACATTAGTTAGTTTGGAGAGACTAAAATCAGCCCATTTAAAAAATGTATTGCTCAAATCTGAGTTACTTAGTGTTGTGTTAATTAATTTGGCTCTACGTAAATCAGCATTCGTTAATATTGCATTAACTATTTCAGCTTGAAATAGATCACATCCTCTCATTTGAGCTTCTTTGAGATTAGTACCATGAAGACTAGAATTAGATAAATCGGCTCCGCGTAGGCTAGCTTTCTCAAGATTTGCGTTATTCAAAATTGCATTTGATAGTTTAGCTAAATTTAATGTTGCCCCACTTAAAATTGCGCCTTTCAGGTTGGCTTGTTCAAAAAATGCACCCTCTAAGTTAGCATCTTCCAAACAAGCATTTTCTAAATTAGCTTCTCTCAAATCTGCTCCTTTAAGATTAGCTTCTCTCAAATCTGCTCCTTTTAAAAATGCTCCTCTAAGATTGGCTTTCTCCAAGTCAGCTTTATACAACAAAGGTATTCTAGTATTTAATAAACTATCTACTTTCTGAATTAAGTTAAGTTCATATAAAAATGTTGTTATTTGCTTATTTCGTTCTGAGTCTAATTCTCTAAGAGTGGCTATAGTTAAAGCTCTGGCAATCTGGTCTATAATTACAACATTCTTCTGCTCTCCAAACCGCTTTTCTATAAGTAAAGTCATTCGATTAAGATAACTGTCCAAAGTTTCTTTTCGGAGACGTTCGATAGCGGCATATTCGTCACGCTTGGCTATCTCTTCAGTCAGTTGTTGTTGTTTCTCATATCTATCATCTGCTGCTTTTTGCTCCTGCTTAAATTTTTCTTTATTTTGTATATTGAGCCAAATCTGAATCAGCACACTACCTGTAAATATTGCCAAAGGATTTAAAATACTTCCAAGTCCTTGCAGTGATTCTTTATTTTCACCAAGCAATTGCCATATTAAACTAACTTTCTCTAAAACAATATTTATAATTTCCATAAAAAATAATCATTATTAATGCTATTGTTAGCAAATAAATACAGTTAACCAATACTGAATATTGACTAAAATTAATATAATACAATTATTCAATTTATGAATTTTCATTCGCCCGAATCCTTCAACATTCCCGTTAACAACTCCGACATTTCCCACAAATCTTTATTGCGGTTATCATCATAAATCATCAGTGTTCTGGGGTCAGCATGACGACTTAACTTCTGCACCTTTCTGATATTCCCATCCGTCGCATCCAATGCCGCCGTAATCGCCGAATGCCTCACCCTGTGCGGTGACATCGGTTTCTTCACCCCCGCTTTCTTAAAAGCTGCCGACACAATTTTATAGATAGCATCCGCAGTCAATCTATGCCCCTCATTATGAAAATCTAACGCCGTAAAAATTGGTAAATTAACATTCAAATCCCCCCTAGCAATTAACCAATCTGCAAGAGCCGCCGCCACATCCTTGGACATATCTAAATATTCTTCATTCGTTCCCTTACCCTTACCCAAAACCCTTAACTTGCGCCCATAAAAATCAAAGTCACCCACATTTAACTGACATATCTCCTGACGACGCAAAGCCAAACCCCACAGCACCAGAAAGATTGCATAGTTGCGTTTACCAATCAAAGTCTCCCGGTCAAACTGCTGTAACACAAGTGCTATCGTCTTGCTATCAACCCCCCGCGTATCCCGATAAGCCTTGACCTTCTCCCCCTCGACATCTTCCAGGGAATAATTGCACACACCCAGCTTGCGCCCCATCTTCGCCAAAGACTTAATCGCCGCCAACCGCCGATTAATTGTGGCCTCCCGCACCCCCGAAGCTATCAATTTCGCTTTGTACTTCAGCACCACCATCACCGCTTGCTCTCGCTGCAAGTGCAGAAACTCCAGCACGCTATCACCACTTGGCGGCATTAGAGTCATCTTCATAAAGAAATCCCGCAAATCTTTCTCGTAAGCACGCCGAGTATTGGGGTTGCGTTTATCTGCCAACAGCTGCGCCAACACATCCGGGTCGCCCTGAAGCTCTGCGTCAAAATACCTAGTTATCGGCGCACTTAAACACGCTTCTAACTCGACTTTAACCAATTCCCCCCAAACCGGCTCATTAGGCATAATTGCTCACTATTACGTTATTGATAATGTATGTTTCCAATAACGTCTATTGTAGGTCACTTACATCGTGCATTAATATTTACAATCCGTGAACACCTAAATCCGTTTTGCGGAAGTGATAGAGTGTCAATTGGTGATGCTAGTTCTGTAATTTCCGGCTTTGATATCAAAATTGATAGCGGGATGTGGGTTTCAGGTGCAGCAGTTTTTGGGCAAGTCAGTTTAGAAACCGCTCCTGGGAGCAAGAGCAAAAGCAACAGCAATCTCGTAAGGTCGAGCGTAGGCCATCGCTGTGGTCTTTACTTGCTTTGAGTGAGCTTGTGTATATACGCTCGTCTGTACCAATTTCTATACAAGTCCTGAAAGAATGCGATCTGTGCTTTGGATTTTTGAATATTTTCTCTTCGATTCTTAAACATCAGCCAATCTTTTGAGATTTTCGCTTAAGTTTTGCGATCGCGCTTAATACGCTAGAGCGATTTTTAGCAATAACCATCCATTTTGGCAAACGACTAAATAGGCTTTGATTATGCCAACCGTATGGTGCAACGCGTTTTGATTGACGTAGTTTTGCCTGAATATATTTTTCTAGTAGTAATAGATGGCGTTCGTTGTATGCCCACAAAACATGATGACGACAGCTAATCTGTAGCCACAGTGGTAGTCTAAAGTAGCTATCGCACATTGGGTCGGCATACCAGTTAAATCCCAAACCCTTACCATTCCAATCTTTGACTAGCCCACAATCTTGACACACAAGACGCTGTGGTTGGAAGTAGCTTAAACAAAATGTATTTGCATTTTTTGTTGGAGTAATTCGCGCACACGATTGGCAGCCTGGACAAACTACTAAGATTTCGTCCATCATGTCATAGATGGTAATGCTTTTTTCTTCTGGCAGTGGCTCTATCTGACTCATGATTGACATTGCATCTCAATAATGGCAACTACCGTGCAACTGTGCGATTCAGCAGACACGCTCAAGTGCAGACGGCATTGAAATATGAATGATAACCGCCAGCGTTTGCCCTCAGCAGATGAGTGACTCGATATCAGAATTGATTTAGAAAAAACCTAAAAATCTTGACCAGCCGGATTTAGATATTATTAAGAAGCAAATTGTGGGGATTTTCGAGAATAAAATGATTGTCAACTTTTACTAAATCACCTGTGCAGCGAACTGGTAAACGTTCCTGATAGGCTTGAATAGCTAAGATATAATCATGGTCTGCCAGTTGGGTTTTGATTTCTCGTAATTTCTCAAAAACTTCACCTAATAAAATAATTTCTCCACTCAGAGAATCAATTGATGGAGTGGCAATTTGCATAATTATGCCAAGAAAGGTGAAGTTGGGATAATTGGTAATAAATTCGCTTAATATTTCAACTTGGTCACGATTTTCTACTATCTCTAATGTTTTTAATATATCGCTGATTCTTTCAGCATAATCTCCTAAACTATGTTGGAGAGGTAGCAAGATTTCATATTCGGCGGCATCTTTTTTCAGTCGCCAAATTGCCCCGGCATCATTATATATACGCCCTGTTTCATGCCAGCCTGTTGCTTGCAAATGTGCCTGTATCACTTCAGGGTTAACTGTTTTGAGGATTTGACTATCTTTAATAGTAACTTTCATGGCAAACCTCCAAAACTAATGCGTTCAATAATGGCTTGCAGTGCATCAGGCGTAAACTGATTACTACGGGGTACTTCAATAGTAACATTGGTTATATTTTCTGTGTCTGGCATCCCGCGCAAGGATACCCAGTAAGCACAATATCTCAGACACAGTTCGGATTCTGTTTGTTTTATCCAATCTGTTATTTTTTCGGGAACTAAAACAACTACTAAAATTCGAGGGACAAGGGCATTGATTTTTAAATCATTATAATTTTTGAGATTGAGGGGATATTTAATATAGTTTTCCTCAAGAATCTCTCTGGCTGTACATTTTAGTTGTAGTTCTAGTCTAGGAGAAAGGATTTTACCTGTGCCACCTCTACTAACTATGCCTAAGTCTACACTATCGTTATCTACTTCTGGTCTATATAAAGAATAACCTGCAACGGCGGCGATGGCTCTAATATAGGTGATGCTAAATTGTTCTTTTTGTTGGTTGATATCCATTAAATTACTGTTATTATTCAATTCTCCATTGCCTAAAGTGGTCTGGTAATTTTCATAAATTTAGAACTTTAAAAGAATTTAATCATACTGGACTGAAGTAACAAACTGAAGTAGGCGAGCGCAGTGTAGCACTCTATCTGACCCATCTTGTGGCACTGGTACTATGGCGAGCGCACCAGTGTCGCAAGCTGGGGCAAACACTCATGCGCTTTTTGTGGCATGGTGCAAGAGCAAGGATAGAGCAGGGCTAGGCTGGGAATTTAACCAAAATACAGGGTTATATCATCCTGTGAGTTAGTGAGAAGATGCGTACAAGGATGCGATGCGATGGCTTCGAGAGAGGAAAAATCAGATCTGATGGGGCAGGAGACTTTACAATTTGAAGCCTAGCTGAGTGAAAGTCAGGAAATACAATCAGAAATGCTGAAGTGAAATAAATCTCTAAGAGTGCGTCAATTTATGGGAATTTGTCGAAATTGGGGTGTATCTGTAGCGGCGTTGGTGGCGTTGATTGTCGGTTGTTCGCCAGCCCAGTCCCAAGTGCCACCATTAACTGAACTTTCCCCATCAATAAGCGTGCATTTACTGCTGGGAAATCCCAGTGGTGCAACGCCAACAAAGCTTACGCCTGATAATTACCTGATGGTCAAAAATCAATATGCACTCTCCTACAACAACAGCAAGGGAACTGCCAACTGGGTAGCTTGGCAGCTTAACTCCTCATGGTTCGGAGATGCAGAGCGTCAAGATAACTTCCGCCCAGACAACACCTTACCTGCGGGTTGGGTGCGAGTGACTCCTTCTATGTACTCTGGAAGTGGATATGACAGAGGTCATATTGCACCTTCAGCAGACCGCACCCGAACAATAGAGGATAATGCAGCTACTTTCCTGATGACAAACATGATGCCCCAGACACCCGATAACAATAGAAATACGTGGGGAAATTTAGAAGATTATTGTCGAGAATTAGTCAGCCAGGGTAAAGAACTTTATATTGTCGCTGGGCCTAGTGGTAGTCTTGGCGAACCCCTCAAAGGTAAAGTGACAGTTCCCAAATCCACTTGGAAGATAGTTGTTGTATTAGATAGCCCAGGCTCAGGGCTTAAAGGTATTACAGCTAATACTCGCGTTATCGCAGTGAATATTCCCAACGAGCCAGAATTAAATAACGATTGGAGGGCTTATAAAGTCAGTGTTGACGAATTAGAAACACTCACAGGCTATGATTTCCTGTCTAATGTTTCCCCAAATATTCAGTCAGTGATTGAATCTAAAGTTGATAATGTGACCGTTAATTGACCTGAACAACAATTAATCTAGGTTTCCACAACTTTAGTAGAAAGACCAGCTAAATTTCCTCTTTGAGTTTCACCAATAATATAAACATCGATTTCAATCCTTCCCAAGCGATACACCTGCGGGTTTTTTAAATTCGATTTTATTACCTCTAGCAGTTTTTGAAATTTAGCAACTACAGCCTTTTCTGCATCCTCATGCCAGTCTTGGGGAGTAGTTACTCTGCTAAAAAAGCTGTCAATGTCTACCACTTTAAAAGACGTATCTTGTCCATGATCTGTCTGCTGCAAGACTATTTCAGGTGTAACAGGAGGTGCAACTCCTTCCCACAAAAAAACCTCAAATGGGTAATCTGACTCGCTCATAAACAACAAGCCTGACGATGCCTGTTTTAGCTGTTCTAAAATTTCTGAGTTGGTTTTAGTCATATATCACAATCAAACGCTCAAACAGTATCATTCATCTGGCTGCATATTCACTACACTCGTAAGTTGCATTCATTCACCGATGCGATCGCCCAACATTTATTCCTTTGATGAATTACTCAACATAGTTATTAACCGCTTAATTTGACCAACTCGCTTACGTTGGTCGTAGCGGCGTTTGGCTTCAGTGGTAATTTTTTCTAAAAGTGCGTTATCTGCATTAGCAAAAGTCCAAGCAGCTTCTAGAAATACCTCAACTGTGATGCCCCTATCTTTACAAAACCGTGTTAATTCTTGGTCGAGGTCTTTTTCTAAAACGATCGCTGAATGTCGTCGTGTTTCGGGGTACTTTTCCAGTTCGGCTTGAAGTTCAGCGATTGTGTCTGCTGGTGTAGCAGTTGGGTTGTCGGTAGCTGGTACTGGGCTGGTTTCCTGTGGTGAGTTTTGTTCTTCTGTTTGGGGTTCTGGTTGTACTTTGGGAACGAGTGCATCCTGGCGTGGTTCAACTGTGGAGCGATTGCGTTTATTGCGTAGTTGGTTGAGTACGTTATCTGACATTATTATTTACCCCCAAGTGCAGCCTGAATTTTCTCAATTAAAATTTCAAATGGATATTCCAAGTCGGTATATCCCAACTCGCTCAAAGTTGTACGTTTGTTGATGGCTTGTTTATAGCGTTCTGATTCGCGGATTGAGGGTATAACTAACTCCTCGCCAACTTCGTCACGCATTCCATCTACAGCCGCCCGACTTTCTTGGGCTTGGGTGTTACCAAACCAGCGATCGCGGAAGGGTAAAACACCTAATACTTGGGCATTCGTTGCGCCGACATCTTGCAAGCCACTGAGTAAGTCCAGTGTCCGCACTAGCGAACCGTAACCTTTAACTGATGCTTCGGCGGGGATAATCAAAAAATCTGCTGCGCCGATGACTGTCAAACAAATTTGCGATCGCTGGGGTGGGGCATCTATAATGCACACTTTGAATATTTTGCTGATGGCTTCCAATCGTCGTTTGAGTAAGGTTGCACCCACTCCACTGTTAGATAAATAATCTTGTACGGTATCAAGTTGGTCATCGGCAGGGATGAGAAATAAGTTGTCGTTGTCTTGTGTTGGGTAAATGCAGTCTTGTGGTGCAACTGTTTTTTTGAGAAATTCCAATAGGGTTGGTTGGTTGGGTTCTAACTCAAACCCCAGATAGGTAGTGAGATTATGTTGGGGGTCGGAGTCTAGCATCAAGGTGGGCAAGCCCTGGCGTGATAGCAGCCGCCCCAAGAACAGTGAGGTCGTCGTCTTGCCCTGTCCGCCACTCAAGGAGCTTACGGTAATGGTCAACATATATATTTTTAGTAATTTATTAAATTAGCCAATTAACTTAAACTCATTTGATTAATTTGTCAATTAATAAATTTAGCTAATTATCTTTTTAGCTTTTTGACTTTAGCTAAATTTAGCTTTTTAGCTTTTTGTAAAATTAGCTTTTTAGCTTTTTAGAGGTTTGGTAGGGATTCAGGGATATTCCGAGATTTAGGGCGAAATGCTTGCTCTGGCTACTTTTGTGCGATAAATAGAGGGTGTCAAGCTCTGGGTGAGAGGATGAGTTATTGAGTTGGCGCGATCGCTAGTTTGTCTTCGCTACTCTAACCCCAGGTCTAGCTGCACCGATTCTTCTTGTTGTGGTTGGGGTTTTTTGGTACGTCGTGCGCTGCTTTTGGTGGTGGATTTTTTGGCTGTTTTGGTTTGGAGTTTGGCGCGTTCTGCGCGGATGCGTTCTAGCAGGACGGATGCTGGTTCGTCGTCGGGGTCTTGGGGTACGAGTTCGCCGCGAAAGGCTTTGGCTAGGATTGATTGGTCGAGTTGGTCTATGTTAGCTTTGGCTTCTTGGTACTGTTGTTCAATATTATCAGCAAGGTTTAACAATAATTCTACTCTTTTGACAATTTCCTTTTGTTCAGAAAGTGGTGAAAGCTTAAAAGGAATTGTTTTAATCAGATTTAAACTCATAAAAGGTTGCGCCCCACCCCGGGAAACTCGTGAGAAAATATTTGGCTTGATTGCTAGTTGGTAATACTCAAGATACTTTCCATCTACAACTTCAGTTATTGGTTTCAATAGAGCGATATTCTTCATGCTAAATTCAAAGTCCCTATTAACTAGGGCTGGTGTGGCAGTTCCTGCACCAATATTGACTATGATTACATCTCCTTTTTCTGGGTTGCACCGTGAATATATAATTTTATGCTCACTCTCAGGAATAAAGAAACAATTTTCAAAATCTATAAAACCATTTCTAATGTGTTGAGCAGTAATATAAGGAATTCCTTGTGAAACTGTCTTGGGTGTGTCATGAGTGCCATCAGTAACTTTTGTACATACTTTGCCTAATGGTCTTACTAGCCAAGTTTGTGGAATTTTAAACACTTCTTCCCAAGCCAAGTTATATTCAATTAAACAATCAGGTTTTTTGGGTTTTCTATTTCCTGTTGCTTTAGCTTTAGAACAATCTTCCTGATATTGATTATTATATTTTTCATAAATCCTGTCCAACAACACTGAAGCAGGTTCAACATTACTGTTCTGCTCCCGCCAATCAGCAGTGAGGTCGCCACGAAAGGCGGCGGCGAGGACAGATTGACGGAACTGGTCTAGCAGTTGAGGAATATCCTCAAGCTCCTCCTTCACTCGCTGACTCCTAGCCTTCAACGCCTCTATTTTCGCAACTATCCGGCGTTGTTCGTTGAGGGGAGATACAACAATTTCCAAAGGTTGAAAATTTCTGGAAGAAATTCCTGTAACAGTAGTTCCTGTTCCTTCTCCTTTTAATTTGGTTTGAAACCAGGGTGCCGCTATTTGATAGAGTAAAAATTCTGATAACAATATACCTTTAACTGGTCTTAAAATCATCATTCTCTGGGCAACTGAAAATTTTTGCTCAGGAGCTAGTGCTACTTCTCCTAGTGGACCTTCAGTCGTTAAAAGTAAATCTCCTTTTTGAGGTATTCCTCTTGTCATAAATTGGTTGTATATTTCTTCGGAAACATACTTTAAATCTTCCCAAATAACTTGACAATTTTTAATATTAGATGAACGTAGATGAACAATTCCACCCGCACTAAAAGGGGGTGTTCTACCTCTATAATCGATAATTTCAATAACTTCCCTAACTATTGTCCATGTCCATCCGCTTGGAAGTTCTAGTAAATCATCTCTATCTTCCATCAAATTTCTTCCTCCCAATCTTGAATTTGCAATCCATTCACTCGACTAAATTCGCGCGTATTATGTGTAACCAATATTAAATTATTCGCTATTGCAATAGCTGCAATTTGGAAATCATTGGGGCCAATAGGAGTCCCATTAGCTGACAGTTCTGCACGGATTCTTCCGTAAACGAGGGCAGCAGAATCATCAAAGGGCAGCGAAACAAACAACTTGAGAAACTCTTGCTGTCTAGATAAAGTTTTCTCAGGATTATTGCTTTTTATTGCACCATAAAATAACTCGCCTTTGACCACAGAACACACAGCAATATCTGCAATATTTGTTGCTCGTAAACGCTCCCGAATTGCCAGTGACCTACCATTGAGATAACGAGCGCAAACATTAGTATCCAGCAAATATCTCACACAATTTCTTCCCTTTCTTCAAAATCACCTTCAGAATCAATAACAATGGGGTCATCCTGACAACTACCATAAGTCTGCTCAAAAAAACCAGGAGGCCAACCTAATTCCTCTGGTGTTTTTAGCTGATTTGGTTTTTCTAGCGGTTGATAAATCACCATGATTTCTACTTCTTTATCCGTTATCCCTACTGGAATATCTAAATGTAAAATCCCATCTGCCCCGACACGCTTTGATAATTTAATACTGTGCATTTCTGTTTCTCCTTTAGACATTACTCTAGAATATCGACAATAAAAAATTAATCAAAAATAAAAGTTATCTTCATGCGTCAGTTTCCTGTAATCCCCCGCGACGACTAGCAATTTCTTTTTCTATTTCATCTCTACTTATTGAGAAACAAGATAATCAGCATAAAATAACGCAGCTTGTATATCTTCTAGTTCTAATTCTGGGTAATCTTCAAGAATTTCTTGATTATTAGCACCCTTGGCTAGTAATTCTAAAATCATTGACACTGGTATTCTTAATCCTCGAATAATTGGTTTACCAGCTAAAATATTTTTGTCGAATTTAATCCTCTCTAGCAATTGTTTATCACTCATTTTAACTACCTACCTCTGATAATTGAGTACATCCAATAATTATTGACCAGCTTTAAAAACTTTTTCTGCCGTCAAATTTAACTCAGGGAAAGTAGGAGATATGATTTTATCGCTACCCCGAAACTGACTCACTTGGTATTCCCCATCAATTAGTTGATAGACTGAAAAAGTGGGTTGTTTGGGATTACCAATAAATTTTCTAGCTCCCAATGCTGCATAGTCAACAATCCAATATTCAGGAATACCCATCTCCTCATAATCAGCCAGCTTCAGATAGTAATCATCGCGCCAATTGGTACTGACAACCTCAATAACTAAAGGAATTGATGTACCCTTAGTCACAGTAGAAGATTTTTCCCAAAGCGGTTCATCAACTAAAGCCGCATCATTGAGGATTAATACATCTGGGAAATAACCTGATTCTCTTTCCGGTGGTCTTACTATTGCTTGATTAGGGATAAAGTAGGGGAGGTTTAATCGTCTAAACTCTACAGTCAATTCAGCCGCCGAAAATCCTTTTATCCTTTCATGCTTCCCTGTAGGCTGTGCCATTTCGACAATTTCCCCATTGTGCAGTTCGTAGCGTACCCCTGAGTTTTCGGGATACCACGCGATAAAGTCCTCAAAGGTGACTATTTTTGGTAAGGCTTGGGTCATAAGAATTGATGACTGTGGGTTTGCTTTTATTCTAGAAGCGCGGCTTCATCCTCGGTTTCTTCCTCCCCTTCTAGCAACGCCGTCAACGCCTCCATTTCTGCGATCGCAGTTTGTAACTTCGTCATAATAGCCGCCGCAATTACATCTGGTTCAGGTAAATCATCCCCCGACTGCAAACTTTCATCCCGCAGCCAAGTAATATCCAGGTTTTCGCCGCGTTTAGCAATATCCTCCCGCGTAAAGCAACGCCAGCGTCCCAACTCCCCTTCATCTACACGCGGACTTCCCCCATTAGCATCATCCCCGTAAACTTCTTTAAATGCCCGAAAATGCTCTCTAGTTAAAGGAGTCCGCTTGCCAAAAACAGGTATATTCGTCCGCATATCGTAAAACCACACCTGCTTGGTATTCCCCTTCTCCGTCGTTCCCCGTTGGAAAAACAGCACGTTAGTTTTGACACCTTGAGCGTAGAAAATCCCCGTAGGCAACCGTAAAATTGTATGTAGGTTGCACTTATCCATCAAATCAGCGCGGATGCTACGCCCTTGACCATCTTCAAACAACACATTATCAGGTAACACCACCGCCGCCCGTCCTTGGGGTAACAGTCCGCGATAGATATGCTGTAAAAAAGCTAACTGCTTGTTGGAAGTAGGATAAGTAAAATCATCCCGTGTAGGCAGTCCGCCGCCCTTTTTCGTCCCAAAGGGGGGATTAGTTAAGATAACATTGGCTTTTGGTAACTGCTGCCCATCGCTGGAGAGAGTATCGCCCAAATCTACAGCCCCCTCAATGCCATGTAGCAGCATATTCATTAATAACAGTCGGTGGGCATCCTGCACCAACTCAATACCGCAGAATGCTTGGTAACGCTGAAACGACTGTTCAGCTTCGCTTAAATCAAATAAATCATCGGTATGTTTTTTAATATAGCGGTCTGAGGCAATTAAAAACCCACCAGTCCCGGCTGCGGGGTCTTGTACCAGTTCCCCCGGTTGCGGTTTGATGAGTTCCACCATGCAATCAATCAAGGGACGCGGCGTAAAGTATTGCCCTGCACCAGATTTTTTCTCACCGGCATTTTTCTCTAACAGTCCTTCGTACAAATCGCCTAAGCCTTCTGACTTGGCAGAGTACCAGTCCAGTTCATCAATGCTTTTGACCAGCTTATTGAGAATTTGCGGTTTTTTCAGGGCAGTTTGGGCATTAGCAAAAATAGCCTGCACCCGTAGCGGCGTACTGTTAGAACCTAACTCTAACAAGGTGGCGCGGTAAAAGTTCATCTGTTCGATGCCATCCTTGACTACCAAATCACCCCAGCGACAGCCTTCAGGGATTTGGCTTTCTGTCCCTGTTTCCTGCGCCATCTTCAGGAACAGCAGGTATGTTAATTCAGTTACATAATCGAGATAAGTAATCCCGTCGTCCCGCAAGACATGACAGAGATTCCAGAGTTTTTGGACGATATCAGTAGTCGCGCTCAATGTTTTAAATAAGTAGTTACTATATAATTGCTGCTTTGTGATTATACGCAATTAGGTAATGTTGTCAAAGTTTAAGATTGTTGTGATGATTGGCGTAAAGAACGATGACAACAGATAAAGTTATTTTCTGATTTACTATAAATTAAGCAATGGCTGTTTAATTATGCTAATTGCCTAAGTATATAAGTGAAGATTAGCCTAAAATTTTCATCCAAAATATTTGCAAATAAACACTATAACAATCAAACATAATTGAATTATCCCAATAAAAAATATGCAGCGTTTGATAAAGTAAAATATACATGGATGTAAGATTATGACCCAATCTTTGCCAAAATTACTGACATTTGATGAATTTATCGAATGGTATCCCAACGATGATAAACGCTATGAATTACGTAACGGAGTAATTTTTGAAATGCCCCCTCCAACCGGAGAACATGAAAAAGTCATAGCATTTTTGTCACGTAAATTAACGGTGGAGTTTGATCGTCTGAATTTACCCTATGGTATTCCTAAAACTGCACTCGTCAAAACTCCTAGTGCTGAATCTGCTTATTCGCCTGATGTATTGTTATTAAATCTAGACAACCTCAGCAACGAACCACTTTTTCACTCATCTTCAACAGTCAGCCAAGCTGCATCTGTGCCTTTAGTGGTTGAGGTTGTATCGACTAACTGGCGAGATGATTACTACAACAAATTTGCTGACTATGAGGAAATGGGCATTCCTGAATATTGGATTGCTGATTATGCTGCTTTGGGAGCTAGGAAATTTATCGGTAATCCCAAACAACCGACTATTTTTGTATGTAGTTTAGTTGATGGTGAATATCAAATGACTCCGTTTCAAGGTGACACAGCGATTAAATCACCTACCTTCCCCCAATTAAATTTAACCGCACAGCAGATTTTTGATGCTGCTAACTAATTGATGGGAAATAATTACCATGACAATCAATTTACCTCGGAAATTGTCACACTTGCCTAATAGTCTACCCTTAGATGGTGCTGTTCGCATCGAGTTAGTAGAAGGAGTGCCAAGATTTCGTGCATCCAGCTTAGTCCAAGGACGAATTGAAACTTTATTAATTAAACAAAAACAATCGGCTCTGACTTCCGAAGAAGAAACAGAATTAGACGGATATGAAGAATTAGACGATTATCTGAGTTTGGTAAATCGAATTATTAGAAATACATCATTAATTCAAAACGAAATTTAATTAGAATAAATTAGCCCACATCTTGCCATAGTGCTTCATTAATCTGCACCAAAATATCTTCTAACTGCCCATTAAATGCCCTATTTAATCTGACAAATCCACCGCCTTGAGTTTTAAATTCCCCTTGGTCTAACGCTTCCCTATCCACAATCGTTTCTACCTTCAACTGCTTACCAATACGTTCTAACCATTTGCGTTGGGGTGGTGTCCAAGTTTGAGAAGCCAAAATCTTCCTCATTGCTTTGTCCACTCTCTCTTCATAGGGAACTAAAGCATCCCCCAATGTGGCTTGGCGGATAAATCCAATTATTGAAGCAGCAATATCAGCATTGGTCATTTCTCGCCATGCTACCTGCAATGTTTTTTCTGAATATCCAGCTTGGTCTAGCATTAACCGTAATTCCTTCAAGGGGTAAAAGTAGCGAAGAGAGAATTTGCCGCCACGCGACGGCTGAAAATCTTACCCAGATTAGGTTTCAGAAAAAAAAATCAAGGAGACGCAGCATCAATTTGTAATCGCTCGTTCATATCCAGTCGAAAAGTGCCGTAAGGGTTAACATGTACCCAAATCAACGGTGATAACGCCCGGAAATCTTCTTGTCTCATCTGCTTCATCCAAGTGGCTTCTGCTAAAACCCTTTGAATCATCAGCGTATTGATGTAAACAAGGCTGATTTGCAGCAAATGGAGGCACAAAACCGATAATTCTTGTTCATCTAGGCGGTTAGTAGCAATTTCACTGTTTTTGCCGTAAAAAATAAAACCATTAGCACTATTCCAGTTTTCCACCACATTCAGCCCTTCATTAATCTCACGTCGTAAAGCCTCAGAGTTGAGGTAGTGACACAGAAAATATAGTTTTCACTGCTCTACCTAGCTCAGAAAGTGCCTTTTGTGTTGGATGTTGAGGAGAAGAACGGCTAAAACGTTTCAAAATCGTGTCTGCTTCCGCCGTTCCTAAACGTAAAGCAGTAGTATATTTAATCATCTGGTCATACTGCTGGCGAATCAGTTCCCAATCAATCGCTTTAGTCAGTACAAGTTGTAAATTAGGAAAATCTTGTTTTTGTCCAGCACTTGGTAGATATAACTTTTGGGAGCCGATGCGCTTGATCCGAGGCATCAACTCAAAGCCCAGTAAACGGCAAAAGCCAAAGGCAATTTCATTTTGACCGTGGGTGTCTACATAGTTTTTCTTTACTTTCATATCAGTGCAATGCCGTAGAAGACCCTCAATCATTGCTGCCACTTCCGAAGAAGAACAAGTCTTAAGCTGAGAGTAGATGCAGGCAGATTTTTTCTCAACGTGCCAATAGATCATCACTCCCCGACCTCCGTAGCGGATATGCCATTCTGTCATCAAATTTTGATCCCACGAGCCAAACTTTTTGGAATCACTAGCACACGCTGTCGTACCTTCTCCCCAAATTGCTACCTTACGAACATTGAAAGTAGCATTTACAACTTCTGCGATAGCATTACGCAAGTGTTCTCGGTGAATGTAGTGCTTTTTGACATAACGCAGATCATACTCTAAGTCACTGTTAATTCCTCCGCACATACGCTTGAGTCCAGTATTACTACCCAATCCATACAAACACAACAACAATCGTCGTTGTAGGGTTTCTCGGTCTAGGTTAGAACGCACACCCGTATTCTTGAAATGATTAGTAAAACCAATCCGCAGGTCGGCTTCTTTCAACATATCCAGCAAACTGGTCAGGGGCCAGCGTCTTTCTATCTCACGTTTAAGTTTGCAAGATATTTGAGTGGTTCTGGCTGTGCTTCTAGAGGAGAGACGCTAATCCAGCCATTTTTCTTCTTTTGAATCTTGACTTTAGTATTGCTGGGCATTCCTTTATCCAGCATTGTTAAAGCCTGAGTCATTTCCTGCTGGAGTTGGCTGATAAAAGTGAGAGCATCTAATGGTTGCCCTAAAGCCAAGTAGTAGGTTTCTCGATGTACTTCAAAGTCTTGGGGCAAGTCTTCTTCTGGGTTACAGTAGCGTTTAGCCCCAACTACCCAAATTTCCTTGGAGCGCAGCTTATCTCGCAGTGCCTGTAGCACGCATATTTCATAATTGACCCGATTTACCCGTTCCTGCCCATCCTTGTCCTGTTCCAAAAATCAGGTGGCGTTGCTCCTTGGAGAGAACACCATTGATGAACAATTCCTCACCGATTGCATAGTATCGCTGATTGCTGGATTGGTATCTTTTAAGCAATGACAAAGCAGAAATTACTGGGCGGTGCATATCATTATTAGAGCGAAACTCTAGTGTGGATAGCAGTTGAGGAACCATGCGCCGATAGTGATGCAGATATGATGAACGCATCACTGTGTAAACCTTTTCCTCATATGTAGGACTGTTAGATTTATATTCTTTGACTACCGCTTGCAGTGTTTTCGGGCTAACTACTGGGTAAACAACATTCCTTAACAGGTTCTTCTGGACGTTCGAGTGAAGCTTGAGCAATTTCAAATAACAAGCGTGGCTTACCATCCACCTGTTTAAATTCCTCAATAAGTTGTTTATCCACCCGCCGTTCGGCATTAACATAAATGCGGTGGATAATTTGAATGAGCAACTCCACCAAACTGTCGGTAATCTCTTGGTTGCGTTGCCAGCAGAAGGCTGCCACTAATGTGTAGCGAATTTTCGCAGGATGACGACGCAGTTCGCGGGGTGTTTCTGCGCTAGCCCGCGCGACGGTAGTGAGTAATAATTTTTGGGGGGAACATTAGCAAACAGTTTGGTCGGTAGTCCCAAATCCCGGATACATTCAAGTTTGGAGACTTCTTTGAAGATACTCTTGAGACTGGTACGACCGGGGTCTGTTTTGAGGAAATTGAAGACCGACTGTTTAAATTGGCTCTGGTCATCATCTAGAGCATCTTGAGTATTGAGAAGGGCATCCATTTTTGGTCAGCGTTTCTGATTCAATTTGGTTGAAGATGCCAGCACAGAATTCTTTTTCAGTAGTGACGACCGCAGACCGAATCAGCCGTTCTACCGCTTCGGGTATTGGTGGTTCTAACTTTAACTCCCGTAAACGTTGATACACTGCTGCTTCTAATGAGGAGGCTTGACGGTCGTATGCCAAGACAAATTCGCACAACCAAGCAATCAGTTCTGTTTTGTCTTGTGGGTTGAATTCTCGAAAAAACCAAAGAATTCACGGATTTCAGCGCGATGACGTTCAATAGTGCGTCCATGAAACGAGTATTCACCATATTGTTTTGGCGATACGGAGAGAAGTCTCGCAATGTAAGAAACAATCTGTTTGGGAACTTCCTGTTTGGTGGCGGGGGAATTTTGCTTCCATCTGGAAGAATTTCAGTAGCACAGCAAAGCCCAAGCGATTTTCCTCACTTTTATTTGACAGCAAGTGCCATTTCTGTTGGCAGGAGCGTAAAATTTTCTACCAGTTCTTCTGCATCCCATTGACGTTTCACTCCTTACCGTTCCTCACCCTAGTCATAGGATACAAAAGTTTATCTAATTATCGTATCAGCTAAAGTATAAGTTATTTGATACACTAAAATTGAACAGTGCAGTACGGGTTTGAGACCGACAAAATCCAGAGGGTTTAATTGGTACAAAGAGTTGCCATTTATTGCCGAGTTTCTACAACTGATCAGTCCTGTCAGCGACAAGAACGGGACTTAGTAGAGTATGCGGCCTTGAGTGGCTATCAAGTGGTTGGAGTTTGGAAGGAAACAATTTCTGGGACTAAAAATAGCCGTACCGAGCGATCTGTTGTGATGGCGTTAGCTCAAAGTCATAAAATTGATGCCATTCTGGTAACGGAGATGACCCGTTGGGGACGCAGCACCATTGACCTGATTGAGACGTTGCAGTCACTCCATAGTTGGGGTGTTTCCTTAATTGCTCAAACTGGATTGCAATTTTGATTTGAATACACCACCAAGGCAGGCTAATTGCTCATTTAATGGCATCCTTGGCTGAATTTGAACGGGATTTGGTGCGAGAAAGAGTGCGTTCGGGGGTGGCGGCGGCTAAAGCACGAGGTCAAAAATTTGGCAGGCAACCGGGACAACGGGTGAAAGCAGACAAGTTAGCCCCCAAAGTTTTGCAGATGGTGCAAACTGGTTACTCCTACCGCAAAATTGCTGCTTCGCTACATCTATCGAAAACAACGGTCTTAGATATTGTCAAACGACATCGACTTTCGTCAAATGCAGCTAAGGACAATCAGACAAATTTGATATCTAATCTTGAGCAAGCAACTATGGCTTCAAAAAAATCTGCAAGTAATCAAACCGTTTACCAACTCAAAATCACCCTCAAGAACATTCGACCCCCTATTTGGAGAAGGATACAGGTATTAAGTTCGACGACGCTTGAACAGCTACATCTGATTGTGCAAGAGGTAATGGGCTGGGATAACTATCATATGCACCAATTTTCCATTGCTGGCATTGATTATGGTCAAACTCAAAGAGAGTTTAATGTGCGTTCAGAAAAGACTGTAAAGCTAAGTCAGGTGGTTAAGAGTGAGAAGTTCAAATTTTCTTACACTTACGATTTTGGAGATAGCTGGGAACACGAAATTTTGGTAGAAAAAGAACTACCATCAACTCCTAATACAAACTACCCCATATGTATCACTGGGAAGCGTGCTTGTCCTCCTGAAGATTGTGGTGGTTCTTGGGGCTATGCAGAGTTACTGGAAATTATTACTTCACCGTCACATCCAGAATACGAAGAGAGGATGGAGTGGGTAGGTGAAAGCTTTAATCCAGATACCTTCGACATCAATGAAGTTAATCAAAGGTTACAAGAATTCAAATAATTTACTGGTATCTCCAATAACATAACAGTTTTTGGTAGGTAAATTAGCTTTTTTTTCTGAAATGCTTTCTAGATATGCTTTTCAGCCATTGCGTGGCGGCAAATTCTCTCTTCGCTACTTTTACCCCTTCAACTGCGCCCTAGTCAATTCACGGGGACGGGTAGTTACAACTATCAAAGCTGGAATTTTATTAATGTTCTCCCGTAAATATGCCCCAAAACTATCTAAATAATCTTCAGGTTTTTGGGCATTACCATAACCCCTTTCTACTCGTCGCAGTTCATCAGCATGGCGAGAAATTAGCACAGGTTGTCTACCACCATCTCTAGCATCTAACATTTGTGCGATCGCAGCCCGTTGCTTAAACCATTCCTTGAGTTGTTGGGGGTCACTTTGGCGCAGGTGGTTAATCATTTCTGCCATCGCCATCCCGGCTGCGACTTCAATATTCTCCCGGTTGCTATCCCCTAACTTCCTCTGCTGGCGTTGCAGTTTAGCTAAAAGTTGGTCAACAATGGTAGCCGCAGCAGGGCTGTCATTGACTGTATTTAATTCTTCCACCAGTTGAGTAAACGAAATCTTGGGATTAACCGCCACTGGTTTCATCGTGGAGAGAGGAGACAGGGCTGCATATAAATTCACAGCATCATAAATGTAAAAAACTTCTTTTTTAATCTCATCACAGCGTCGGGTAGCCCGTCCTAACATTTGTTCGTAAAGGATGCGCGAATTCACCCGCCGAATAAATACTAAGTTGCAGATTTCTGGTACATCAATGCCAGTGGTTAATAAGTCTACGGTAACAGCAATTTTGGGATTAGCTTCGTTTTTAAAGCGGCGAATTAATTGTAATGGTTTATCAGCCTTGCCAGTAATTTTGATAACTGCATCATCTTCCACACTGCCATACTGGGCAATCAAGGCTTGTTTTAATAAGTTAACAACAATATCAGCATGATCATCTTTCACACAAAATATTAAAGTTTTTCCTGGCAGTGAAGGGTCAATATTTGCTGCTAAAAATTCACAAATGACTCGATTAAATTCCTCGGTAATAACTTGCCGATTAAACTGTTCTACCTCAATTCTGACTTCATCCGGGGCATGAACTAAATTAATTGTGCCTGTGATGGGGTCAAAATATTCCATTTCTTCCCCTGGTTGCCACATCATGCCATCTTCACTAAGGGCTGTAACTATGCGAATGGGGGGTTCACAGTCGATAAGGTAGCCGTCAATGACCGCTTCTTTGTAAGTATATTGGTAAACAGGTTGACCAAATATTTGAGTAGTATGCAGTGCTGGAGTGGCGGTTAGTCCAATTTTTACAGCATCAAAATGGTCGAGAACGCGGCGATATTTGGAGATGTAATCGTTAAAGTCGCGGAAGGTAAGTTCTGTATCGCTTAATTCCCTATCTAGTAAATATCCCCTGTGGCATTCATCCACGACAATGCAATCATATTGGTCAGCCGTGGGAATATTTGTGTTATCGCCTGGGTAGAGAATACGTTTGACAAATGCTTGCACAGTATCAATGTGAACTTTAGTATCTCTATCTAGTATTGCTTCACCTAATTCTTTGATATCAAAGATGTCAGCAAAAGTTTGGAGATTTTCTACTCGTGTTTCTTTAAAAACATTACCTGTTTGTTCTCCTAATGCTGTGCGGTCTACCAGAAACAGAACACGGCGAAAACGTTTGGTTTTAAGGAGACGATAAACCAAGATCAGGCAGGTTTTAGTTTTACCTGTCCCCGTTGCCATTGCCAGTAACAGTTCCCTTGCACCTTGGGCTAATCTGGCTTCAACTGTTTGAATGGCTTTAATTTGGTAATCACGGAGTTGCAGATTATAGTTAAAACCTTCTTCAGCAAGCAGTTCATGTGCTTTATCAACGTCTTGGTTAAGGGCATCAATGAAGGCTTCTGGTTTGTACCAAGTGGTAAGGGGACGACGGATATTTTCAGGACGGCGGACATCACAGAACCATATCCCGCTTTTGGTTTGCAACTGTCGTAAAAATTCCCGTCCGTTGGTGGCGAAGACGAAGGGAACTTGATATTCACCCCAGGGGCCACCGGGTAGGATTTCATTACCTTGAATTTTGTAGCCGCGACTGTAACGCTTGGCTTGGTCGATGGCAGCATAAACATCAGTGCTTTGACGTTTAGCTTCAACTACAGCCATTACCTGGAGTCCGACAAAGAAAACATAATCGGCACGTCCGTCGTTTGTAGGCCATTCTGCGATCGCAAAATTCTTGCCTTTTTGGGGACGAATGCCATTACTATAGGTAAGCTGTTCTGAGTCTACCTCCCAACCAGCTGCCCGTAGTTGAGCATCGATGAGGCGGCGGGTTTCCCGTTCATCCAGGTCAATATTATCCCCTGCTTGTTGCGATCGCTGGATGGTTTCTTGAATTGTTTGTACTGATTGAGTTTGGGCTATAGCTTGAATTGCTGCAAGGTGATCTAAAGCTGTTTGTTTTTGTGCTTCTGCTTCTTTAGCTAGTTCTTGGGCAGAGATACGACGCTGTGCTTCCTGTTCGGCGGCAATTTGTGCGAGTTCTGCGGCGGTACGACTGGCTTCTAACTCAGTCCGTAACTGTGCTAATTCTTGTTGGAGTGCTTGGGTTTCTCTGGCTGGGTCTTGAGGTGGAATAAAAGGGCCAGGGTTAAAATCGGGATTTTTGGTATTAACCCGATGAAACCATATTCCTAGTTGACGTGCATATTTCAGGTTGCTGAGGGCTGTTCTATGATCATCTGCAAGTGCGTGTGTGGCATCATTGCCAGCTAGACGTAATTGGTCAAACAAATCATATATTTTGCCTTTGAGAATGCCTTTATCCCGCAAGCGACGCATCAAATCAATTTGCCGTGCTTCATAGTCGTACATCCCCACATTCGCGGCTATCAGTTGCGCTAGGAGTTCGCCAAACTGACGCAGTTTGATGAGGCAGGTATTAGGGTCATCAGTAAAATATCTTTCTGCTAAAGCTCCCAGTCGCACCAGTTGCGGGTCATGAATTGCTAGAAACCCAAAGTTTGGCGATACTAACATTGTGTCAGTCTTTCTCCTGGGAGCTTTATGGTGTAGATTACTACTTGCTTAATATCTTTTTAACCGATTATTACGTAATTGACAACCGATTTAGGTTAGCTTGAACCGACAAAAGCCCACACTTCGGAGTCGCAGAAGTGTGGGTAGTTCACTCTAAAGATAAAGGCTTTTAAGCTTAAACCGTTTTTCTGTTCTGATGATACTCATACCCCTGTCAGAAGTTTTACTTGGTCGCCAGTGGTTAAAAACTCGAAGGTTGGTGGTGGATATGCCGTCTAGGGTGCTAACGCTCGGATAATAGCGCTTACCCCTAATTGGTTGCGTTATGTCCGCCTCCATTGCAAGTTCAGCCTAAACTTGAATGCTAGAGGCTGGTGTAGAGGTCGTCATAGCAGAAATAGGTGAATAGAAGATGTATTCTTCAAAAGACTGGAAACATAGAGTCAGCTAGCTATTCAGGATTTTTAAATGCTTAAGTAGAAAAGAAACTTCAGTTAAAATATTTACATTCGTTTTTTTGACCTTATATACAATAGGTATATAAATTGATGGATACTTACGATAAACGTTGCCAGCTAGGTGCCTCTCGTCGTCGGCTTGAAGATGCTCAAGCTTTACATAATTATCAGCGCTGGGCAGGTGCTATTTATCTCGGTGGTTACGCTATCGAATGCTCTCTAAAATCTCTTATTTGTTACGAAGAGGGTAAGACTAACTTTAAAGATACCCGCATTTTTCAGAAGCGATTGCAAGGTGCAAGCCTGCATAATTTAACATCTTTGCTAGATAGTTTGCCGACATTACAACGTACTATACAACTAGAGCGTACTGGTACTTATAAGAAAGCATGGAAAGTTGTTTCATCTTTGTGGCACAACGACGAATTACGATACTCAGATAAAACAGGCGAAAAAAAAGATAGCCAGGAATTCATTCAAGCAGTACAAACTTTACACAAATTCTTGCTAGATAAGCAAGGTGAGATTTCATGACAGATTTCAACAGTACACGATCTCAAGATATTCAGAACTATCTAAGCGGTAAATTAACATTAGAAGATACACAAGTAAAGGTCAAAGTCAAGCGCACTTCACTAGGTTGGTTGAAAATTTGGATTGTCACAAGCTCTTTTGAAGGTAAATCATTAATTGAGCGGGAAAAAAAGATTGACGATTTATTAACAATTTTTTCTCCTGGGTTTAATCTTGGGCAATATCCAATTGCTGGCTATGAATTGTTAACCCCACAAGAAGACGTTGAGCAACTTCCCCAAGACGTTCAGTTACCTTTATGGTCAGAAATTTTAATGGCTCCAGAACCTGAGCAGCCATTTGAAATGGATGAAGATAGTTTGAAAAAACCTTCGATTGTTACTTTTTACTCTTTCAAGGGAGGTGTAGGTCGCTCTACTGCTTTAGGGTTGGTAGGAGGTATATTGGCAACCCGCAATCGTCGGGTAGTCATGGTAGATTTTGATTTGGAAGCTCCTGGAATTTCAATTATGTTGCACCAGGATATTGAAAATACCAATGGAGAACAGTATGGAGTATTAGATTACCTATATCAACGCTCCGTTACTCCTGAAGAGAATCTTCCTAATATTAGTGACTGCATCCGTCAGATAAACTTAAAAACTCGCGGTGAACTTTTTTTAGTGCCAGTAGGAGAGTATGACGAAAATTATGTTCATCGACTAGCAGACCTAGATATGCGATCTTTCTATAGGTCTGGACATAATGCGGTTGAGCAATTGATTGAAGATATAAAAGAACAACTAGATCCAGATGTAATTTTAATTGATGCCCGTCCTGGATTTAATGATGTAGGTGCAATTGCACTTTTGGGTCTAGCTGATACTGCCATCATTTGTTTTTCACCAACTGGACAGAGTTTTGAGGGACTGCGTTGGGTTGTGCAAGCAGCTCGTAAACAACAAAAATATCAGGGTAAGCCTGATGTGCGATTTCTACTAACACCTGTGCCAGCGGTTGCATCTGAGCAGCATCAAATTTGGATAAATAAAGTAGAAAATTGGATTGAAGACAACTGGGGTTTACCGAATCAAATCACTGTCGGACAACTTTACCACGAAGTTCTATATAATCCGAGTATCACAACTTTGTCTAGTCTAGTCAATGAGGTACCCAAAAGTTTACTGGATGCTTATCTACCTCTTGCTGATACCATTGATGCTGGTTTGCCAGATTTTCAACTAAATATAGAAACTAAAACTATTGATAACAGAAAAACCATCCTTAATGAGTTACATTTTCAGGCGGCAACTGCACAAGAATTAGAACCAGATAATATTCCAAATATCTTTCAGCGCACAGAGGATTTCCCGAAATTTTTGATTAATAGAACTTGGCTAATTCGTGGTGCTAAAGGTACTGGGAAAAGCCTTTTGTTTCGACTATTTGTAGAAAAGCCAGATGCAGCTAAGGAATTAGCTCAATCTGATGTCAATTTAAATAATATTAGTTTTATTCCAGCCCACGGCCAGCCGAGAGTATCGTCAACAATTTTAGAAAGTGGTGATCTGGCTAGCTATGAAGAGCAAGTCGGTGAAAATGAGTGGCAATTTTTTTGGCTTAATTATGGTCTTTTACAACTGTGCAATACTAAGTTGGAGTTACGTTCGCTGACGTGTTTAGATGAACGATTGATTGCATTGAGCGCTCAAGAAAACCCTTCTCATGCTGAGATTATTTCATGGTTAGTAGACCGTTCGCGATCACCACAAGCAAAACCGCAAGCATCTGACGAATTGCGTGCAATTGACCAATGGTTGCAGCAAAATAATCAGATAGTATGGCTACTTTATGATGAACTAGATGCTGGCTTTGGTTCTAGTCAAAAAGATTATGATCGACGCAGACGGGCACTTGAAGCATTGCTTGCTTGGTGGTTAGAAAGTGGTACAAGTTTAAAGCAGATTGTACCCAAGATATTTTTACGTGAAGATATCTGGAACCAACTCAACTTTACCAATACAGGACATTATAGTGGACGCTCACTTCATCTGCGTTGGGAAGAGGCTGACCTTTGGCGACTGGTGCTTCGCCAAGCTCTAAAAAGTTCTGATTCGCTGAAAAAATCTTTAGAACAAAAGTTTGGGGTTACTGTTGAGCGACTCAATATAATTGGGCTGGAGCAATTACGTCAAAGCCTTTATCCTCTATGGGGTGAACGGATGGGAAGTGGTAATAAAGCCTACACTTATAACTGGGTTCGCACTCGTATTGCAGACGGTCAAAAGAACTGTTTTCCACGCAGTTTAGTATTACTTTTAGAAGAAGCTGTCAAATTGGAGAAAGAATTTTCTACAGAATACGCTTCAGAAATAACTTTGCGTCCAAAAGCGTTGATCAATGCTTTTCCCAATGTTTCCCATCAACGAGTGAACGAGGTACGTAATGAATACCCTGAACTAGAAGATTTTCTAGAGAGACTTCAGAGTGAACGATCTCCTATCGATGAAAACCGCCTAGCTGAAATATGGAATTTAGGAGATGGCGAATTAGTGCTTCACATCAAAGACATGGTTGATGCTGGTATTCTTACAGAGCGCTCCCGACCAAAAGACCCCCCCCCTCGTGTCTATGGTGTTGCTGAGTTATACCTGTATGGACTAGGTATGGTACGCAAAGGACAACGATAATTAAATGGAATAATTTTAGAATAGCTGCTCTCGCCTGTTCAATTCCCTTCGCAGGTATATGGATGCCTAAGCCAGAAAGTCACCTCCCTGACTCGGCTACAAAACCGTGCATGAAACGTTAATTTCACACGGCTCCTCAGTGAATTAGTGCTTGTCACGCACCTGACTTTTCGGCCCAGATATAGCGAAGACACTGTTGGCGAATTCAAATAGGACATCTCAAAAAGGAGTAGGATCAACAATAAGTTCCTACAGTTGGGCATGAGTCAATATGTCGATACATCCCCAAAATATACCTGACATACCCGTTGAAACTGTACAGGTGGCTCGTGCTGCCTTTCCCAAGGGAAATATTTACCTACAGATACGCGATACATTGGGCAGTATTTATGAAGATGAAGCTTTTGTAGAGTTGTTTTCGCAACGGGGACAACCAGCAGAGTCCCCTTGGAGACTAGCACTAATATGTGTAATGCAGTTTGTGGAAAATTTATCAGATCGACAAGCAGCAGACGCAGTGCGGGCGCGAATTGACTGGAAATATGCCTTAAGCTTACCGTTAACAGACAGTGGCTTTGATTTCTCCATTTTATCTGAGTTTCGGACTCGGTTGGTGAACTCTGGTATGGAGCAAAAGCTACTGGACATACCGTACCCCTTGGTGGCTTTAAGCACTGAAGACTAGCAAGGTAGTTTTGGACAGGAGAAGCGATCTCATAACGTAGATTTTTACCGATGCTTGAAACTGAAGTTTACGTGTAGCGACCTGCAATGCTAATCGCTCAAACCTGCAATCATGACATTTACAAACCAGGATTAAATGCAACTATAATTACGCTTCAGCCAGGATTATTTGCAACTGAGCCAGGATTAATTGCAACCAACCTGCAATCATCGGTTTGAGCCAGGATTATTTGCAACTAACCGAAAGTCCCATCAAACGGTAGGCAAGAAAGTTTGCTCAAAAAACCCTTTGACTTATAAAAAAAAATAGTTGAATTTCAGCCAGGATTAACTGCAACTATAAAGGTAAAAGAAACGACCGTTTTCTTTACCACTATGATTGATATCCAAGTCCCCCTAGAATCGGCTCAAGTTTGGTAACGAAACTCGGTAAAAATATTATCGGCAACATATACTGTGAGGTAACGGGTTTATTTACTGACTTGTTGGGGTTCAAGTAATGTTGATCGGCTACGCGCGAGTTTCAACAGATGACCAAAAATTGAACCTGCAAATGGATGCCTTGCAGCAAGCTGGTTGTGCAAAAATTTACTCAGATCATATAAGTGGAGTGAAAGCAGCAAGACCTGGACTAAACCAAGCACTGGAAGTAGCAAGGACTGGTGATGTCCTAGTGGTGTGGAGGTTAGACCGCCTGGGAAGGTCGCTCAAAGACCTAATCGAAATCATATCCCAGTTAGATGATAGAGGAATTGAACTCTCTAGTTTGTCAGAATCCATTACTACCACTAATAACAGTGGCAGGCTAATTTTCCATCTGTTCGGTGCATTGGCAGAATTTGAACGCAATCTCATCCGTGAACGCACAACGGCGGGTCTTGTAGCAGCGCGTGCGCGTGGTCATAAGGGAGGTAGACCAAAAGCACTAGACCGAGCAAAACGCCAATTAGCAGTAAAGCTTTATACCGAAAGGCAACACACCATTGTTGAAATCTGTAGACTCATGGGGATTTCTAAACCAACTCTCTATAACTACATCGCTGAGATAAAAACATAACATGGCACACAAGGAAATCCCGGTAGAGGCACTCATCAACTTACGCCACCGCCTCGACGGATTACCAAGTCGTTGCCAAGAGCGTCGAATTCTCATTGAACAGACATCTGCTCTATACGGTGTGTCAACAGATACTCTGTATCGCGCTCTGCGTAACTTATCACGCCCCAAATCCATCAACCGCTCAGATAGTGGAACACCTCGAAAGCTATCACAGGCTGAAATGGAACTTTACTGTGAAATCATTGCGGCGATGAAAATCCGCACCAGTAATAAGAAAGGGCGACACCTCTCAACTGCACGGGCGATTGAACTACTGGAAGATTTTGGGATGGATACACCAAATGGCTTTATCCAACCGAGCAAGGGTACGTTAACTAGAAGTACCGTCAACTATTACTTGAAAGTATGGGGATATGACAATGAACGAATGACCCGGCAACCTCCGGCGGTGCGTTTTCAGGCAGAATACAGCAATGAATGTTGGCATTTCGACCTGAGTCAGTCTGATTTGAAACACGTAAAGCAGCCATTGTGGGTGGATGCGGGTAAAGGTAATCCCCTGCTGATGCTTTATAGCGAATGTCATGGACTGCCTAAGAATCAAGCTAGTCACGCATCTGCCCAATGGCAAGGATGGTCGTCGGGTGACAGCTCGTTCCAAGGGCAAAGTAGAAAGACCGTTTCGGACGGTAAAAGAAGCTTACGAAACTCTGTATCACTTTCACGAACCGGAAAACGAGGTAGAGGCTAACCTTTGGTTGCGCCAGTATCTGTTGCTTTACAACGATAAGCCACACCGAGAGTCCCCACATTCGCGCATAGAAGATTGGCTGCGAAATCTCCCCAAGTCAGGTTTACGCGCAATGTGCAGTTGGGAGCGATTCTGTAACTTTGCCCGCGAACCGCAACGTAGAAAGGTTGGTTCCGATGCCAGGGTATCAATTGAAGGCGTAGCTTATGAGGTAGAGCCAGACTTGGCTGGTGAAACTGTCGTCCTTTGGTGGGGTTTATTTGACAACGAGCTATATGTTGAGTTTAGCGATCGCCGCTACGGCCCATTTTACCCGGTTGATGGGCCAATTCCATTACATCGCTATCGCAAACACAAAAAAACTAAAACCGAAGAACGGGCAGACAGGATTGCGGATTTAGCAAAAGAAACTGGGTTTTGCCACGGACAGCATTGGACAAAAATGCCGATCTCCAATTTCTAGTGGACAAGTATAAAGAACTTGAGCCGACTGTCACACCTTTTAACGACCCAGACCCATTCCAAGAATTTACATATCCCAGCATAATATTCGCTAAATTGGCGATTTCAGATTATCTAGCGCAGCCGTTGGCCAAATTATCTCCTGAACAAATGGCATTTATTAATGCACTGCTAACTGAAACCCTCAACAAAAAAGTGATTATTGACCGGGTAAGGGAGTATTTCCAAAAGCCAAAAGGAGGGGAACAAAATGCTTACTGAGGTCATGGAACACTTTAGTTTGGTTAAGGAGTTTCCCAAAGCTGGGTACTACGAGACTGAACACCAAAAACAAATGTTCAAGGATATTAAAGTGGCAATTCATTCGGGGAAGTTGGTTGCCATTACAGGAATTATCGGGTGTGGTAAAACAACGACTTTACGACGTTTGTTTGACGTTTTGGAGAAAGAAGGTAAAATTACCGTCTCAAAATCGCTTTCTGTGGATAAAGACCGAGCGACACTACCCACTCTGATTGCTGCCTTATTCTATGATTTATCCACAGATAAGGAAATTAAAATTCCGAAAGACGGCGAAAAACGGGAACGGGAATTACGTGACCTGATTAGAAAAGGTAAAAAGCCTGTAGCACTGTTTGTGGATGAGGCTCATGACCTACATTACAGTACGCTGACGGGACTTAAACGTTTAATCGAGGTAGTTGAAGACGGTGGTGGCACACTTTCGGTAGTGCTGGCTGGTCATCCCAAACTGAAAAATGATTTGCGCCGTCCCACGATGGAGGAAATTGGGTATCGGGCGACGGTCTTCTCTTTGGAGGGGATTGTCGGTAATCAACGAGAATATATTGAATGGTTGGTATCTGAATGTACTACGGATGATACTTCTATCAGTGACATACTAGAGGCCTCTGCTATTGAATTACTTGCTGCGCGGTTGAGAACTCCACTACAAATCGAACAACATTTGACACTAGCTTTAGAGGCTGCGTACCGAGTTGCAGTCAAGCCTGTTACTACGGTGATTATTGAGTCGGTGCTATCGAAGCTTCTTGATGATTTGGAACCAACTCTCACTCGGCATGGCTATAAACGTGAGGGATTTGGCTGAACAGTTCAATGCCAAACCGGCTGAAATTAAGTTGTTGTTTTCGTGGTCAACTTGAACCCAATGCGTGCGCGGGAGTTGCAGGAGCAAATGTTGGCGGCGGGATTGCCACTTTGAACTAATTGAAAGCGCAATTTCCAGCAGGTTCATTTATAGTTGCAAATAATCCTGGCTCAAACCGATGATTGCAGGTTGGTTGCAGATAATCCTGGCTCAGTTGCAAATAATCCTGGCTGAAGCGTAATTATAGTTGCATTTAATCCTGGTTTGTAAATGTCATGATTGCAGGTTTGAGCGATTAGCATTGCAGGTCGCTACATTTACGCCATAATAATTCGAGAGCCTTCTGGAAATTTTTCTACTTTGATTTGCGTTCCTAACTCTTCTCCCAAAGGCGGGAACGTGAGTGATCACGCCAACTAATTTTTCTTGCTGACCCAAAGATTGTAGGATACTTGAGACACTTTGCAGAGTTTCAGCATCTAATGTTCCAAATCCCTCATCTATAAACAGACTACCTAATTTAGCTCCTCTAGACAACTTTTCTGAAAGTGCCAAAGCTAGGGATAAAGAAGTAGCAAAGGTTTCACCACCGGATAGGGTTTGGACTCGTCTTGTTTCACCACAACTCCAGTTATCTTCTACTTTATATTCTTTATTTTCATATTTCAATGCATATCGCTGTTCTGTAAGTTCCAGCAAAAAGACTGTTGCTTGTTCTACTAGTTCACGTTCAAAATGCTGGAGAATATAGTCTTGAAAGCGATCCGATTTCAACTCTTTGGACAAAATTTGATATATTTCTAGCTCTTGTTGTTTGGTAGATAGTTGTGCTTGCAATTTCTCTACTTGTTCTCGCTGTTCCTCAGCTTTAGCAATCAAAAGTTTTAAATCGTTGTATTCATCTTGTGCTTGTTTATATTGTTCTCCAGCATCAGCAACAGATTTTTCATACTGGGCAATTATTTCTGCGTTTGTAGTTCTGTCACCAATTGCGTCAGTTTCTCGATTAATATTAGTTTCTAACTGAATTTTATTAGTGTTGTAATCATCAATTTTATGCTGCCATTGATTTTGCAGTTCTGGGGGTACTTTAGATTGCTGAAATATTTGCTCTGTAAAGTTTGCGGATAGTAAACTAGTATGCCATTCAGCTTCTAGACGTTCCTTTTCAGCAGAAGCTGAATCAAAGTCTTCTTTTGCCTTGACATCACTTTGTTGAGCTTGCCGAAATTCATCACGAGCAGTTTGATAGCACTGATTTTCATGCTGAATGCGATGCTTTAAATCTCGTTTATCTTCTTCTATTTTTTGGAATAAATTCTCATAAGAATCACTACCAGTAAGCTGGGAAAGTGTATCTAATATTTCCTGAAGTTGTGTTTTTTTGTGGTCTATTTCAGTTGCTAGGTCTTGATGTTGAGTTTGCGTATCTAATAACTTAGTTTTAACAAAATTCAAATTGAGTTCACTAGCTTTAATTTCCGCCTCTGCTTTTTCTTTAAGTATTAAATATTTCTGATAATTAGTATCACTTTTTTGTAGTGATTGGCGTTCTTGATCAAGTGCCTTAACCTCCCATTTCTCTGCATTTAATATGACAACAATTTGTTCTGTCTCTGCTTCAAGTTCAGTTTCTTTTTCTGCTAATATTTTTTGATATTCAATTTGTTGTTTCTTCAGATGTTCTCTTGTGGTTTCAGCTTGGGTTTTTGCTTCAGTAGCTTTTTGGCGATTTTGTTCAGCAGCGCGATCGCGTTTTTCTAGTGTTTTGATATCACCTGAAGATTCTAGTTGTGGTAATAAGTGGGCTTCTGGATAAATTCCACCGCATACTAGACAATCATCACCCGTATGCAGCAATGCACGTAAAGCCGCAGCATAATTTTTTTGTCTAGCAGTATCTAATGCAACACGAGATTGATTGCATTCAGCTTCAGATTTTTGGAAGTTTAAAATAACAGATTGATAATTAAACTCAGCAGTGTCTAACTCTTGAGTAATTTGTTGTAACTTCGTGTGATCGCTTTCAACTTGCTTTTGGATTTCTTGCCATTTAATTAGTAGTGGTGTCACTTGATTAAGTTGCTCTAATCTTGTACCACCAGGAGAAGATTGAGACAGTTCATTATTAGCTATCGTCAATATATGATTTTTTTGATTTAATTCAGCTTCAGCCTTTTTTACAGCTTGATCAGCCTCAGTTATTAGCTGATTTTTTTCTACTAATATTTTTTCTAAGCGTTTTACTTCTTCCTGAATTTTACGATGCTGTTCTTCATAGATTTTGGCAGCATTAAGAGCTTCTTCTCGCTGTTTTAGTTGCGGTGTAATTTCAGCTTCATAGGCTTGTGTTTTCTGAAAGTTATCTTCTTGAATTTTAAAAGCTGATTCTTTCTCAACCAAAGCTTTAGCAGCAATCTCAACATCAGCTTGAGTCTTGTCATATCGATGACGAGCCGAATTGACTGATGTCCAAGTGGCAGATAAGCGATCGCCAACTCGTGCTTGTTCTAATTGCTGTTTTAATTCACTTATTTTTGGAGTTTCTTTATTTAATTCTTCAAGTTGCTGTTGCCAATTTGCTAAATCTCTCAGACGTTGCAATAATCCTTTTTCGGCAGCTAAAGCTGTTTGTGTCTTGATAACTGTTTCATGTAATCTGGGTAGTTCTTCTCCTAGAAACTGAGAGCGATCGCGCCGTTGAGAATTCAGTTCTATATCTAATGATAAATCTAGATTTTTTAGCTGTTCTTGAATTGCGTTATATTCACCTTTAATAATATTAGCTCGCGTCCCAGCCTGAGAACACATATTTTCAAAAATTCTTTCATATCCAACCAGATTGTTTAAAATCTTCCGCCGATCAGCACTTTTACCTTTGAGGAACTCATCAAATTGTCCTTGAGGAAGCAGAATAACTTTAGTAAAAGTTTCAAAATTCATCCCTAAAGCTTTCTCAATAATGGCGTTAATCTCTGCTTCCTTTTGTTCTCCAAAAGGTTGAAAATCACCATTTATCTGCTTTTCTAATTTAAAAGTAACTTGGGGTGTTTTAGTACGATATGACCATGAGCGAAAGACTAGATATTCAGTTTGATTTACCAAAAATCGTAATGATACCTGTAATTTTAAACTTCCCTGACTCAACAATTCTTTGGGTTGAGTTTTTCTTGCTACTTTCCCATATAGTGCCAAAGTCATGGCATCAAGCAAAGATGATTTACCGGCACCGGTTGGGCCAGTAATAGCAAATAATTCCAGTTTCTCAAAATTAATCTTTGCCTGATTGCGAAAACTGGTAAAACCTTCTAAAGTTAGCTCAAGTGGTCGCATCTTGGGTTTCCTTGATTTCTTGATATAGTTCTTTAAACTTTGCTACAACGGCGGGAGCAGGTGTTGTGTTTAATTCCTCTTGGAAGTAGCGCTTAAATTCTTCCACGGGATCAAACTCTTCTTGTTTTACAGATTTTTCCCTCCTTGATTCCACTTCTGGATAACGTGGCTCAATTTGCAGCACTTGATCACCACAAATTTTGCGAATTTTGTCAGCTAATCCTATTTGAGGTGTTTGCAAGTTGATAATTACCTTCAGATAACCAGAATAATCACGGAGAGGTTCTAGCTTTTCTTCGTAATCACTCAATTCACATTCGAGTATCTGCAAAGGTTTTTGACAGGGGATAGATATAAACTCCGGTTTTTTTGCAGGAGAACCTGGTTCAACATCAATGAGATAAAATCCTTTTTCTTCCTCAGCTTCGCCAAAGTCCACTTGAATCAAAGAACCGGAATAATAAGTAGGAGCCGCAACGGGAATTTGTTGGGGTTTATGGATGTGTCCGAGAGCAATATACTGAGCTTCAGCAGGTAGGCTTTGTCCAGCCAAGGCATAGGTTTCTTTGGTGTGATGACGGGCTTCGGAATTGGCTAATTTAGCACCATCAACAGTGAGGTGAGCCATGAGGATATTCACACTATCATCTTGAAAACCAGTGGCTAAGTTGTTGAGCAAATAGCCTACCCTTTCTCTGTAGTGGTTTATTTGCTGTAACTCGTCCATTGTCCACAGATTTTCAACTGTCAATAGTCGCCGTTCTGAAGCAAAAGGCATAGCAGCTACACGCAGTTTGCCGTTAGGCGTTTCTATGCTAATTAAACCTCCTTGGTTGACGCGACGAGGTTTCCCTAAAATCTGCACGCCAGCTAAAGACAAAAGATTAGCTATTCCATCAAAGCGGGAAGCAGAATCATGATTACCTGCGATCGCAATTGCCGGAATTTTAGCATTTCGCAACCCCTCAAAAAACTGATACGCAACTCGTTCAGCATCAGATGCAGGATTAGGAGTTTCAAAAATATCGCCTGCAATTAACACCGCATCAACTTCTAATTCTTTGGCTTGTCGTAAAAGTTCATTCAGAGTAAATTCAATCTCTGGGGTACGATCTTTGCCTTTGAGGTGTCGCCCCAAATGCCAGTCAGATGTATGAATTAAACGCACAATTCCTCCTAAAAACGGTCAATATCAGCTTCAATGCTGGTAATTTCTGCTTGGCTCAAAAACACTTCTTCTTTGCGAGTGGCGTAAGCAGGGAAAGGGAAGTTAACTAAAATTGGGGCGGGGACTTCTGGCTGATGTACAAACATTGTCCCGGATTTCAGAAATAAAGCTCGTTTACGACAAGAACCTGTCAAAAAGTTGTATTCTGGACGTTCTGCTTCGGCTGAATCTAACCTACCCACAACACGGATAGCCGCTTGTCCAACAACGCGCCGTTCGACTTCTGAGGCGGTTTGCTGTGCGCCAATTAAAATAATTCCTAGCGATCGCCCCCGTTCTGCAATGTCTACCAGCAAATCTTTAATCGGGCTACGTCCATCACGGGGTGCATATTTGTTCAACTCATCCAAAACGATAAAAACAACGGGTTCCCTGCCCTGTT